>DASXCR010000215.1:0-6436 GCA_036491075.1 Solirubrobacteraceae bacterium
GGCCGAGGTCGCGCGGCTGGCGCGCGAGGACGGCGTGACCGTCTTTCTCACCACCCAGTACCTCGAAGAGGCCGACGTGCTGGCCGATCGCGTGGGGATCATCGACCGCGGCAAGATCGTCGCCGAGGGCACGCCCGCCGCACTCAAGGCGCAGGTCTCCAAGCCGACGGTCGAGATCGTCCCGCGCGAGGCCGAGGGCTGCGACGCCGCGCGCACCGCGCTCGCGCCGTTCGGCACGCCGGTCGCCGAGCGCACGCCGGGCTCGGTCGCGGTGCGGCTGAACTCGGGCGCCGAGCAGCTCGCCGACATCGTCCGCGCGCTCGACGCCGCCGGGGTCGCGGTCGCCCACCTCGCGCTGCACGAGCCGACGCTCGACGACGTCTTCCTCGCGAAGACCGGCCGCAGCCTCGAGGGTGCCGGCGACGCGGCGGAGGAAGCCCCGTCCGCCGACGGTGCCGGCGGCGGCGACGACGACGGTGCCCGCGGACGTGGCCGTGGCCGTGGCCGCTCCAAGGAGAAGGCGACGGCATGACCGCGCTCGCCATCCCGGCGCGCAACCGCGCGCTCAGCCAGTTCGGCCTGCTCGCGGGCCGCTCGATGCTGCACAGCCTGCGCACCCCCGCGCAGCTCGTCTTCCCGATCATCTTCCCGCTGATCCTGCTCGGCGTGAACACCTCCGGCCTCGCCGCGGCCACCAGGATCCGGGGCTTCCCGACGCACAGCTACCTCGACTTCGCGCTCGCCGTCCCGTTCATGCAGGGCGCCCTGTTCGCGGCCCTCAACAGCGGTCAGGACCTCGCTCGCGACATCGAGAACGGCTTCCTGGACCGCCTCTCGCTGACGCCGATGTCCGGCTCGGCGCTGCTCGCCGGACAGCTCGGCGGCGCGCTCTTCACGGGTGCCGTCAGCGCGGTGCTCTACCTGCTCACCGGCATCGCGTTCGGCGCCGGGATCGCCTCGGGGGTGGGCGGCGCGCTCGTGCTGCTCGTGCTCGCGGTCGCGATCTGCATGGCGTTCGCCTGCTTCGGGACGTTCGTCGCGCTGCGGGCCGGCACGGGAGAGGCGGTGCAGGGCTTCTTCCCGCTGTTCTTCGTGCTGCTGTTCCTGAGCTCGGCGTCGCTGCCGCGCAACCTCATCGAGCAGCACTGGTTTCGCACGGTCGCGACGTACAACCCCGTCTCCTATCTCGTCGAGGGGATCCGCAGCCTGGTCATCACGGGCTGGGACGCCGGTGCGCTGGAGGCGGGCTTCGGGATCGCGGCGGCGATGATCGTGCTGTTCCTCGGGCTCAGCTCGCGGGCCCTGCGCGGCCGGCTGGCGCGGTCATGAGCCGCCTCGCCCGCACGCGCTCGGTCGCGCTGACGATCGCCTGGCGCGGGATCCACAACGCGCTCACCAACCCGGCGATCATCGTCCCGAGCATCATGTTCCCGCTGTTCTTCTTCATCGCCTTCGCGGGCGGTCTGTCGAACGTGCGCAACACCCCGGGCTTTCACTACGACGCCGGCTACACGGCGTTTCAGTTCGGCTTCGTCTGCATCCAGGCCGCGGCCTTCGGCGGGGTCTTCACCGGCTTCGCGATCGCGGCCGACTTCGAGTTCGGCTTCGCGCGGCGCCTCCTGCTGGCCTCGCCCAACCGCGGCGGGATCGTGATCGGCTACATGCTCGCCGCGATGGCGCGGGCGCTGCTCGTGGTCGGCGTCGTCTGCGTGGCGGGGCTCGTCAGCGGGATGAACCTCAACGGCTCGTTCGCCGACATCGTCGGGCTGCTCGTACTGGCGCTGGCGGTCAACGCGACGTCCACGCTGTGGTCGGCGGGAATCGCCATGCGCCTGCGCACGATGCAGGCCGGGCCCGTCATGCAGATGCCGATCTTCATCCTCATGTTCCTCGCGCCCGTGTACGTGCCGCTCAGCCTGATCGGCGGCTGGGTGCACGACGTCGCGCGCTTCAACCCGGTGACGGCGCTGCTCGAGGCGTCGCGCGGGTTCATCGCGGGCGAGCCGACGAAGGTCGCGATCACGGCGGGCTGCCTGCTCGTGATGTTCGCGCTGGCGGCGAACTGGGCGCGCGGCGGGCTGCGCAGCGCGGAGAAGGCCGGTTAGGAGACGACCCGCGCGGGGTCCGCGCGTTCGCGTATTCTCGCGCGCATGGACCTCGAGCCCGGCGAGCACCTGATCTTCCAGGGCCATCCGTCGTGGCGCTCGATCATCGGCTTCTACCTCAAGGGCCTCGTCGTCGTCGTGCTCGGCGGCGCGATCGCAGCTGCCGCGACGCGGATCTCCGACCACAAGGTCGACGCCGGCCTCGTGACGCTCGTCGCGATCGTGCTGCTCGCGATCGTGCTCGTCGCGGGATACCTCAAGCGGCTCTTCACGACCTACACGATCACCAACCACCGCCTGCACATCCGCCGCGGGATCATCGCGCGCGCCGAGCAGCAGACGCTCGTCAACCGGGTGCAGAACGTCAACACGAACCAGTCGGTCCTGCAGCGCATGCTCGTGATCGGAACGGTCAACTTCGACACCGCGGCCGAGGACGACTTCGACTTCCAGTTCGCCGGCGTCGCGAGCCCGCACCACGTCGTCGATGCTGTGCACCGCGCGCAGCGCGAGGCGGACGCGCGCACGCCCGCGACGGGGTAGGCGCGGAGCCCGGCCGCCCGCGGGGCATCGCGGTCGCGAGACCGCGAGGATGGGGGGGATGCCAGCGCCCCGCAACCTCGTGAACCTCAAGGACGTCGCCAAGGGCTACGGCAGCCGCTCGGTCCTGCGCGACATCACGCTCGGCGTCGCCGCGGGCGACCGGATCGGGGTCGTCGGCGCCAACGGCGACGGCAAGTCGACGCTGCTGCGCCTGATCTCCGGCGCCGAGACGCCCGACGAGGGCGCGATCACGCGCGCGGGCGATCTGCACTCAGAGCTCCTCGGCCAGCGCGACGAGCTCGACGAGCGTGCGACGATCCGCGAGGAGCTCGTCGGCGGGCGCGCCGACCACGAGTGGGCGGCGGACGCCACGTTCCGCTCGGTCCTCGACGGCCTGCTCGGCGGCGTCGGGCTCACGCGCTTCTTCGCAGGCATGGACACGCTCGTCGCGCCGCTGTCGGGTGGCGAGCGCCGCCGGATCGCGCTCGCGAAGCTGCTGCTCGACTCGCCCGAGCTGCTGCTGCTCGACGAGCCGACCAACCACCTCGACGTCGAGGGCGTCGCCTGGCTGGCCGCGCACCTCGCGGCGCGGCGCGGCTCGATGCTCGTCGTGACGCACGATCGCTGGTTCTTGGATGCCGTCTGCACGGCGACGTGGGAGGTCGCCGACGGCGCGATCCACCAGTACGAGGGCGGCTACGCAGCGTACGTGCTGGCGCGCGCCGAGCGCGATCGTCAGGAGTCCGCGCGCAACGACCGCCGCCAGCAGCTCGTGCGCAAGGAGCTCGCGTGGCTGCGGCGCGGGCCGCCGGCGCGCACGGCGAAGCCGAAGTTCCGCATCGAGGCCGCCAACGCGCTGATCGCCGACGAGCCCGTGGCCCGCGACAGCACCGAGCTGCTGCGCTTCGCGACCTCGCGCCTCGGCGACAAGGTGCTCGAAGCCGAGGACGTGGCCGTCGCCTTCGGCGAGAAGCAGGTGCTGCGCGGCGTCACCTGGCGCCTGGGCCCCGGCGATCGCGTCGCGCTCGTCGGCGTCAACGGCTCGGGCAAGACGACGCTGCTCGCCGTGATCGGCGGGGAGCTGCAGCCGACGTCGGGCCACGTCGATCGCGGCAGCACCGTGCGGCTCGCGCACCTGTCCCAGGACACCGCCGAGATCCCGGGCCACCTGCGCGTGCTCGAGTCGCTCGAGGCGGTCAAGGGACTCGCCACGCTGAGCGACGGCCAGCAGATCACCGCGTCGCTGCTGTGCGACCGCTTCGGCTTTCGCGGCGACAAGGCGCGCACGCTCGTCAAGGACCTCTCCGGCGGGGAGCGCCGCCGCCTGCAGCTCATGCGCCTGCTGATGCAGGGGCCGAACGTGCTGCTGCTCGACGAGCCGACCAACGACCTCGACATCGACACGCTGACCGCGCTCGAGGACCTGCTCGACGCGTGGCCGGGCACGCTCGTCGTGGTCAGCCACGATCGCTACTTCGTCGAGCGCGTCTGCGACGACGTCTACGCGCTGACACCCGACGGCGCGATCCGTCACCTGCCGCGCGGGATCGAGCAGTACCTCGAGTCGCGCGGGGAGCGCGCCACGGCGCCGAAGGTCAAGCGCGGCAGGCGCCAGCCGGTCGCCGCGGCGCAGGCACAGGCGCCGTCGCAGGCCGTCGTGCGCGCCGCACGCAGGGAGGTCGCCCGCCTCGAGCGCTCGATCGAGAAGCTCGGCGCGCGCGAGACCGCGATCTTCGAGGCCATGGCGCTGAGCGCGAGCGACCACGCGCGGCTGGGCGAGTTGCAATCCGAGCTCGAGGCGCTCGTCGCCGAGCGCGAGCGCCAGGAAGCCACCTGGATGCAGACGGCGGAGGGGCTGGAGTAGCCGAGCGCCCGGCAAGCCACCCGGATGCAGGCGGCGCAGGGGCTGGAGTAGCGGGTGCTACTCGGCGACGGCGCGGCGAACGCGCGTCGCGCGGGACTTCTTGCGGGCGCCGTTGTTGCGGTGCAGCGCGCCGCGCTTGACGGCCTTGTCGATCGTGCTCAGCAGCGTCTTGAGCTCGGCGTCGGCGAGCGTGTCGTCCTTGGCGGCGACGGCGGCCTCGAGGCGACGGAAGTACGTCCGGATCGCCGAGGTGTAGTGGCGGTTCTCGAGGCGCTCGCGCTCGGAGCGGAGAATCCGCTTCTTCTGTGAGTGAATGTTGGCCATAGCGTCAAAGTGCCGCGGTCATGCAGCCGCGGCGCCCGCGTAGAGTAGCGCACCGATGGCGGCCGAGACACGCGCCGAGGAGGCCAAGCGCGGCGGCATCGCCCGCAACACGGCGATCTTCTCGATCCTCACCGGCCTGTCGCGCATCGCGGGGCTCGTTCGCGAGGTCGTGGCGGCGAGCTACTTCGGCACGGGCGGCCCGATCTCGGCGTTCACGTTCGCCTTCCAGCTGCCCAACCTCGTCCGCAGCCTGTTCGCCGACGCCGCCCTGAGCTCGGCGTTCGTGCCCGTCTTCACGGAGCTCCTGGAGAAGGGGCGTCGCCGCGAGGCGTTCCAGCTCGCGTCGACGTTCGTCGTGCTGATCATCGGGGTCCTCGGCTCGCTGTGCGTGTTCTTCGTGCTCGTCGCGCCGTACTTCATGCCGCTGCTGACGGGCAGCGAGTTCACGCCCGCGCTGGACACGCTGGCCAGCGGACTGTCGCAGGTGCTGTTTCCGATCGTGCTGCTGCTCGGCCTCAACGGACTGCTCGTGGGGATCCTCAACGCCTACGACCACTTCACGATCCCGGCGCTGTCGCCGCTCGTGTGGAACGCGGTGATCCTCGCGATGCTCGTCATCACGACGCCGATGTTCCACGGCAACGACCAGCTCTACGCGTACGCATTCGGGGTGCTCGCCGGGACGCTCGTGCAGCTGTTGATGGCGCTGCCGGTGCTGCGGCGGCTGGACTTCCAGTTCGAGTGGACGCTGCGCCTGCGCGACCCGCGCGTCAAGCAGGTGCTGCTGCTGATGCTCCCCGTGACGCTCAGCCTCGGGCTGATCAACTTCGACCTGCTGATCAACTCGATGCTCGGCTCGGAGGTCTCCGACCAGGCCCCGCGCGCGATCGACGCCGCGTTCCGGATCTACATGCTGCCGCAGGGGATGTTCAGCGTCGCGGTCGCGACGGTCCTGTTCCCCGCGCTCGCGCGCCTGGCGACGCGCGGCGACACGATGGGCCTGCGCGCGATGGCCGCGACCGGCATGCGCCAGATCTTCCTGCTGCTGCTGCCGGCCGCAGCGCTGATGCTCGTGCTCGCCGAGCCGATGACGCAGCTCGTCTACCAGCGTGGCCACTTCAACACGAAGTCGACGGACCTCGTCTCCGAGGCGCTGTTCTGGTTCAGCTTCAGCCTGCCGTTCGCGGGCGTGAACCTGCTGCTGACGCGAACGTTCTTCTCGCTGCAGCGGCCGTGGCTGCCGACGAAGCTGGCCGGCGCGTCGCTTGTCTTGAACGTCGTCGTGTCGCTGGCGCTCTACAAGCCGCTGGGCATCGCCGGCGTCGTGATCGGCACCGCGGTCGCGAGCATCGCGATGACCTACGGCCAGGCGTACTACCTGCGCGAGGAGCTCGGCGGGCTGATCGAGGGCCGCGCCACGCGTCGCACGGTCGCGCGGATCCTGCTCGCCTGCGTCCTGCTGTGCGCCGTCTCCTACGTGCTGCAGCGGATCCTGCGCGGGCTGCTCGGAACGTCGACGATCGCGCAGATCCTGTCGGTCGGAACCGCGCTGACCGCGGGCATCGCGATCTACTGCCGGGCCGTGCTGCGGATGCGCGTC
>DASXCR010000216.1:0-1713 GCA_036491075.1 Solirubrobacteraceae bacterium
GTAGCCGAACAGGTAGTCGACGGTCGCCGACAGCTCGGCCGCGCCCTTGTAGCCGTGGCGGATCATCGACGCGATCCAGCGCGGGTTGGCGACGCGCGCGCGGAAGACCCGCCGCGTCTCCTCGGCGAGCGAGCGGGCCACGACGCGCGACGGGTCGGAGCTGTCGCCGAGGTAGGCCGCGGGGTCTGAGCCGGTCAGCGCGCGCACGGTCGCGATCATGCCGCCGTGGTACTGGTAGTAGTCGTCGCTGTCCAGGATGTCGTGCTCGCGCGAGTCGAGGTTCTTCACCGCGACCTCGATCCGCGCGTAGCAGTCGCGCATCGGCTCGGCGGCGGCCGCGCCATCCAGGTCGCGGCCGTACGCGAAGCCGCCCCACGCCTCGTAGACGGCGGCCAGATCGGCGTCGCCGCGCCAGTCGCGCGCGTCGAGCAGCGCCAGCAGGCCCGCGCCGTACGTGCCGGGCTTGGAGCCGAAGATCCGCGTCGTGGCGCGGCGCCAGGCCGCGGCCCCGCCGATCTCCGCGGCCAGCCGCGCGGCGTCGGCGCGCGCGTGCGCCGCGACGAAGTTGTCCGCGTCGGGCTCGTCGAGCCCCGCGACGGTGCTGACCGCGTCGTCGAGCAGCGCGACGAGGTGCGGGAAGGCGTCGCGGAAGAAGCCCGAGATGCGCACCGTGACGTCGATCCGCGGCCGGCCGAGCTCGGTCAGCGAGACGACCTCGATCCCGGTCACGCGGCGCGACTCGGGGTGCCACGTCGGCCGGACGCCGAGCAGCGCCAGGATCTCCGCGACGTCGTCGCCCTGCGTGCGCATCGCCGCCGTCCCCCACGCCACGAGCCCCACCATCTTCGGCAGCTCGCCGGTCTCCTTGGCGTGACGCTCGAGCAGCGCGGCGGCGAGCTTGCAGCCCACCTCGTAGGAGAGCTCGGAGGGCAGCGCGCGCGGATCGACGGAGTAGAAGTTGCGCCCGGTCGGCAGCACGTCGAGGCGGCCGCGCGTCGGCGCGCCCGACGGCCCGGCCGGGACGTGACGGCCGTGCAGCGCGGCGACGATGTGGTGCAGCTCGTCCGGCGTGCGGCGGATGCGCGGCACGACCTCGGTCGCGGCGAAGCGCAGCGCGCGCTGCACCCCGGGGTCGGCGTGGCCGAGCACGTCCGCGCAGACCCGCGGCACCGCGCCGGCCTCCCAGCCGGCGAGGGCGAGCGCGTCGAGCAGCGCCATCTGCGCCGCTTCGAGGCGGTCGACGAGGTCGCCGGCGCTCGCGGACGGGCCGCCGAAGCGCTCGAGCAGCGCCGCGACGCCGGGCCGGGTGGGAACGTCGATCGTGGGGTCGGGGCGAAGGCATCCGCCGTCGGGGTCTGCGGCGCGGTCCGGCGACGGGGCAGGCGCGCCCGGAGCGGCGACGAGCGCCTCCTCGTCGAGGCCGAACGCGGCCCCGACCGCGCGCCGCAGGCCGGGCACGTCGCCGGACCCGAGCCGCAGCATCGCCGCCGTGAGGCCGCGCAGCTGGTCGCCGGCCGGTACCTGCCCGAGCACGTGCAGCCCGTCCTTGATCTGGATGTCCTTGATCTCGCAGAGATAGCCGTCGATGTGCTCGACGAGCGCGCCGAGGTCGTCGGGGCGCTCCGCCACGCCCAGGTCCGACTGCAGGTTCGCCTTCTCGATCCCCGCCCAGATCCGCGCGGCGAGCGCGGGCAGCTTCGGCGGGTCGAGGAT
>DASXCR010000217.1:0-4821 GCA_036491075.1 Solirubrobacteraceae bacterium
TCAACGTCGACATGATCATCCAGAACGAGCCGGTCTCCGCGGGTGCGCGCGCCGACATCTCGTTCACGATCCCGCGCTCGAAGGTCGACGCCGCGCGCGCCGCGCTGGCGCCGCTGGAATCCGAGCTCGGCATCTCGGCGTTTCATGACGAGCTCATGGGCAAGGTGTCGGTCGTCGGCGCGGGGATGAAGTCGCACCCCGGCGTCGCTGCCAAGGTCTTCACGGTGCTCGGCGACGAGGGCGTGAACATCGAGATGATCGCGACCTCGCCGATCAAGATCTCGTGCGTCATCGCGGGCGAGCGGGTGCCCGGCGCCGCGCGCGCGCTGCACACCGCGTTCGAGCTCGCCGGCCCCGACACGATGCGCCCGGAGCGGCCGTTCGGGGAGTTCGCGTGAGGAGCTCGTCGCCACCCACCCTGCGCGTCGCGGTCGTCGGCGCGACCGGAGCGGTCGGCACGGTCATGCTGCGGCTGCTGCGCGAACGCGCGTTTGCGGCCGCGGAGATCATCCCGTTCGCCTCGGAGCGCTCGGTCGGCCGCGAGCTCGACGGCGGTCTGGTCGTGGCGGCGCTCACGGACGAGAACGTCCAGGGCTTCGACGTCGCGCTGTTCTCGGCGGGCGCGACGCGCTCTCGCGAGTGGGCGCGGCGCTTCGTCGACGGGGGCGCCGTCGTCGTCGACAACTCGAGCGCGTTTCGGATGGACGAGGCGGTGCCGCTGGTGGTGTCCGAGGTCAACCCCGAGGCGCTCGACGGCCACGACGGCATCGTCGCGAACCCCAACTGCACGACGATGGTCGCGATGCTGCCGCTCAAGGCGCTGCACGATGCCTTCGACCTGCGCGCGATGGTCGCGACGAGCTTCCAGGCCGCGGGCGGCGCCGGCCAGCGTGGCATCGACGAGCTGGCGGCGCAGATCGCTCCGCTGGCCGCGGACGTGGCGCTGCTGTGCGACGACGGCGCTGCCGCGGCCGCAAAGGTCGAGCACTCCGTGCACGCCGCGACGCTCGCCTTCAACGTCGTGCCGCTGCTCGGCAGCCTCGGCGAGGAGGGCTACACCGACGAGGAGCTCAAGCTGCGCGACGAGTCGCGCAAGATCCTGGCGATCCCCGATCTCGCGGTCTCGCCGACATGCGTGCGCGTGCCGGTGATGGTCGGCCACGGGGTCGCGGTGCGGGCGACGTTCGCGCGCGAGGTCGACCTCGATCGCGCGCTCGAGGTGCTGGCGGCGTTCCCGAACCTCGTCGTCGACGACGTCCCGACGCCGCTCGCGTATGCCGGCCGCGACGAGGTCGCCGTCGGTCGCATCCGCCGCGACCTCGGCGACCCGCGCACGTTGAACTTCTTCGTCGTCGGCGACAACCTGCTCAAGGGCGCCGCGCTGAACACCGTGCAGCTCGCCGAGGCGCTGCACGAGCGCGGTCTCGTCGGCACGCGCGTGTCGTGAGCGCGTCCGCGGCTGCCGCGATGATGTACGGGCACGGTCTCGTCGGCGCGCGCGTGTCCTGAGCGGACCGCGGCTGCGGGCGGGGCGGCCGGGGATCGTCGCCTCGTACGATGCGGCGATCACTGTCAAGGGCTCAGCGTGGACGGTGCTCGCCGCCACCGTCGCACTGCTCGTGGCCCTGGGGCTCGCGTTCTGGCTCGTGCACCCGCTGCACGAGGTGGCGACCGCGGCGTTCGACGGTGACGGTGCGAAGGTCCGCTCGCGGACGCAGGCGCTCGGCGCCGCCGGCGCGCTCGTCCTGCTCGCGCTCGTGCTGGCGCATGCGGTGATCCCGTATCCGGCCGAGCTGACGACGGCCGCCGCCGGCTACGTCTACGGCTTCGGGCTCGGCTGGGCGCTCATGATGGTGAGCTGGTTCTTGACGGCGCTGCTCGCCTACGAGCTCGCCCGCGGCGTCGGACAGCGCGCGACGCGCCGCGTCCTCGGGCGCAAGCGGCTCGCGGCGGCCGCGGACTTCGTCGATCGCGGGGGTGCGACGGCGCTGATCGCGGCGCGGTTCGTGCCGTTGATCCCGTTCAACGCGGTCTGCTACGCGGCCGGCATCACGGGCGTGGAGCGCCGCCGCTACGCCTGGACGACCGCGATCGGGATCGCGCCGTTCTGCCTCGTCGTCACGTACCTGGGTAGCCGCCTGCAGACGCTGAGCCCGACCGACTGGCGACTGTGGCTCGCGGTCGCGGCGCTGCTCGCGGTGCTGTTCGCGTGCCATCGCGTGCTCAAGCCCGCCGCGACCGCCTGAGGGCGCGCGCCGCCGGACGGCGGCGGTCTGCGCAGGCGGTCCCCCGGATTGCGCAGTCGCCGCGCAGAAACCGTGCCGCCATCCACGCGATCGTCCGCGATGTGAGTTCTCCGAGGCATCCTGGCCAGGTGGTCCGCGGCCATGAACAAGTGACAACTCGAATCGCTCGTGGAGTCTGGTGGTCGCTCGTTCACGTATGTCATGCGAAATGGGGCATCCGTGCCGCTGGCGGATGATGAGATGTCACTTGTTCATGTCGACGAGCGCATCGGGCGCCTCGCCGCCGGGCGGGACGCGGTCGTCACGTGGGACGAGCTGCGGGCACTCGGACTCGGCCGGGGTGCGATCGACTGGCGCGTCCGGCGGGGCCTCCTGCATCGAATGCATCCCGGTGTGTACACCTGGGGCGTGCCGAACGACACGCCATGGGCTCGAGCGAGGGGCGCGGCGCTCGCCTGCGGCACGGGCGCGTTCGTCAGCCACCACAGCGCCCTCGGCCTCCACGAGATCCGGCCGCACGCCGATGGTCCGGTCGATATCACGGTCGTGGCCCGGCGGGTGCGCCGAAGCGCCATCCGCGTGCACCACGTCGTAGGACTTCACCGGGAGGATCGGCGCGAGATGCGGGGGATCTGGGTGAGCTCACCCGCGCGGGCGCTGCTCGAGGCGGCACCCGAGCTGACGGCGCGCGAGCTCGCCGCAGCCGTCGAGCAGGCGCAGGTCAAGCGCCTCGTCACGAAGCGCGAGCTGAGCGCCGCGATGCAGCGCGCCGGGCGCCGGCCGGGCGTCGTCGCGCTGCGACCGCTCGTGGCCGAGCGCGCGTTCACGAGGTCGCAGGCCGAGCGACGGCTCGTCGTGCTGCTGCGCGCCGCCGGCCTCCCCGAGCCCGCGTTCAACGCCCATGTGGAGGGCTTCGAGGTCGACGTGCTGTGGAGCCGCGAGCGCGTCGTGCTCGAGTTCGACTCCTACGGGTTCCATGCGACGCGCGCGGCGTTCGAACGCGACCGCCGCAGGAGCGCCGCGCTCACGCGCGGGCGCCACCTCGTGCTCAGGACGACCTGGAGCGAGCTGACCGAGCACTCCCACGCGCTGGTCGCACGGACGGCCGAGGCGCTCGCGCTCAGCCGCGCGGCACGGGGTTGACGCGGCTACCGCGTCCGGGCCAGGCTCGACAGCTCGCGCCGGCTGCTCACCCCGAGCTTGCGAAACACGCTGCGCGCGTGGGTGCGGACGGTCTCGATGCTGACCGACAGCTCGACGGCGATCTCGCCGTTGGAGCGCCCGAGCTGCAGCAGGCCGAGGACGTCGGCCTCGCGCGGGGTCAGGACGTCGCGGCCCGCGGCGGCCGTGGCCCCACGCGGCACGACCTGCAGCCCTCTCGAAGCGAGGTGGATCGTGTTGAGGACGTCGCGCGACTGGACGTCGCGACCGAGGCAGGCGGCCGCGCCGAGCGCCAGCAGCTGGCTGCACTCGGCGGGCGACGGGTCGTGGGCGAGGACGACGAGCTGGGTCGCCGGGTGCGTGCGATGCAGGCGGTGGATGTCGCCGGGCGTCAGCAGCGCGACGAGGTTGATGATCGCGACCCGCGGCTCGAAGCGCGCGATCGCGCCGTCCAGCCGGTCGGCGGTGACGTCGCTGTCGACGACATCGAGGCTCGGGTCCGCCCCGATCAGGGCGCGCAGCCCGGCGTCGACGAGATCCTCGAAACGGGCGATCAGGACCGTGACCGGGCAACTGGTGTCCATCACGACTCCTATCGGCAGCGTCGCGGCGAAGGGTGAGCCCGGCCCTCACCCCAAGATCACCCGCGCGGGGGGACGACAGGCGCGACGTCGTCCGCCACCATGACAAGCGTCATCTGGGACGGGCCGCCGGGGGCCGGGAGACCTCCGGCGGCTCTGAGACTTTCGGGGACCGGGCACATGGGGTACGACGAACGAGGGGCCTTGAACGGGGCCCCTCTTTCGTGCGCGCGACCGTTCGCCGGGCCGGGTCTACTCGGTCTCGGCGGGCGGTCTCGGCGGCGCGACGTCGTCGTCCGCGGGAGCGGCGATCGTCGCCCGCAGCCGCGCCCGGGCCGCGTCGATCCGCGCCGCCGCCTCATCGGCCGTGATCGCCGCCGTAGAGGCGCGAACCGGAGCCACCTCGCTGACCGCGTCCTCCCCGACGGCCTCCTCCCCGACGGCCTCCTCCCCGACGGCCTCCTCCCCGACGGCCTCCTCCCCGACGGCCTCCTCGCCGACCGCGACCTCGCCGACGGCCTCCTCCCCGACCGCGCCTTCGCCGCCGCTCCCGTCCTCCCCCGACGGCGACCGCAGCAGCGCCGACGCCCGCGGACCGCGACCCGTCGCCGACCGCAGCGCGGCCGCGATCCGGCGTGCCCGGCCGGGCCGGCCGTCGTTAGCGTCGGGCAGCGGGGGCACCGACTTCGGCCACCACGGAGGTGCTCCAGTCGATCACCGCCGCCGGCTTGACGACGTGGCGCTGGAGGCCGAGCTCGCTCGGCGCGACGCCCAGCGCGAGGCCGACGAGCTGGGGGAGATGCAGCACCGGCATGTTCAGCGTGCGCCCGACG
>DASXCR010000218.1:0-1783 GCA_036491075.1 Solirubrobacteraceae bacterium
GCGCGTAGCGGTTCGGCGCGCTCGTCAGCGCGTCGACCCGCGCGCGCGAGCGCTCTCCGGCGAGGGTCCGCTCGAGGCGGCGGCGGAACCGGTTCGCCCAGGCGGCGACGAGAAGCAGGCCGGCGGCGAACGCGAGCGCGAGCCCCGGCGCGGTCTCGAAGACGTAGAGGAAGGCGACGAGCAGCGGCGCCGGCAGGAACCAGGCGACGCCGAGCGGGCGCCAGGCAGCCCGTAGCTCCTGGCGCAGCCTGCAGCCGGGACCGAGCGCGCGCAGCAGCGCCCTCCCGTTCAGCGCGAAGCCGATCGGTAAGCCGACGGCCGCGGCGAGCACCGCGCCGGAGACGCCGTGGTGCGGAAACTGTTGTCCCGCAAGTCCGATCGCGAGCCCCTGCAGCGCGCCGACGCCCGCGCAGAGAACACGCTTTCGCCACGGGTCGCCGGTCGTGAACGCCTCGGTCGACGCGCCGGCGCACGCGCCGACGAGCGGGCCGCCGACGAGTGCGGCGGCAACGAGGAACGGGCCGGCCAGCGAGACACGCGTCCGCCGGCCGACGACGACGTCGAGCTGCTCGGCGAGAGCCGTCAGCGCGACGAGGACCAGAGCAGCCGGCATGCGAACACTTCCACCGTCCGCGCGGCCTTTCCTCTCACCCGAACGGGGGTAGTTAGGACCCGAGCAAGAAGTGCGCCACGGCCGTCCGGCCGACATCGCTCACCGCGCGCGACTGCACCGAGTGGCCGGCGCCGGGGACGACGACCAGCTTCCCGTGCGGCGTCAGGGCGAGCTGCTGCCGCGCCCAGGTGAGTTGCGTCGACAGGTCGTGGTTGCCCTCGACGAGCAGCGTCGGTACGCGCAGCGTGCCGTGCGGCAGAGGCGTCGGCGGGGTCGGCGCCCACGGCAGGCACTGCTGCACGAAACCGTTGCCCGACGCGGTGCGCCGGTCGAACGGATAGAGCTTCCTGGCCGGGATCCTCGCGACGGCGGCGCGGAGCTTCGCCGCGCGGCCCGCGAGCGGCGCCGCCGAGGTTCCCCAGGGGAAGCGCCAGTCGGCGCAGAGCGTGCTCGCATGCAGGCCCTGGTCGAGCAGGTCGGCCGGGTACCGCTGGAAACGCACAGCGGCGGCGAGGAAGGCGTTCAGCTGCTTCCGGTTGCCACGGCTCGCCGCGTGCAGTGCCGCCGGCACGTTCCAGTACCTGCGGTACGTCGGATCGGCGATGCTGTCGAACGTCAGCGCGTCGAACAGCCGCGGCCCGAGGTGGTCGCGGCGGACGACGGTCGCGAGGTCGGCCACGCAGCCGGCGCCACAGACCGATTTGAGGACGCGCCGCACCGCCGCGAACTCGGCGACGCCGAGGTCGGTCTGCCCGACCTGTGGCACGACCGAGTCGAGCACGAGCTTCGAGACGCGTGACGGATGGGCCAGCCCGTAGCGCTCGCCGACGTACGTGCCGTACGAGATCCCGTCGAGCGACCACTTGTCGACGCCGAGCGCCTGGCGAAGAGCCTCCATGTCGGCGACGGTGTCGTCGGTGCCGAAGAACTGACGACGCGCTCCCACCTTGCGGGCGCACGAACGGACGGCGGGGGCAGTCGGCGGCGTGAGGTCAGAGCTCCCCATCTGGCGTTGCAACGCCCTGCAGTCGAGCGCGCCGGCGCCCGTCCCACGCTGGTCGAAGGCCACGATGCGGTACTGATCCCGCTCGGCCGCGAGCGCCCTGGAGACATAGCCGTGGATGATCGGCAGCCCCGGCTGTCCCGGCCCACCCGAGAGCACGAGCAGCA
>DASXCR010000219.1:0-10246 GCA_036491075.1 Solirubrobacteraceae bacterium
CGCCCTGCTCGATGCGCTTGGCGAGCTCGACCTCGTCGGCCGCGGTCAGCAGCGGATGGCGACGGATCTCGTTGAGGAACAGGCCGAGCGCGTCGGTGGTCGCGCTCGCGAGGCCGCCGTTGCCGAAGTCCGTCTGCGGGACGTTGCTGCGCCCGCAGTCGTCCGATACGCTGATCCCGCGCGCCTCGAACGCCTCGTGCAGCGCCGGGACGTCGTCGTCGTCGACCTCCAGCCGGCGCGCGATCGCGTCGAGCTCGGAGAGGTTGACGCAGCCGTTCTCCTCGCCGCTGTCGAGCAGTGCGGCGAGCGGCGCGGGTGGGCTGTCGAGGTCGAGATCCATGGTCGGCGTCCTTACCCTCAGGGTGCCGAGCCGGAAACGAGGCCGGTCGCGGCGGAGCGACGCACACTACCGCCACGCGCCGCCCGGCTGGGACATTTCGGCCGGCCGCCCCGGCGGTGCGCTACAGCTCGATGTAGGAGCCCATCGTCACGATCCGGTGCTCGGGCAGGCCGAAGAACTCGACGGGGCTCGTCGAGGTGCGCGACAGCGCGATGAAGAGCTTCTTGCGCCAGCGCGCGAGGCCGGGCCCGTCGCCGCGGACGAGCGTCATGTGCGAGACGAAGTACGTCGCGTGCGCGACGTCGAGCTGCGACTCGAGCGTGTGGCCGCTGGCCTGCGCCAGGGCCGCGGGAACATCCTGGTCGTCCTGGAAGCCGAAGCTGATCGCGACGTGCACGATGCCGTCGTCGGCGTAGCCGAGCTCGTCGATCTTCACGCGCCGGTCGGGGTGCACGTGCGGGATGCGCTCGGTCTGCACCGACACGATCACGACGCTCTCGTGCACGACGTGGTTGTGGTCGACGTTCTCGCGCAGCGCGAGCGGCGTCGTCTCCTTGCCGGCCGTCATGAAGACCGCGGTGCCCGGCGCGCGGTAGATCGGCGGGTCCATCGCGCGGACCTCCTCGACGAAGTCGCGCAGCTGCCCCTCGGCCTCGGCGCGCCGCGCGTTGACGATCCTGCGCCCGCGCTGCCAGGTCGTCAGCAGCGTGAACACGACGAGCGCGAGCGCGAGCGGAAACCAGCCGCCGTGCACGACCTTCGGCACGTTGGCGGAGAAGAACGCGAGGTCGACGAAGAGGAACGCCGCGGCGCCGGACAGCACGAGCGCCAGCGGCTTGCCCCACAGCACCCGCACGACGACGAAGAACAGCACCGTGTCGATCGCGAGCGTGCCCGTGACCGCGATCCCGTAGGCCGACGCGAGCGCGGCGGACGACCCGAAGCCGATGACGAGCGCGACGACGGCGACGTACAGCACCGCGTTGACGCCCGGCGCGTAGATCTGGCCCTCGGCCTCGGAGGTGTGGCGGATGCGCAGCCGCGGCAGGAAGCCGAGCTGCACGGCCTGGCGCGTCACCGAGAACGCGCCGGAGATGACGGCCTGCGACGCGACGACGGTCGCGACCGTCGCCAACAGCACCATCGGCACGCGCGCCCAGTGCGGGATCAGCAGGAAGAACGGGTTGTCGATCGCCGTCGGCGACGCGACGATCAGCGCACCCTGGCCGAGGTAGTTCAGCGTCAGCGCCGGGAACACGAACGCGAACCAGGCGCGGCGGATCGCGGGACGCCCGAAATGGCCCATGTCCGCATACAGCGCCTCGGCGCCGGTGACGGCGAGCACGACCGATCCGAGCGCGAGGAACGCGACCGAGCCGTGATCGAGGAAGAAGCGCACGCCGTAGCTCGGCGACAGCGCGCGCAGGATCTCCGGGCTGCCGGCGACCTTGACGAGACCTGCGAGCGCGAGGATCGAGAACCACAGCGCCATCACGGGGCCGAACAGCCGCCCCACGGCCTCGGTCCCGAAGCGCTGGATCGCGAACAGCAGCGTCAGCACGACGAGCGCGATCGGCACGACGAGCGACTCCAGGCCCGGCGCCGCGACCTTCAGGCCCTCGACCGCCGACAGCACCGAGATCGCGGGCGTGATCATCCCGTCGCCATAGAACAGCGCCGCGCCGAAGATCCCGAGCGCGACGAGCGCCGCCTTCGCCGCGCGGCCCTTCAGCGACAGCCGCTGGACGAGCGCGATGAGGGCCATGATCCCGCCCTCACCGTCGTTGCCGGCGCGCATGATGAACGTCACGTACTTGATCGAGACGATGCTCGTGATCGCCCAGAAGACGAGCGAGATGACGCCGTAGACGCTCGCCTGGTCGGGCTTGACGGCGTGGTCGTGCGCGGTGAAGACGGTCTGCAGCGCGTACAGCGGGCTCGTCCCGATGTCCCCGAAGACGACGCCGAGGGCGCCGAACGTCAGCGCCGCCATGCCCGCCTTGGTGGCGGTCGCGTGCCCGCCGGGCTTCGTCGTGGTCTGCGGGTCGGCGGCGGACATCGACGCGCGAGCCTACGGCGCGGACGGTGCGCCGTGTGCCACGGGGTGCGGGCGCCGGCCGGGCCTATCGCTTGCGCGACAGGCCGTCGAAGAAGCGCAGCACGCGCGGCGCGGCGAGACGCTCGGACGTGAAGTGGTCGACGTCGCCGACGTCCACGAGCGCGACGTCGGCGCCGGCCGCGCGCAGGTCGGCGCGGCAGTGCTCGCCGTTGGCGAACGCGACCGCGTCGTCGCCGCGGGCGGCGTAGAGGCGCGCCGGCACCGCCGGCTTCCAGTCACAGGTGCCGTCGCCGGCGCGCAGCGCGGCCAGCAGCGCGCCGGACGGCGCGCGCAGTTGCGCGAGGTATGCAGGGGTGAAGAGGTCGTCGAGGCGCTGCGGCAGCGCGGCGAGGATCGCGGTGTCCGGGTGCTCGCCGTCGAACAGGCGCGGGATGCGCCGGTAGCGCCAGACGTCGGACGCGGCGCCGTACAGGTGATACCGACGCTGCCAGGAAGTCAGCGCGTAGCTGAGGTTGTAGCCCGAGAGCGCGGGGTCGAGCTGCCCGGAGACGATCGCCGGCAGCTCGGCGCCTTCGAGATCGTAGGGGCCACTGAACGGGGCGAGGCCGGCGAGTCGCAGGTGCGGGTCGGCCGCGTCCTGCAGCGCGTGGCCGAGCGCCATCGCGGCCTGCCCGCCCTGCGAGAACCCGGTCGCGAGCACGCGGTCTTCGAGCCCGCGGCCGCGGCCGTGGCGCAGCGCGAACGCGCGAGCCGCGCGCAGGGCGTCGATCGAGGCGCTGGTCTCGGTCGCCGCGTCGAGGTACGGGTGATGCCCCGGGCCGGTACCGAGCCCGAGGTAGTCGGGCGCGACCGTCGCATAGCCGGCCGAGCCGAACAGCAGCGCGACGTCGCGGGCGTCGCTGTCGGCCGCGGTCGACGGCGCGTCGCTGCGCCGGACCGTCGTGCCGTGCTCGTAGGCGACCACGGGCCGGGCCCCGTGCGCGCCGCGTGGCAGCACGACGAGCGCGCTGGCGGTGGTCGGCCGACCGTCGACGCCGATCGTCGCGTAGCGCAGGCGGTAGCCGTCGACGCCGAAGCGCACGCCGGAGTCGCTGATCTGAAACGCGCGCAGGACGCGATCGACGTCGTGCGTCGAGAGCTCGGCGACGCGCGTGGCGTGCAGCAGCGCGCCGCGCTGTGCCGGAGGGGTCGCGGCCAGCGCCGGAGCGGCGGCGACGGCGCACGCGAGCGCGGTGGTCGCGAGCAGGGTCTTCAGGGCGGTGGAGGTCATGGCGACGACGCTAGATCGGACGCCGCGTCGCGCCCATGACGGTGACCCCCGTACACGACGGAGGTCGTCCCCCGGGTGATGCGATCGCGAGCGGTGCGCCCGGCGCCGCCGCTCGTCGGTGTTGCAGATCAGCGCAGCGCGGCGAGGTCCGCCAGGAAGCCCGGGTAGGAGACGTCGGCCGCGTGCATGCCGATCACCCGCACGCCCTCGCGCGAGGCCAGGCCCGCGACCGCGCCGAGCATCGCCATGCGGTGGTCGCCGCGCGCGTCGATCGCGCCGCCGCGCAGCGAGCCCGCCCCGCCGCCCGTCACCACGAAGCCGTCGTCCGTCGCCTCGATCCGCGCGCCCAGGCCGCGCAGCCCCTCGACCACGCCCGCGATCCGGTCGGACTCCTTGACGCGCAGCTCCTGCGCGCCGCGGACGATCGTCTCGCCCTCGGCGAAGCAGCCGAGCAGCGCGACGAGCGGCAGCTCGTCGATCGCCAGCGGCACCTCGGCGGCCTCGACGACCGTCGCGCCCAGCGGGCCGGCGCCGACGTCGAGGTCGCTCGCCGGGTCGCTCGTGGCGATCGTCGCACCCGCCGCCGGCACCGGCTCGAGCTCGCCCGCGACGCGCCCCCCCATCCGCGTGAGGATCGCCAGGAAGCCGCTGCGCGTCCAGGTCACGCCGACGTCGCGCACGAGCACGCGCGAACCCGGCACGAGCACCGCGGCCGCGATCATGAACGCCGCCGACGAGGGATCGCCAGGCACGCGCAGGCTCTGCGGCTGAAGCGACGCGACGCGCGACACGCTGACGTCGGCGCCGTCGCGGCGCACGTCCACGCCCGCGCCCGCGAGCATCCGCTCGGTGTGGTCGCGGCTGGGCTCGGGCTCGGTCACGGTCGTCGTTCCAGCGGCGCTCAGGCCCGCGAGCAGCACGCACGACTTCACCTGCGCGCTGGCGACGGGCAACACATAGGCGATCCCGCGCAGCGCCATCCCGCGCACGACGAACGGCGGGAAGCGCCCGTCGGTCGGCTCTATCGCCGCGCCCATGAGCGCGAGCGGATCGGCGATCCGGTCGACCGGCCGGCGGCGGATCGACGCGTCGCCATCCAGCTCGAAGGAGCGCCCCTCCTGCGCGGCCAGCCAGCCCGGCAGGAGGCGCATCAGCGTCCCGGCGTTGCCGACGTCGATCGCCACGCCCGGGTCGCGCGCACCGCCGAGGCCGACGCCGCGCACGACGACCTCGCCGCCCGCGCCCACCGACACGTCCGCGCCGAGCGCGCGGATCGCGTGCAGCGTCGACGTCGTGTCGGCGGCGTGCAGGTAGTTCTCGATCCGGACCGTGCCGCTCGACATCGCGCCGAACAACGCCGCACGGTGGGAGATCGACTTGTCCGGCGGCGCCGTGACCTCGCCGCGCAGCGCCGCGGCGGGCGCGAAGAAGACGTCGCTCATGCCGCGGGGTAGCCGAGCCCGGCGACGAGCGCGATCGCGCGATCGGCATCCGAGGAGTGCACCCACAGCGCGATGACCCCGTTGCGGTTGTCGGCCTCGGGCGCGAGCGACATGTCGGTGATGTTGATGCCCGCCCGCCCGAGCGCGAGCGCGAGCCGCGCGACGATGCCCGGCCTGTTGGGCACCGACACGCGGAGCTCGCGCACGGCGCCGCCGACCAGGCCGACCTCCAGCAGGGCCCCACGCCGGCCCGCGGCGAGTCGCTGCCAGCTCTCCAGCGCGCCGCCGTCGTCGCGGTGCAGCAGCGCGCGCACGTCCCCCAGGCCGCGCACGAGATCGTCGATCTGCGCGCCGAGCGCCGTCGCGTTCGCGCGGTAGATCTGCGCCCACAGCGCCGGGTTGGCGCCCGCCACGCGCGTCGCGTCGCGGAAGCTCGGACCGGTCGCGGGCAGCGCGTCGCCGCCGAGCGCCGCGGCCGCCTGCGCGACGAGCAGGTTCGCGACGACGTGCGGCAGGTGCGATACGGCGGCCATCAGGCGGTCGTGGTCGGCGGCGTCGATCGCGGTCGGCACGCCACCGAGCCCGGCGACGAAGCGTGCCAGGCGCTCGTAGAGCACGCCGGCCGTGCGCTCGCGCGGGGTCAGGTACCACGTCGCGCCGTCGAAGAGGTCCTCGCGCGCATGCGCGACGCCGGTCGTCTCCGCCCCGGCGAGCGGGTGGCCGCCGATGAACTGCGGGCGGTCGACGGCGTCGACGAGCGCCTGCTTCGTCGAGCCCACGTCCGTGACGACCGCGCCGGGCAGGCGGTCGCAGAGGTCGCGCACCGCGCCCGCGAGCGCGTCGACGGACACCGAGGCGATCGCGACGTCGGCGTCGCCGAGCTCGTCCAGCGACGTGACCGCCTCGTCGATCGCGCCCATCTCGAGCGCCTTCTCGAGCGCCGCCGGGCTGCGGTTCCAGCCGACCACATGAGCATCGAGCCGCCGCCGCGCCGCGAGGCCGATCGATCCCCCGATCAGCCCGACGCCGAGCAGCGCGACCCTCATGACGAGCGCTCGTGCCCGCTGCTCACGCCGCGGCGCGGCGCGCGCGCACCGACGCGGCGAGGTCGTCGAGCACCGTGACCGTCGTGTCCCAGTCCATGCACGCGTCGGTGATCGACTGGCCGTAGGTGAGCGGCGCGTCGCCCTCGAGGTCCTGGCGGCCCGCGACGAGGAACGACTCGAGCATGACGCCGACGATCGCGTGGCTGCCGCCGGCGACCTGCGCGCCGATCTCGCCCGCGACCCCCGGCTGCAGCGCGTGGTCCTTCGCGCTGTTGGCGTGCGAGGCGTCGATCACGACGCGCTCGGGCAGGCCCGCCTTGCGCAGCTGCGCGAGCGCCGCCGCGACGCCGGCCGGATCGTGGTTCGGGGCGCCGCTTCCCCCGCGCAGGATCACGTGGCCGTCGGGGTTGCCGCTCGTGTGCAGGATGGCCGGCGTGCCGCTGAAGTCGACGCCCGCGAAGGAGTGCCGCGCGGCGGCCGCGCGCACCGCGTCGACCGCGACCTGGACGTTGCCGTCGGTGCGGTTCTTGAAGCCGACCGGCATCGACAGGCCCGAGCCGAGCTGGCGGTGGACCTGGCTCTCGGTCGTGCGCGCGCCGATCGCGCCCCACGCGACGGTGTCGGAGATGTACTGCGGCGTGATCGGATCGAGGAACTCGCAGCCGATCGGCAGTTCGAGCGCGAGCACCTCGAGCAGCAGCTCGCGGGCGATCCGCAGACCGTGGTCGACGTCGCCGGAGTCGTCGAGGTGCGGGTCGTTGATGAGGCCCTTCCAGCCGGTCGTCGTGCGCGGCTTCTCGAAGTACACGCGCATCGCGACGCAGAGGTCGGCGGCGAGCTGCGTCGCCTTCTCCGCGAGCCGGTCGGCGTATTCCAGCGCGGCCTTCGCGTCGTGGACGCTGCACGGCCCGACGACGACGAGCAGGCGGTCGTCCGTGCCCTGGAGGATCGCGTGCGTGTCGGCGCGGCCCTTGACGACGACCTCGGCGGCGGCGGTGTCCAGCGGCAGGCTCTCGATCAGCGCGGCGGGCGTCGTCAACGACGAGACGCGCTCGATGCGGCGGTCGCGGACGCCGGACGCGAGCTCGGCGGCGGTCACGGGCATCATCGTCGCGCTCCCGCGGTCGCGAGCTGCTTCCCGCAGACCTCGGCGACCTGACGCACGCGGCCGGCGAAGCGCGCGAAGTCGTCGCAGCGCAGCGACTGCGGCCCGTCGCAGATCGCGCGGTCGGGGTCGGGGTGGATCTCGACGACGATCCCGTCGGCACCCGCCGCGGCGGCCGCGAGCGCCAGCGGCTCGACGAGGTCGCGGCGGCCGGCGGCGTGGCTCGGGTCGACGACGACCGGCAGGTGGCTGAGCGACTTCAGCACCGGCACCGCGGCCAGGTCGAGGGTGAAGCGGTAGGCGGTCTCGAACGTGCGGATGCCGCGCTCGCAGAGGACGACGTCCTCGTTTCCCTCCTTCAGCACGTACTCGGCGGCCATCAGCAGCTCCTCGATCGTGCTCGACAGGCCGCGCTTGATCATCACCGGGCAGCGCGTGCGTCCGACCTCCGACAGCAGCGTGTAGTTCTGCATGTTGCGCGCGCCGATCTGGATCATGTCGGCGACCTCGAGCACCGCCTCGAGATCGCGCACGTCCATCAGCTCGGTGACGACCGGCAGCCCCGTCTCGGCCTTCGCCTCGGCGAGCATCAGCAGGCCCGCGTCGCCAAGGCCCTGGAAGGCGTAGGGACTCGTGCGCGGCTTGTAGGCCCCGCCGCGCAACATCGTCGCGCCCGCGTCCGCGACGACGCGGGCGGTGGCGAGCGTCTGCTCGCGCGTCTCGACGGTGCAGGGCCCTGCGATCAGCGCGAAGTGCTCGCCGCCGATCAGCCGGTCGCCGATCGCGAGCACGCTGGGCTCGCCGTCGCGGGCGCGCAGCGCGCCGAGCTTGTAGGGCTTGGCGGACTCGATCTCATCTGCTGAGGCCGTCGGGGTCGTGCCGATCATGGTGCAAGGTCCTTTCGAGGAGACGCCTGGAGACGGAGGTCCTGCGTGGCGCTCGGCGAGAGGGGCTGGTGAGACGGGTGTGGTGAGCCGAGCGCCTAGATAAATCGCCAGGCGAAATAGCGACGAGCGAACGCAAAGGTGCTACGGCCGGTGTCGCTCGTGCGGCTCATTCGAGGGCGCAGCTTAGAGCACGGCGCGCAGGGCGTCGAGGAAACGTCCGTTCTGGCTCGGCGTGCCATAGGTCACGCGCAGCGCGCCCTCGCGCCCGAGCGCGCCGCCGGCGCGCACGATCACGCCGCGCTCGGCGAGGCCGCGGACGACGTCGGACTCGTCGGCGCCGTCGGGCAGGTCGAACCAGCAGAAGTTCGCCTGCGACTGGACCGGCTCGATGCCGAGCGCGTCGAGTCCCGCCTCGACCTCCACGCGCGCGACGACGACGCGCTCGACGCGGTCGGCGACGGCGTCCTGGTGCCTGAGGGCCTCTACCGCCGCGGCCTGCGCGGCGACGTTGCAGAAGAACGGCTGGCGGACCTGGTCGACGGCGCGCGGGAAGTCCTCCGAGCCGCACAGCGCGAAACCGACGCGCAGCCCGCACAGCCCGTAGACCTTCGAGAAGGTGCGCAGCAGCACGAGGTTCGCGTGGCGATCGAGCAGGTCGAGCGTCGTGTCGGGGTCGTCGAGCAGGTTGAACTCGCAGTACGCCTCGTCGACGATCAGCGCGACGTGACGCGGGACGCGCTCGACGAAGGCCGCGATCTCGGCGAACGGCAGCGCGGTCGAGGTCGGGTTGTTCGGGTTGCAGACGATCACCAGGCGCGTCGCGGCGGTGATCTCGGTCGCCATCGCGTCGAGGTCGTGGCACTGGTCGTCGCGCAGCGCGACGGTGATCGCGCGCGCACCCGAGGCCGCGGCGAGGTGCGGGTAGACGCTGAACGACGGCCACGCGTAGACGACCTCGGCGCCCGGCTCGAGCAGCGCCTCGCCGGCCGCGAGCAGGACGTCGCAGGAGCCGTTGCCGATCGCGATCCGCCCGGCCGGAACGCCGTAGCGGTTGCTCAGCGCCCGCTTGAGCGCGGAGTTCGACGGATCGGGGTAGCGGTTGGCGCCGGTGAGCGCTCGCTGCGCCGCGGCGACGACCGCGGCGAGCGGCGGGTCGGGCGACTCGTTGGAGGCGAGCATCGCGACGTCGTCGCCGAGCGCGTAGCCGCCGGCGGCCGGATAGACGGGGATGCGCCGGATGCGCTCTGAGAACTCGATCGCCATATCCGGTGATTGTGGCGAACTCCCGCCGGCGGGCGGCCGGCGGGAGTCGCTACCAGCCGCGTCCGCCGGTCACGCGAGGCTCGAGCTCTCCTGGTTGACGAGGTAGCCGCCGTAGGCCAGGCCGGCCGCGAGCAGCAGGCCGAGGTACGAGCCGAAGCCGAGGAAGCTCGTCTCGGCGACGAGCTTGAGCAGCAGCAGGAGCAGGACGACGGCGCCCGCGAAGAGGTGGACCTGGCCCCACGGCACCGGCGGATCGGGCAGGTTCGCCGACATCAGCTTCGAGGCGACGATCTGGCCGACCATCACGAGCACGACGAGGAACGCGATCAGCCCGTAGCCGGCGTTGGGCGACTGCACCGCCGAGCGCGTCGAGTCGATGCCGACGAGGCCGCCCAGGTCGACGTGGTACCACGGCAGGAACAGCAGGTCGACGATCAGCACGATGCCCACCCCGAGCACGACGCGATCACCCTGCGACAGCTTCGTGAAGTCCATGTCTCCCCCTTGCAGTTGGCCGGTTGCCGTTCATACCAGGCCCGACGGCGTCTGCGGGGAAACCGCTCGGCGCTCACATCAGAGCACGAGGCCGAGCACGAGCAGGATCCCGAGGCCGAGGACCGCGATCCCGCCGACGCGCTGGGGCCAGCGCATCTCGCGCTCCTCCCCGTCGCGGCCGAAGAGGCCCGCGAGCGACAGCACGAAGCCGGGAATCGAGAGGATCACGAAGCTGTCGGCCAGGAAGTCGTGCGAGTCGCCGAACCAGCGCAGCAGGAGCGCGCCGAGCGCCGTGACGACGAGCAGCATCAGCACGAGCTCGAGCAGCCCGTGCGGCAG
>DASXCR010000220.1:0-6017 GCA_036491075.1 Solirubrobacteraceae bacterium
TCGAGCGTGAGGTCGCCGACGCGGCGCAGGACGTCGGCGAGCGCGTCGCGCGTCTCGGCGCGGGTGCGGTCGGAGCGATGCTGGAGATCGGCCTCGACCTGATCCAGGGCGCCCGGGTCGATCAGCTCGCGCAGCTCCTCCTGGCCGAGCAGCTCGCGCAGCAGGTCGCGATCGAGCGACAGCGCGGCCGCGCGCCGCTCGGCGTTCGGCGCGTCGCCCTCGTACATGTACGTCGCGACGTAGTCGAACAGCAGCGACGAGGCGAACGGCGACGCGGTCGGGGTCTGCACCTCGACGAGCGACAGCTCGCGCGCGTGCAGCCCGCGCAGCAGCTCGACGAGGCCGGGCACGTCGAGCACGTCGCGCAGGCACTCGCGGTAGGTCTCGAGGATGATCGGGAAGTCGGGGTAGCGCTTGGCGACCTCGAGCAGCGACTGCGACTTCAGTCGCTGCTGCCACAGCGGCGTGCGGCGGCCCGGATACGCGCGCGGGATCAGCAGCGCGCGGCCGGCGTTCTCGCGGAAGCGCGCGCCGAACAGCGCGCTCGATGCGAGCTCCTGCACGACGGCGTCCTCGACCTCGTCGGGCTCGATCATCACGAGCTCGATGCCAGGGGGCTCGTCGGCGTCGGGGAGGTGGACGATGATCCCGTCGTCGGACCAGATCGCGTCGGATTCCAAGCCGTACTGCTCGCGGATGCGGCGCGACAGCGCGAGCCCCCAGGCCGCGTGCACGCGCCCGCCGTAGGGCGAGAGCACGCACAGCCGCCAGTCGCCGATCTCGTCGCGGAAGCGCTCGACGACGATCGTGCGGTCGGACGGGATCACGCGCGTCGCCGCCTGCTGCTCGAGCAGGAAGTCGAGCAGGTTCTTCGCCGCGAACGGATCGAGGTCGTAGTCGGCCTCGAGGGTCGCGGCGGACTGGTCGACGGCCCAGCGGCTGAAGGCGCCGATCGCGCGGCCGAGCTCCTTGGGCCGCCCGACGCCGTCGCCCTTCCAGAACGGCACGGCGCCCGGCGCGCCCGGCGCGGGCGTGACGATCACGCGGTCGCGACCGATCTCCTCGATGCGCCAGGTCGAGGCGCCGAGCAGGAACGTCTGGCCGGCGCGCGCCTCGTAGACCATCTCCTCGTCGAGCTCGCCGACGCGGCGCCCGTCGGGCAGGGTGACGCTGAAGAGACCGCGATCGGGGATCGTGCCGGCGTTCGTGACGACGAGCTGGCGGGCCCCTCTGCGCGCGCGGATCGTCCCACCGACGCGATCCCAGACGATCCGCGCACGCAGCTCACCGAACTCCGCCGACGGGTAGCGGCCGTCGAGCATGTCGAGCACGTTCTCCAGCAGCGCGCGCGACAGCTCCGCGTAGGAGTGCGTGCGCGTGACGAGCGCGAAGAGGTCGTCGACGGCTACCGCACCCGAGTCCGCGTCCTCGACGCTCGCCGCGATCGCGACGATCTGCTGGGCGAGCACGTCGAGGGCGTTGCGCGGCACGACGGTCGGCTCGATCTCGCCGCCGCGCATGAGCTTGCAGACGACCGCGCACTCCAGCAGGTCGGCGCGGAACTTCGGGAAGATGCGGCCCTTGGACGTGTCGCCGACGTTGTGGCCGGCGCGGCCGATCCGCTGCAGGCCGCGCGCGACGGACTTCGGCGACTCGACCTGCAGCACGAGGTCGACGGCGCCCATGTCGATCCCGAGCTCGAGCGACGACGTCGCGACCAGGCACGGCAGCTCCCCCGCCTTCAGCAGCTCCTCGACGACGAGCCGCTCCTCGTGCGCGAGCGAGCCGTGGTGCGCGCGCGCGACGTCCTGCGGTGCGACCCCCTCCGGCAGGTCCGCGTTGGCGAGCTCGTTGAGGCGGATCGCGAGGCGCTCGGCGCCGCGACGGGCGTTGACGAACACGATCGTCGAGCGGTGCGCGCGCACGAGCTTCAGGATCTCGGGATAGATCGCCGGCCAGATCGAACGGCGCGTGGCCTCGCCGCCCATCAGCGGATCCAGCGGGTCGGTCGTCGGGGCGCCGGCGGGGGACTGGTCGGGCTCGAGCATCGACTCCACCGGGACGTGGATCTTCAGGTCCAGCGGCTTGCGCACGCCCGCGTCGACGATCGTGCACCGCCGTCGCGGCCCGACCATGAAGCGCCCGACCTCTTCGAGCGGGTTCTGCGTGGCGCTCAGCCCGATTCGCTGCGGCTCGCGACCGCCCTCCTGCAGCGCGGCGAGGCGCTCGAGCGTCAGCGCGAGGTGCGACCCGCGCTTCGTCGCGGCGACGGCATGGATCTCGTCGACGATGATCGCCTCGACGCCGGTGAGGATCTCGCGCGCGCCGCTGGAGAGCATGAGGTACAGCGACTCCGGCGTCGTTATGAGGATGTCGGGCGGGTGGCGGCGCATCGCGGCGCGGTCGCGCTGCGGCGTGTCGCCCGTGCGCACCCCGACGCTCAGCTCGGCGACCGACGGCGACCCGGCGGCGATCCCGCGCAGCGGCGCGCGCAGGTTGCGGTCGATGTCGTAGGCGAGCGCCTTCAGCGGGGAGACGTAGACGAGGCGCGTGCCGCGCCCCGCACCCGGTTCGCGCGACAGGCGATCGAGCGCCCAGAGGAAGGCTGCCAGCGTCTTGCCCGAGCCCGTCGGCGCCGAGATCAGCACGTGCTCGCCGGTCGCGATCGCCGGCCAGGCCTGCGCCTGGACCTCGGTCGGAGCCTCGAAGGCCGCCTCGAACCAGCCACGGACGATCGGGGTGAAGTGCGACAGCGGCATGAGACGAGGCTAGCCGCGGTTGTGGCCACCTGCTGTCCGCAACGATCGCCGCAGCACCGCGTCGATCATGTCCGGCGTCAGCCGGCCCGTGAACGTGTTCTGCTGACTTGGATGGAACGTCCCGAGCAGGACCGGCGCGCCCGGCAGGCGCAGCTCGGCGCCGTGCCTGAAGCGCGGACGCGGCGACGGGATGGCGATCCCGCGCGCGGCGAGCAGGCGCAGCGCCGCGGCCCACGCGAACGCGCCGAGGCAGACGATCGCGCGCAGCCGGTGCAGCGCCTCGAGCTCGCGCAGCGCGAACGGCAGGCAGGCGTCGCGCTCGGCGGGCGTCGGCTTGTTCGCCGGCGGCGCGCAGCGCACGGCCGCCGCGATCCACGCGTCGCGCAGCTGTAGGCCGTCGCCGGCGTGGCGCGACGTCGGCTGGTTGGCGAAGCCGGTGCGGTGCAGCGCGCCGAAGAGGAAGTCGCCCGAGCGATCGCCGGTGAAGACGCGGCCGGTGCGGTTGGCGCCATGCGCGGCGGGCGCGAGCCCGAGGATCAGCACGCGGGCCGCGGGGTCGCCGAAGCCCGGGATCGGCCGGCCCCAGTACGTCTCGTCCGCGAATGCCGCGCGCTTCTCGCGCGCCACGAGCTCGCGCCACGCGACGAGCCGCGGGCAGCGCCGGCACGCGACGATCTCGCGATCGAGCTCGGCGAGGGCGCCGTCAGCCGTCATCCGAGCGCCCGCCCGGCGATTGCGACAGCAGCCCGAGGATGAGGCGCTCGACGATCGGCTGCAGGTCGGTCACGCGCGCCGGGTGGCCCGTGCGCAGCTGGCGCGAGATCAGCTCGAACGTCGCACCGACGATCGCCAGCGCGTCGTCGGGCGAGGCGTACGCCGGGCCGCCGCCGCGCTCCGCGGCGCGCACGGTCTGCTCGTACATGACCTGTGCGATCGCGCTCAGCGCGTTGTCGCGCAGCTCGGCGACGCGCGGCCCGGCGCCCACCGTCTCGACGAGCATCGCCTGCGCCATCGCGGGGTTCGCCTCGATGCTCTCGAGGATCGCCCGCAGTCCCGCGCGATGGCGCGCCGCGAAGTCCAGCCCGCTCGCGCGCGACGCCTCGACCAGCGACTGCGCGAACGACGACGACGCGTACTCGAACAGCGACACGAGGCACTCCTCCTTGTTGGCGAAGTGCTCGTAGAACGTCGCCTTGGACATGCCCGCCTCGCGGCTGATCGCCTCCGCGCTGGCCTCGGCGTAGCCGACGCGCGAGAAGACCGACGCGGCGGCCTCGAACAGGCGCTGCTTCTGCGCCTGCAGGCGCACCTGCAACGGCGGCGCGTGGCGGCCACGCGGGATCGGCGCGGGTGAAGGCGTGAGCTCAGTCACGACGGCGCAGTCTAGATAGGCTCCCGCGCGTGAGAACAGTCGTCGCCCTCGGTCTGCTGGCCGTGCTCCTCGCCGGTTGCGGCGCCAGCGCACCCCGCGATTCGTCGAAGAAGTTCAAGGGCGATCAGCAGAAGGTGGCGGCCGTCGTCGAGAGCCTCGAGACCGCCGCGCGCGACAACAAGCCCAACGACGTCTGCGGCAAGCTCTTCACGGCCGGCCGGCTCAAGCTGCTCAAGCAGCAGGGGACCAACTGCAAGACGGGGGTCAAGGAGGCGTTCTCGGACGCCGACACGCTGGACCTCACCGTCAAGTCCGTCGCGATCACCGGCACGTCGGCGGTCGCGACCATCGTCTCGGGCACGGGCTCCAAGCAGGAGACCGACAAGCTCGACCTGCTGCGCTCCGGGACGACCTGGCAGATCGACTCGCTCGGCTCCTAGCGAGCCGCGCGAGCCCGGCCGCCGCCGGGCTCAGTCCTCCAGCCGCGAGCCGTACTGGCGCGCGTAGTACTCCCGGTAGTCCCCGGAGCGGATCGGCTCCCACCACTGCGGGTTCTCGCGGTACCACGAGACGGTCTGCTCGAGACCCTCGGCGAAGTGCACCTGCGCCTCCCAGCCGAGCTCGCGGACCTTCTCGGAGCCCAGCGAGTAGCGACGGTCGTGGCCCGGGCGGTCGGTGACGTACTGCAGCAGTCCCTCGTCGGCGCCCGTCAGCTCGATGATCCGCTGGACCACCTCGATGTTCGGACACTCGTCGGGACCGCCGACGTTGTAGGCCTCGCCTGGCGTGCCGTGCTCGAGCACGTGCCCGATGCCGCGCCCGAAGTCCTCCACGTAGAGCCAGTTGCGCACCTGCATCCCGTCCCCGTAGACCGGCAGGCGATCGCCGTGCAGGGCGTTGAGGACCATCAGGGGGATCAGCTTCTCGGGGTACTGGTAGGGCCCGTAGTTGTTCGAGCCGCGGCAGATCAGCGTCTCGAGGCCGAACGTGTGGAAGTAGCTGGACACGAGCAGGTCGGCGCCGGCCTTCGTCGCGCTGTACGGCGACGACGGGGCGAGCGGGGAGCTCTCGGTGAACGAGCCGTCCTCGATCGAGCCGTAGACCTCGTCCGTCGAGACCTGCAGGTAGCGCACGCCCGCGCGGCGCGCCGCTTCGAGCAGCACCCACGTGCCCAGCGCATGCGTGCGGACGAACGCGTCGGGGTCGGCGATCGAACGGTCGACGTGCGTCTCGGCGGCGAAGTTGACGACCGCGTCGACGCCGCGGATCGCGTCGGCCACCGCGGCCGCGTCCTCGATCCCGGCGTGCACGAAGCCGACGTCGAGGCCCGCGAGGTTCTCGCGGCGCCCGGCGTAGGTGAGCTTGTCGAGCACGACGATCTCGTCGTCGTGGTCGCGCAGGCGCAGCCGCACGAAGTTCGAGCCGATGAAGCCGGCGCCGCCGCAGACGAGCAGCTTCATGCCGTCACCCGCGTGGCGAGGTATTCCGCGACGCCGTCCTGCCACGGCGCGAGCGACACCGCATCCGCTCGCTCGGAGCCGAGCACGCTGTAGGCCGGGCGCTTCGCGGGGCGCACGAACTGCTCGCTGGTCGCGGGGAGCACGCGGCAGTCCAGGCCGGCGCGCCGGAAGACCTCGGACGCGAGCTCGTTCCACGAGCACGAGCCCGCACCGGCGACGTGATAGATGCCGGTCGCGTCCGGGCGCTCGGCGAGCGCCACGAGCGCGCCGGCGAGATGGCCCGTCCACGTCGGGCAGCCGACCTGATCGGTCACGACCGAGACCTCCTCACGCTGCGCGCCGAGCGCCAGCATCGTGTCGACGAAGTTCTTGCCGCCGGCGCCGAACAGCCACGCCGTGCGCACGATCGCGTGGCGCGGGTTGGCC
>DASXCR010000221.1:0-3997 GCA_036491075.1 Solirubrobacteraceae bacterium
TCATCTACAAGCGCGACATCGCCCGCTCGCCGACGCCCGACGCGCGCCGCGACAAGCTCATGGACGACTACCGCGCGCGCTTCGCCAACCCCTACTCCGCGGCCGAGCGCGGCTACGTCGACGACGTCATCGTGCCCCACGAGACGCGCCCGAAGGTCATCGCGGCCCTGCAGGCGCTGCAGACCAAGCGCGCCCAGCCGCCGAAGCGCAAGCACGGCAACATCCCGCTGTAGCGGGACGCCGCCGTACTCGACGGCCCGCGGCCCGGCGAGCCGGTGCGGGCCGGACCGCCCGCACCCGGCGACCCCGCGGCCCGGGCGACCTGGGCGGCCCGGGCCGCCCGCACCCGGCGGCCCCGGCCGCTTGGCGACCCCGGCCGCCCGGCGACCCGGCGCCCGGCGGACTACCCGAGCAGCCCCCGGACCGTGAGGCTGACCGTCGTGCTGTGCGTGAGCGTCCCCGAGACGCCGGTGATCGTCAGCGTCGAGGTCGTCCCGAACAGGCCCGCGGTCGTCGGCGCGTGGACGGTGAGCGTCGAGGTCGTCGTGGCCGACGCGGGGCTGAAGCTCGCCGTCGCCCCGCTCGGGAGGCCGGCGATCGTCAGGTTCACGGCCTTGTCGAAGCCGTTGAGGTCCTTGACGGTCACCACGTACGTGGCGGTCGCGTTGCGCGCGACCGTCTGGCTGGCCGGCGATGCGCTGAGCGAGAAGTCGGCGGGCGCCGCGGGCAGCGGGGCGATCGGTCCGACGCTGACCGAGTTGCTCGACGCGCCGCCGGCCGCGTTGGTCGCGGTCACCGTGACCCCGATGTTCTGGCCGACGTCCGGCGCGGCCAGCGTGTAGGTCGAGCTCGTCGCTCCCGAGATCGCCGTGCAGACGGTCGCGCAGCGCGTCCACTGGTAGCCGTAGGTCGGCGCCGGCGAGCCGGTCCACGTGCCGGTGCTCGTGCTGAGGACCTGCCCCTGCGTCGGCGTGCCGGTGATCGCCGGCGGCACGGTGTTGATTGGAGCCACCGGGGGCGCGGTCACCGTGCTGATCGCGTTCGGCGTGCCGAGGCCGGTCGGCCCGTCGTAGCCGGCGACCGCGGTGCAGAGGTAGCTGCCGCGGCAGGAGCCGTTGGAGCCGGACGTGACGTCGTTGAAGAGACCGAGGTTGGAGTACGCGAACGAGCCGTAGGTCGAGCCGGGCGCACGACCGCCGGCCAGGGCGTCGACCGCGGCCACGATCGGCGACGCGACGCTCGTGCCGCCGAAGACGAGCCATGACGGCGACTGCTGGTAGCTGTCGTAGACCGCCACGCCGGTGTTCGGGTCGGCGACCGCGGAGACGTCGGCGACCGTGCGCCGCGCGCAGCCCGTGTCGTGCTGCCAGGCCGGCTTGGCGACGTACCTCGAGCAGCCGCTGCCGGCGCCGCTCCAGGTCGTCTCGGTCCAGCCGCGGGCGTTGCTCGCCGTCACGAGGTGCGTCCCACCGACCGCGGTGACGTACTGCGAGGCGGCCGGGAACTCGACCCCGTAGCCGTTGTCGCCCGAGCTGGCGACGACGTCGACGCCCGGGTGGTTGTAGTAGGTCTGCTGGTCGCTGGTCTCACCGGCGTACTCGCTGCCGCCGTAGCTGTTGGAGACCTGGGTCGCGCCCATCGTGACGGCCCGGTTCACCGCCGTACCGAGGTTCGCCAGGCTGGTGGACGACGCCTCGACGAGCAGGATGTGGCACTTCGGGCAGATCGCCGAGACCATGTCGAGGTCGAGCGAGATCTCCTCGGACCAGCCCGCGTCGGCCCGCGGGTAGCTGGTGGTGCCGGTCTGGCTGACCTTGCGAAAGCAGCCGTTGGCCGTCGTGCAGGCGCCGAGCCCGAACTGGCCGCGGTAGACGCCGAGATCGGCCTCGGCGTTGGGGTCGTCCATCGCGTCGACGATCCCGACCGTCTGCGTGCCGCCGGCGGTCGCCGCGGCCGTGGCGAGGTTGTAGGCGCTCTGCAGCGAGACGGGGCCGAAGCCGCTCGGCGCGGCGGCGACGAGCGGCGCGGCCCCGGCGGCGGTGCTCGTCGTCACGACCTCGGCGTTGCAGCGCGCGTGGCGCAGCGGCGCGACGCCGCAGACGGCCTTGAACGGGCGTGCGGAGGCGGCCGGGGCGAACGCCGCCGTCAGGCCGAGCGTGGCGAGGAGAGCGAGCGCCAGCCCGGTGGGTGCCGACCGGCCGCGACGTGGCGCAACCCCGTATCCGCGCCTGAGCGCGAGTGTGCTGAACGTGTGCATGAGGCGCTTCTCCCGGGCCGCGGACGTTGGCCTGAAGCATAGACGCAGCCTTATGCCTCGTACGCCGATGCGGACGGATGTGGGAGCCCGAGCGCGCGGTCCCCGCCGGTCGCGGACCGGTCCCGAAACCTGACGCCCCCGTCATTTTTTCGCTAGGCTCAGGCCCATGGCATGGTCTGCCCGCGAGTACGACTACGACTGGATCGTCGTGGGGTCGGGATTCGGCGGCAGCGTCTCGGCGCTGCGGCTGACGGAGAAGGGCTATCGCGTCGGGATGTTCGAGTCCGGCCGGCGCTTCGCCGACCACGAGTTTCCGAAGTCCACCTGGGACGTCCGGCGCTACTTCTTCGCCCCCCGGCTCGGGCTGCGCGGCATCTTCCGCCTGTCGCTGTTCAAGGACGTCACGATCATCAGCGGAGCGGGGGTCGGCGGCGGCAGCCTCGGCTACGCGAACACGCTCTACCGCGCGCGCACGCAGTTCTACGACGACCCGCAGTGGGCGGGCCTCGAGGACGACTGGGAGGCGGCGCTCGCCCCCCACTTCGACGAGGCGGAGCGGATGCTCGGCGTCGCGACCGTCACTACCGACGACCCCGCCGACGACACGCTGCGCCGCTTCGGCGAGCACATCGGCGCCCAGGCCTCCTACGCGAAGACGCGCGTCGGGGTCTTCTTCGGCGAGGCGGGGGTCACGGTCCCCGATCCCTACTTCGACGGCGAGGGCCCGGCGCGCACGGGCTGCATCGGCTGCGGGCGCTGCATGGTCGGCTGCCCGACCGGCGCGAAGAACACGCTCCCGAAGAACTACCTCTGGCTCGCCGAGCGCGCCGGCATGCAGGTCACGCCCGATCGCACCGTCGTCGACGTCACGCCGCTCGGCGCGTCGGACGGCTCGGACGGCTACCGCGTCGTGACCGAGCGCACCGGCGCGTGGCTGCGCAAGGACCGCCGCACCCACACCGCTCGCGGGGTCGTGCTCTCCGGCGGCGCGCTCGGGACCAACAAGCTCCTGCAGCGCTGCCGCCACAACGGCTCGCTGCCGAACGTCTCGGGGCGCATCGGCGAGCTCGTGCGCACGAACAGCGAGGCGATCCTGGCGGTCACGGCGAAGGACGACAGCGTCGACTACACCAAGCGCGTCGCGATCTCGGGCTCGATCTACCCCGACGAGAACACCCACATCGAGACGGTCAGCTACGGCCACGCGGGCGACTCGATGAACCTGCTGCACACGGTGCTCGTCGGCGACGGGACCCGCGTCACGCGGCCGCTGAAGCTGATCGCCGCCGTGCTGCGCCACCCGGTCGACTTCGTCCGCATGCTGAGCCCGCGCGCGTGGTCGCGGCGGACGATCATCCTGCTCGTCATGCAGACGCTCGACAACGCGATCGCGCTGCGCCCCCGCCCCGGCCGCCGCGGCTCCATGCGGCTGCAGACCGAGCAGAACCGCGACAAGCCGAACCCGACGTTCATCCCGATCGCCAACCAGGCCGCGGAGTGGATGGCGAAGGAGATCGGCGGCGTGCCGCAGAGCTCGCTGCTGGAGGCGATCGCGAGCATCCCCACGACGGCGCACATCCTCGGCGGGGTCGTGATCGGCCGCTCGCCGCAGGACGGCGTCGTCGACGCCCGCCATCGCGTGTTCGGCTACGAGAGCCTGCTCGTCTGCGACGGCTCGGTCGTGCCGGCGAACGTCGGCGTGAACCCGAGCCTGACGATCACCGCCCTCGCCGAGCGCGC
>DASXCR010000222.1:0-10318 GCA_036491075.1 Solirubrobacteraceae bacterium
GGCGACGTCGCAGACGAGGATCCGGCACTGCTCGCCGACGAGCTCGGCAGCGATCGCGTCGCGTTCGTCGAGTGGCCCGAGGTCGGCTCGCCGGTGGGCCTGGATCCCGACCGCGTCGTCGCGCGCGTGCACCTCGAGCACTGCGGCGGCGACCGTCGCCTCGTACGCGTGGGACCGTGATCGTCCTCGGCTTCGACACCGCGACGGCGGCGACCGTCGTCGCGCTGCTGGACTCCGACGCGCCCGGACGAGCGACCGAGCGCCGGCACGACCCGGTCGCGGGCGAGCGGCCGGGGCACGCGGCGCGCCTGCTGCCGGAGGCACACGAGCTGCTGGCGGAGGCCGGGATCGCGTTCGCCGCCGTCGACCGGATCGCCGTGGGGCTCGGGCCAGGCGGCTTCACCGGCCTGCGGATCGGCGTCGCGACCGCTCGCGCCCTCGCGCAGGCGGCGCGGGCCGAGCTCGTCGGCGTCTCGACGCTCGAGGCGCTCGCGGCGGCCGCCGCGCCCGACGCCGGCCCCGGTCGGGGCGTGCTCGCGGTCGTCGACGCGCGGCGCGGCGAGGTCTTCGTCGCGGGCTGGCGCGACGGCGAGCGGGTGCTCGCGCCGCGGGCCGCCGCCCCCGCGAACGCCGGCGCGCTGGGCGGCGCGGGCTGGCTGGCGGTCGGCGACGGGGCGCTACGATTTCGCGACGATCTGCAGGCCGCCGGGTGCATCGTGCCCGAGGACGACTCGCCGCGACACGGCGTCAGCGCACGGACGATCTGCCGGCTCGCGTTGCGGGCGCGACGCGGGTCCGATCGCGACCTCGTCGTCCCCGACTACCTGCGCAAGCCCGACGCCGTGCGAAGCAAGCCGTGACCGCCGCAGCCGTCCACATCCGCCGCCTGACCTATGCGGACCTGCCCCAGATCATCGGCCTCGAGCGGCGCGTCTTCTCGACGCCGTGGTCGCTGGCGATGTTCGTGCTCGAGCTGTCGAAGTCGTCGGGCGTGTCGGTCGCCGCCGACATCGACGGCCAGCTCGTCGGCTACCTCGTCTGCTCGCGCTATGACACCGTCTGGCACATCATGAACGTCGCCGTCGACCCGGCCCACCGGCGCGGCGGCATCGCGACCCTGCTGCTGAGCGCCCTGATCGAGCGCATCGACGACGAGCGCGCGCGCTACACGCTCGAGGTGCGCGAGTCGAACGTCGGGGCGATCGCGCTGTACGAGCGCTACGGCTTCCGCGCCGCCGGGCGCCGGCGGCGCTACTACCAGGACAACGGCGAGGACGCGGTCATCATGTGGCGCACCCCCTCGACGCTCTCGGGCCGCTTCGACGACGTGCCGAACCCCGCTCCCGCATGATGGCCGCGCCCGCCCTGATCCTCGGCATCGAGACGAGCTGCGACGACACCTGCGCCGCGGTCGTGACCGGCGCCGGCGACGTGCGCTCGAACGTCATCTCCTCGCAGGGCATCCACGATGCCTACGGCGGCGTCGTCCCGGAGATCGCCTCGCGCCACCATCTCGAGCTCGCCAACGCCGCCGTCGACGACGCGCTGCGCACGGCGGGTGCGACGCTCGACGACATCGACCTCGTCGCGGTCACGCAGGGGCCGGGCCTCGTCGGCGCGCTGCTCGTCGGCGTCGCGACGGCGAAGGCGATCGCCGCCGCGCGCGGGCTGCCGCTCGCGCCGGTCGACCACCTCCAGGGGCACGTCGCTGCGAACTTCCTGCGCGCGGACGCAGGCCCCGGCGGCGAGGCGATCATGGAGCCGCCGTTTCTGTGCCTGCTCGCCAGCGGCGGGCACACGCTGCTCGCGCGCGTCGAGGACCACGCGACGTTCACGGTCCTGGGGCGCACGCTCGACGACGCCGCGGGGGAGGCCTTCGACAAGGGCGCCCGGCTGCTCGGGCTGCCGTTCCCCGGCGGCCCTGCGCTCGAGCGCCTCGCGCGCGACGGCGACCCGCAGGCGTTCGCCTTCCCGGTCGCGCGCGGCCTGGAGGGCCTGGACTTCTCCTTCGCGGGTGTCAAGACCGCGCTGCTGTATCGCGTGCGCGACCTCGGCGAGGACGCGGCGCGGGCGCGCCGCGCGGATCTCGCGGCCAGCTACCAGCACGCGATCGTCGAGGCGCTCGCCGGTCGCTGCGAGCGCGCCCTCGCAGCGGCCGGCGACGGCGCCGCAGGCCGCCTCGCCATCGGCGGCGGCGTCGCGGCGAACGGGCCGCTGCGCGAGCGGCTGACGGGACTCGGCGTCGCGGTCGGCATCCCGCCGCGCGCGCTGTGCACCGACAACGCGGCGATGATCGCGTCGGCCGGCCGCTTCGTCGAGGCGCAGCCGTTCCCGCGCTACCTCGCGCTGGATGCCTACGCGTCGGGGGAGCGGGCGCTCGCGTAGATGGCCACGCCCGCGACACAGCCGCCCCCGCGCGGGCTGATCCTCTACGGCCGCCCCGGCTGCCACCTCTGCGACGACGCGCGGGCCGTCATCGAGGCCGTCGGCGCGCCGTTCACCGAGATCGACATCACGACCGACGACGCGCTGCACGCCGCCTACCTGGAGCGCATCCCGGTCGTCGCGCTCGACGGCGTCGAGCTGTTCGAGCACTTCGTCGAGGGGGCCGCTCTGCGGAAGCATCTGGATAGAGTGAACCGCTCGATGACGCCCGGCGATCGCGTTCTCTCACAGCCCGCTCCGGCCGACGCGTCGTCGCCGGTCGACGGCACGTTCGCGATTGGCGAGCGGCTCTCGCTCGGGGTCGCGGCGCGCCTCTCGCGCTACCTGCAGGTGCTCACGCAGGCCAAGAAGATGGGCAAGGAGACGATCTCCTCGCGCGAGCTCAGCGACTACACGCACGTCAACTCGACCCAGATCCGGCGCGACTTCTCCGGCTTCGGCAAGTTCGGCAAGCGCGGCGTCGGCTACAACGTCGACGCGCTCGTCTCGGAGATCCGCAAGATCCTGCGCACCTCCGGACAGCACAACATCGCGCTGTTCGGCGCCGGCCACCTCGGCCAGGCGATCGCTTCGTCGGACATCTTCGCCGACCACGGCTTCCGGCTCGTCGCGATCTTCGACACCGACAAGCGCAAGATCGGCCAGACGGTCGGCAGCGCGCGCGTGCGCCACAGCTCCGAGCTGCGTTCGGTCGTCGAGCACGAGGACATCGTCGTCGGCGTCCTCGCGGTCCCGACGGTCGCGGCGCAGCCGATCGCCGACGACCTCGTCGAGGCGGGCGTGAAGATCATCTTCAACTACGCCGAGGCACTGCTGTCCGTGCCCCCCGACGTGACCGTGCACACGTCCTCGCCGGCGGTCGATCTGCTCTACGCGCTGTACTTCTACCTCACGTAGCAGCGCTCCGCCGGCCCGGCTCCATGCCCATCGACCTCAACCGCACCGAGGAGATGTTCGCGAACTCGACCGACCTCACGGTCGGCCTCGAGGAGGAGTTCGCGGTGCTCGACCCCCAGACGCTCGACCTCGTGCCGCGCTTCGAGGAGCTGCGCGACGCCGCCGCCGAGGACCCCGGCCTGCAGGATGCGATCACCGGCGAGCTGATCTCGTCGGAGATCGAGATCATCTCGGGCCGCGGCGAGGACCTGCACGACGCGATCTCAAACCAGCGCGACCGGCGCCGGCGGCTGTTCGCGCTGGCGGCGCGGCGCGGCATCGCGCTCGGCTCGACGGGCGCGCACCCGTGGGCCGACTACCGCGAGCAGCGCAACATCGACACCGAGCACTACCGTCGCGTCGTCGACGGGCTCGGCTACGTCGCGCGCCGCAACAACACGTTCTCGCTGCACGTCCACGTCGGCGTGCGCGGCGCCGACCGCGCCGTCGCGCTGTGCGACCGCCTGCGCCCGGTCCTGCCGCTGCTGCTCGCCGTCAGCGCGAGCTCGCCGTTCCTCGAGGGCCGCGACACGCTGCTGCACTCCGTCCGCAGCCAGACGTTCACGAAGTCCTTCCCGCGCTGCGGCGTGCCCGACGCCTTCGGTGGCTGGCGCGCCTACCGCGCGTACATCGAGCTGCTGATCGCGACCGGCTCGATCGTCGAGTACACGCAGGTCTGGTGGTCGGTGCGCCCGCACGCGTCCTACGGCACGGTCGAGGTGCGGATCGCCGACGCGCAGGTCACGGCCGGCGAGTCCGAGGGCCTCGCCGCGCTGATCGTCGCGTGCGCGGCGCAGGCGCTGCGCGACGTCGACGACGGCGTTGCGTCCGAGGATCCGCCGCACCGGCTGATCGAGGAGAACGTCTGGCGGGCGATCCGCTTCGGGATGGACGGGCGCATGATCGACCTGCGCCGCGGCGTCGAGATCCCGACGCGCGCGGCCGTGGACGAGCTGTGGTCCTGGACGGAGCCGGTGCGCCGCGAGCTGCGGATCGAGCCCGCGCTCGACGGTCCCAACGGCGCCCAGCGCCAGCGCGCCGCGCTGCTCGCCGGAGCGGATCTGCGCGACGTCTACGCTGAGACGGTGCGCGAGACCACGACCACCTACGCCCAGGAGGTGCCCGCATGAGTACGGACCCCGCCAGCACGCCGCCCGATCCCGACGCGATGTCCGACGAGGAGCTGCGCGCGGCCTACGAGGCCGAGCTCGCCGCGATCCGCGTCGACGACGTCCTGATCCAGACCGTGATATCGCTGCTGAACCTCGCTGCGCGCCGCGCCGGCCTGACCGGTCAGCCCGACGACGGCGAGCCGGACTTCGAGCAGGTGCGCCTCGCGATCGAGGCCGTGCGCGCGCTGGTGCCGCTCGTCGAGCCGACGCTCGGCCCCGACGCCAAGCAGGTCCGCGACGCGCTCTCGCAGCTGCAACTCGCCTACGCGCGTTCCGGGGCGAAGGCCCCCGCCGGAGCTCCGTCCGCCCCGCCCGCGGCCGAGCCCGCCGCGCCGCCCACGCCCGGCGAGCCGGACTCGGCGGTGTCCAGCGGGCGGCTCTGGGTGCCCGGCCGCTGATCGGAGTAGGCGCCTCCGAGTGCCCGGCCGCTGAGCGAATCCCGCCCGCTCGCCGCGGGCGGAAGGGCGGGTCCGAGGACGCTCGCGCCGGCCGCGACCGGCGCCGACGCGGGCGCCTGCCGGCCGCCGCGGCGCGTTGACGCCGCCGCTGCGGTTACACTGGCGCGCGCGTTTCTCGCGGCTGGGGGTGGCTGCTCTGCGTTCGTACGGCGAGGCCGTGCGGCCGCATCGGTGCTCGTTTGCGCAACAACTCTGGAGGCTGTTCCCTTGAGTACATTCCTGATTGACCATGGGGTCGTCGTCGCCTTGGTGTGCGCCGGCCTGGCGGTGCTCTACGGCGCGTTGACCACACGTTCGCTGCTCGCGCTGTCGCCGGGCAACGAGCGCATGGTGGAGATCTCGAGGGCCGTGCAGGAGGGCGCCTCGGCGTATCTCCGGCGCCAGTACACGACGATCGGCATCGTCGGGGTGCTGCTCTTCATCGTGCTGATCCCGCTGCAGTCGATCGAGGTCGCGATCGGCTTCGCGATCGGCGGCTGCCTGTCGGCCGCGGCCGGCTTCATCGGCATGAACGTCTCGGTGCGGGCCAACTGCCGCGTCGCCGAGGCCGCGCGCGGCGGCATCCCGCCCGCGCTGAACGCCGCCTTCCGCGGCGGCGCGATCACCGGCATGCTCGTCGTCGGCCTCGCGCTGCTCGGCGTCGCCGGCTACTACGGCGTCCTCACGCTGATCTTCGACAAGACGCAGAAGGAGGCCGTCGACGCGCTCATCGGGCTCGGCTTCGGCGGCTCGCTGATCTCCGTCTTCGCGCGGCTCGGCGGCGGCATCTTCACGAAGGGCGCCGACGTCGGCGCGGACCTCGTCGGCAAGGTCGAGGCGGGCATCCCCGAGGACGACCCGCGCAACCCGGCCGTGATCGCCGACAACGTCGGCGACAACGTCGGCGACTGCGCCGGCATGGCGGCGGACCTCTTCGAGACGTACGCGGTGACGGCCGTCGCGGTCATGCTGCTCGGCGTCCTGACGTTCGGCGGCGGCAACGCGACCCAGGCCGCGCTGTACCCGCTCGTGCTCGGCGGCGTCGCGATCGTCGCGTCGATCATCGGCACGTTCGCCGTCAAGTCGGCAGCGGGCAAGGTCGAGCGCGCGCTGTACCAGGGGCTCGTCGTGTCGGGCGTCATCGCCGCGATCGCCTTCTATCCCGTCACGAAGTGGCTGATGGACGGGCTCGCCTTCCCGGCGGGCTCGGTGACGAACTCCACGCTGCCGTCCGTCGGCGATCTGTACCTCTGCACCCTGATCGGGCTCGGCGTCACGGCGTGCCTGTTCCTGATCACCGACTACTACACCTCGACGCGCTTCAACCCGGTGAAGAAGACGGCCGAGGCCTCGCAGACCGGCCACGCGACGAACATCATCTCCGGCCTGTCGCAGGGCATGCAGGCCACCGCTCTGCCGGCGATCGTGCTCGCGCTCGGCATCTACGGCGCCGATCAGCTCGGCGGCATCTACGGCATCGGCGTCGCGGTCATGGCGCAGCTCGGCCTCTGCGGGCTGATCGTCGCGCTCGACGCGTTCGGACCGATCACGGACAACGCCGGCGGTATCGCCGAGATGGCGGACATGCCCGAGGACGTGCGCAACGTGACCGATCCGCTCGACGCGGTCGGCAACACGACGAAGGCCGTCACCAAGGGCTACGCGATCGGCTCGGCCGTGCTTGCCGCGCTCGTGCTGTTCGCGGCGTTCAAGATCGAGCTCGAGAAGGAGCTCACCAAGGACGGCAAGGCGCCGGTCTCGTTCCTCCTCGACAACCCGAAGGTGCTGATGGGCCTGCTCATCGGCGGCATGATGGTCTACCTCTTCGCGGCACTCTCGATGGAGGCCGTGGGCCGCGCCGGCGGCGCCGTCGTGGAGGAGGTCCGGCGGCAGTTCAAGGAGAAGCCGGGCATCATGGACGGCACCGAGAAGCCCGACTACGCGACTTGCGTCGACATCGTGACGAAGACCGCGCAGCGCGAGATGATCATCCCGTCGCTGATCCCGATCGTCTTCACGCTGATCGTCGGCGTGCTGAGCGTCGAGATGCTCGGCGGCCTGCTGATCGGCGTCATCGTCGTGGGTCTCTTCATGGCCGTCTCGATGACCGCCGGCGGCGGCGCGTGGGACAACGCCAAGAAGCTCATCGAGGAGGGCGCGTTCGGCGGCAAGGGCACGCTCGCCCACGAGGCCTCGATCACCGGCGACACCGTCGGCGACCCCTACAAGGACACGTCGGGCCCGGCGATCAACCCGATGATCAAGGTCGCGAACATCGTCGCGATTCTCATCATCCCCCTCATCGCGTAACGCCTGACGGCGCCTCGGCGCGCCTGAGCGGCCCGGCGGGCAGGGCCCGTGCTATCGCACTGTGCCCAGCCCGTCGACCCACTCATGCATCGCCGACGCATTCGTCAGGCGTCACGCGATCGGCGCAAGATTTCGGTGGTCTGCGCCGGGCCGCGGGAGGTGCCTGCCGCGGGCGACTACAGTCCGCTCATGGCCGCGCAGCCGTCGACGTTCCTCGAGCAGCACCTGTCCGGCGGCGTCTGGCGCGCCGACCGCTTCTTCTCGTCGGTGACGTTCAAGGTCCGCCACCTCGGCCTGCGCGACTACCGCGCGGGATTCGCGGAGATCGACGCGACGCTCGACGCCGCGGCCGGGACGCTCGTCGCCACCGTGCCGGTGTCGAGCCTCGACCTCAACAACCCGGTCATCCGCGACCGCATGCTCTCCGACGAGTTCCTCGACGCGGCGCGCTTCCCCGAGGTGCGCTGGGTCGTGTCGGAGTTCCGCGGCGACGAGACCCGCGCGATCGTCGTGCCGGGCGAGCTGACGATCCACGGACACACCCGCGAGGTCGAGGCGACCGGCAGGATCGGCCTCCCCGGCCCGGGGCTGCTGAGCCCCGAGAACCGCGTCGGGATCGAGCTGTCGACCGTCGTGGACCGCCGCGACTTCGGCCTGGACTGGCAGGAGCAGCTGCCGACCGGCGGCGACACGCTCGGCTACGACGTCACCCTCGAGGCGATCCTGGAGTTCGTCGAGGACGAGTAGCGACTCAGCGTCGGATCCGGGCGCGTGCTCAGCCGGCGAGCAGCTGATCGGCCCAGTCGACGGCGGACCCGGCAAGGCGAACGGCAGCGTCTCGAGCGAGGAGTCCGGGTGGGTCGCCGCCGTAGCGATGACGGACCGCGTAGGGAGTCAGCGCGCCGGCGTCGCGCACGATCTCCTCAGGCGGCTGGAGGCCGGATGCGGCGCAGAGCTCGAGGAGTCCCTCGAGATCGTGCGTGAACGGAAACGCCACGTCGTGGATGGGGCACCGCCTTGAGGGACTTCTCGACCGCTTGCTGAGCATGAAACCCGACGATGGCGTCCGTAACCGCTCCGATCGCGAGCGCTGCCCGCGCGGCAGCTGCATCGTCGTGGGCACGCGCGAGCAGCCCGCGGGCGACCTCCGACGTCACGCGACGAGAACTCGACCTTCGGCGAGGGCAGCGCCGACCACGCTGGATCGGACCCCGCGCAGTCGCTGGGCGTCCGCCGCACTGACGACCACGACGTCCACGAACAACCTCAGTCCGACCAACGCACGGCGCAGCCGGACCTGCTCGCCGGCGGCGTCATCGACGACCGGCTCCACGACGAGGAGGTCGAGGTCGCTGTTCTCGTGGGCCTCGCCACGCGCATGCGAGCCGAAGAGGATCACCTGTGCGCCAGGCGCGGCGGTCGTGATGCGATCCGCGGCCTCCGCGATCACGCTGTCGTCGTACATCCGCGACACGGTAACGACGCAGGGAGCGGATCTCCATCGCAGCTTGGCGAACGTTGCGCCTTCGTCAGCGCCGTGCCGTGGAGCGCTCCGTCGCGCTTCGGTCCGGCTGAGCGCACGCAGAAGTAGAGTCGCGCCGTGACCATCGCACCCCCGCCAGGCAGAGGGCACCGTGGCTCCTGACCTCGCCGATCTCGAGAAGAGCCTGTGGGACGCAGCCGACGAACTGCGGGCGAACTCCGGCCTGAAGGCGTCGGAGTACGGCACTCCCGTCATGGGCCTCATCTTCCTGCGCTTCGCCGAGGCGACGTTCGTGGCGGCGCGCGACGGGATCGAGGCCAAGGCATCGGCGCGTCGCACGATCGGCCCGCAGGACTACCAGGCGGCGGGCGTCATCTACCTCGATGACGCGGCGCGCTTCGGCTACATGCTCGATCGTCCGGAGGGCGCCGATCTCGGCCGCGCCGTCAACGAGGCGATGCGGCTCGTCGAGAAGCACAATCCGGGCCTCACTGGCGTGCTGCCGCGGGAGTACACGGCACTCGACAGCACGACGATCGTCTCGCTGCTGCGCGAACCTCCAAGCACCTGCGCCGGCTGCTCGGCGAGGATCACCGCTACGTCTTCTCGCTGATTCACAAGTTCCGGCCCGACGAGGGCGAGGAGATGCCGGTCTGCTCCGAGCGCGACGACATCATCGTCATCACCGACGAGGCGCACCGCTCGCAGCACTCGTCGCTGGCGCTCAACATGCGCCGGGCACTCCCGAACGCCGGCTTTCTCGGCTTCACCGGCACCCCGCTCATCGCCGGCGACGAGCAGCGCACGCGCGAGGTCTTCGGCGACTACGTGTCGACCTACAACTTCCGCGACTCGATCGAGGACGGGGCGACGGTCCCGCTGTACTACGAGAACCGCATCCCCGAGTTGCAGATCATCAACGACCGCTTCGACGACGAGCTCGCCGCGATCCTCGAGGACGCCGAGCTCGACGATTCCCAGGAGCAGGCGCTGTCGCGCCGCTTCGCGACCGAGTACCAGCTCATCACGCGACCCGAGCGATTGCGTCGCCTCGCCGCCGATCTCGTGCGCCACTTCGTCGGACGCGGGTTTCTCGGCAAGGCGATGTTCGTCGCGATCGACAAGGCGACCGCCGTGCGCATGTACGACCTCGTGACCGAGGAGTGGGCGAGCCATCTCGCCGAGCTGCGCGGGCGAGCGGCGCGCCTACCCAAGCTCGAGCGGGTCGGGCTCGAAGAGCAGATCGCGTTCATGCTCGACACGGACATGGCGGTCGTGGTGTCGCAGGCCCAGAACGAGATCGCCGACCTCCAGGCCGTCGGACTCGACATCGCGCCGCATCGCAAGCGCATGCTCGACGAGAACCTCGACGAGCGCTTCAAGGATCCCGACGACCGCTTCCGGCTCGTCTTCGTCTGCGCGATGTGGATGACGGGTTTCGACGTCCCGTCGTGCTCGACGATCTACCTCGACCGCCCGATGCGCAACCACACGCTGATGCAGACGATCGCGCGTGCGAACCGCGTCTTCCCCGA
>DASXCR010000223.1:0-7918 GCA_036491075.1 Solirubrobacteraceae bacterium
ACGCTCATGCCGTCGGCGACCGTCGCGCAGAGCAGGCTCTCCAGTGCGGCGAGCGCCGCGACGGCGAGCGCGGACGGCAGCAGCTCGCGCAGGTTGCCGAGGTCGACGAAGCCGAGCGAGGGCGCGGGCATGGAGGACGGCAACGCGCCGAGCACCGCGACATGGATCGGGAGGACCGCGACCAGGATCGTCGCGGCCGCGATTGCGACAAGCGAGAACGGGATCCCCGGCCGCCGGCGGGCGCCCGCCAGCATCACCGTCGCGACCGCGAGCGCGAGCAGCACCGGGGCGGGCTGCGGGTGGGAGGCGAACTTCCCGGCCGCGTCGATCGCGACGGCCCACACCTTGTCTCCGTGCGCGTTGCGCACGCCGAGCGCCGCGGGGACCTGCTGCAGGGCGATGACGACCGCGATGCCCGCGGTGAACCCCTCGAGCACGGGCAGCGGCAGGTAGCGCACGTAGCGTCCACAGCGCGCGAGCGCGAGGACGATCAGCACGATCCCCGCCATCGCCCCGACCATGAAGACCCCGCGCGCTCCGAAGTGGTGGACCACCGGTACGAGGACGACGGTCATGGCCCCGGTCGGGCCCGAGACCTGAAGGTTCGAGCCGCCGAAGATCGCGGCGACGGCGCCGGCGATCACCGCCGTGACGAGGCCCGCCTGGGCGCCGAGGCCGGAGGTGGCGCCGAACGCCAGGGCGAGCGGGAGCGCGACGATCGCGACCGTGACGCCGGCGATCAGGTCGCGGCGCGGCGAGCGCCGCACCGCCTGCCAATCCGCGCGCTGCGGCAGCAGCCCGACCAGCCGCGCCAGCGGGCTCATGCGGCCGCCCCGCGTGTCGTGGTCGAGGTCTGAACGCTGGTCATGCCGTTATCTTATAATTTCTTAAGATAGTAAGGTGATAGGCTGACCGGACTTCGATGACTGCTGATGCCGGCCATCGTGCGCGTGGCGACACCGAACCGATCTACCGGCTGAAGGCCGAGTTCTTCCGCTTGCTCGGCCATCCCGCCCGCGTCCGGATCCTCGAGCTGCTGCGCGAGGGCGAGCAGAGCGTCGGCTCGCTGCAGGCCGCGCTCGAGCTCGACTCCAGCGGCACCTCGCAACACCTCACGGCGATGCGCCGCCAGGGACTGCTCGAGAGCCGGCGCGCCGGCACCAGCGTCTTCTATCGCGTCAAGGACCCGCGGATCTTCCAGCTGCTCGAGGTCGCGAAGCAGATCCTCACCGGCCGGCTCGAGGAGACCCGCGACCTGCTCGGAGATCTCGCCGGCGACGAGCCGCCGACACGCCGCGCAGGCACCGCGGCCGCCGCACGCAACCGGTAGCGCAGGATCGCCTGCCTCGCTCGCGAACCCCACTGCATGTCAACCGGCCACAGCGCATTCGGCGAGGACAACTTCGGCCGGCGGGCGGAGGCTGCCGCACGCTTCCTCGGCACGCCGCGCTACATCGCGGCGCAATCGCTCATCGTCGTCGTGTGGATCATCCTGAACGCGGTCGCTGTCGGGCTGCGCTGGGACCCGTATCCGTTCATCCTGCTGAACCTCGCGTTCTCGACGCAGGCTGCCTACGCCGCGCCCCTGATCCTGCTCGCGCAGACGCGCCAGGCCGACCGCGACAAGGCGGCGGTCGAGCACCTCGAGGCGCACCGCGAGGAAGTGATGAAGCACATGGAGGACCGCGAGGCGGCCCTCAAGCAGCAGACCTCCGAGCTCAAGGAGCTCCTGGCGACGAACACCGCCCTCACGCAGCAGGACAAGGAGCTCACCGAGCGCATCGAGACGCTCACCAGGGAGATCCACACGCGCCTGACCGCGAGCTGACGCGGTCGCCGCCGGCCGCGACCCGCGATGTCCAGCCGTGTCCGCATGGAGGCCGAGCTCGTCGTCCGGCGCATCGAGCGCGGCGACCCGTTCTGGCCGGCGCAGATCGCCGTCGCCGCCGCGATCGGGCTGAACTTCGCGCTGCCGGAGGCCGTCACCGTCGGGCCGACGTGGCTGCTGCCGATCGTCGAGGGCATCCTGCTGGCCGTCCTGGTGACGATCGCCCCCACGCGTGCGACCGAGCACTCTCGCCGGCGGCGACGCCTGTCGATGGCGGTCATCGGCGTCGTCAGCCTCGCCAACATCGCATCGCTGGTCCTGCTCGTGCACTACCTCGTCGTGGGCGGTCACGTGGGCGGGCAGCGGCTGATCCTCTCGGGCGCGGTGCTCTGGGCCACGAGCGTGCTGCTGTTCGCCGTCTGGTTCTGGGAGATGGATCGCGGCGGTCCGGTCACCCGCTACACCGATCCGGACACCCACCCGGACTTCCAGTTCCCGCAGATGGATAACCCGCGGCTCGCCCCGCCCGGCTGGCGACCGGGATTCGGTGACTATCTGTATGTGTCAGTCACGAACGCCACCGCGTTCAGCCCGACGGACACGCTGCCGCTCACCCAGACGGCGAAGCTCGCGATGGCGGTCCAGTCGCTCACCGCGCTGCTGACGATCGGCCTCGTGATCGCCCGGGCGGTCAACATCCTCGGCTGAAGGTCGGGCGATCAGGGCCTCGCGATGTCGCAGCGCAGCCCAGGCGCACCGGCGATCGAGCGTGACGAGCGTGACGAGCGTCGCGTCGGCGAGCTCGGCCACCGCGACGTAGCCGGCGTCGTAGACGGACAGGTTCTCCCGCAACTCCCAGGCACGCTGCGACAGCAGCTCGTACGGCCACTGCTCGATCGTGAGCTCGAGCAGATCGGCGTGCGCCTGCGCCGCCTGGTCGTGGCTCACCAGCCCGGCGAGGGCGTGCCGGCGGATGACGTTCGCGGCTTGGAACGCGGCGAGGCTCGGCGCGAGCAGCTGCGCGCCGCGGATCGCGTCGGCGACCCACCGTCCGTCGGGACCGCCGTCGAGCAGCAGCGCGACGAGCGCGGACGCGTCGCAGACGACGCGACGCGCGCCCTCATCGTCGCTCGGCATCGCGCGCGGCGAGGCTCGCCGCGCTGTCCACCCGGACGCCGGTGGCATCGATGCGGGCGCGCGCGCGCGCGATCACGTCTGCGACGGGCGGGCGAGCGGCCGACTCGATCAGCATCGCGCGGAGGTACTCCTGCAGAGACTTGCCCGCGCGGGCCGCGCGGGCCGCGTGCTCGTCGCGTACCGCGTCGGGCACGTCGCGGACGGTGATGGCGACGCCCATGCCTGCAAAATAGCAGCAATGCAGCCTAGTTGCAGCGGCTGGAAGCCGATCGGCAACGCGTCCGCCCCCGCGCGCGCACTCCCGACCGGACCCGTGCCTTCACCCGCACCAGGAACGCCACTGTGAGGCGTTCGAGATCGATCATGGATCGTGCGCGGCGTCGGGTGTGAACGCGCGGACGGCAGGAGCGAATCGTTCAGATCCGCTCCTGCCACGTCACGGCGGCCTGGGCGACGCGCCGCAGAGCGTTCCGCAGTCGCATCGGGTTGTTCAAACGGCGCGCCACGGCCAGCGCCTTCAGCGCCTCGGCCATCACGGCGGGGCCGCCGGGCCCGTCGGTGCGCAGCTCGGCGAGCTCCGCGGCGGTGAGCTTGCGCGCCTCGCCGCGGATCGCGGCCACGGTCTCGCGCAGCTCGCGCTCGGCACGCGCGACGCGCAGCTCGGCCTCGGCGGCCGCCCGGCGATCGCGCGCGGCGTCGGTCCGCGCGGCACGCACCTCGGCCGCCTCGGGCGCGACCTCGCGCACCGTGACCACCGCGGGCGCCCGCTCGCCATCCGCCCGAGCACGCTCGAGCATCCGCTCCGCCGCCACGAGCCGGTCGGCCAGACGATCCCGGCCGGCCTTCAGCGCGCGCCGCTCGTCGCGCAGCGTGCCGATCGTCGCCTCCGCCCGTTCGAGCTTCGCCGCCATCCGCTTCGCTGCCGTCCGCGCCTCGGCCGCGTCCATCCGCGCCTCGCCGATCTGCTCGCGCGCGGCGCGGACGGTCGTGTCGGCCTTCGCCGCGGCCCCGGCCGCCGCACGCCGGGCACGGGCGACCGCGGCGTCGTCGACGACGCGCTCACGAACGACCTTCGGCTTGACGACCTGGTCCGCTGCCGGACGGCGCACGCCCGCACGGCGGGCCGCGTCGCGCTCCGCCGTCAGGCGCAGCGCACGATCGCCCGCACGCTCGAGCCTGGCCTCGAGGCACGCGACGCGTCGCTCGGCCGCACGCGCCTGCGCGAGCGCGGCCGCGACCATCGCGCGACCCTCCGGGCTCATGTCGGCCCGGTGGGCCTGCTCGACGTCGACGTCCGTGCGCCGCCTCGGGCCCGGCTTGGCCGGCTCGAATCCCGCCGCGACGATCGCGGCGCTCAGCGACCCGCCGAACGGGCGCTTGGCCGAGTTCAGCGCGGGCCACGGGGACCCGTCGGCACGGCCGGCGCGGTAGCGCTCGATGCGCCACAGCTGCCCGCACCACTTCGCCGAGGACGGGTTCCAGTCGGCCGCGCGCGGCGGCTCGCCATATGTCGCCACCCACTCGTGGATGGCGTTGATGATGGTGTCGCGGTCCCACCCCGCCCCACGTCCACTACGGACCCGAGGCGCAGCTCCCGCGATCGTCGCGGGAGCCATGTGGATGACCTCCCGCTAGACGCCGCTGGGCGTGTCGTCGGTGCGCTGCGCGAACGTCTCGCGCGACCGGCACATCGCTGCGCCACCGATGGCGGTGACGTGCAGCGGGCTCGGAGAGATGTCGATCGCGAGGGACATGCGGTGACTCACGGTAAAGCACCCATCGCCGGCTGGCAAGCGATTCTCTCCATATCGCAGATCGGGGTCGGCGTGGGTTCGAGTCCTTGCGCAGGTGGCCGTCGCGGGGGCTGGATCGCGCAGACGATCGCCCACGGCCGTCGGTGCGAGAAGCCGCCGCCGGTCGATGCCGACGCCCCTTGCGCCGCGGCTACGCCGTCGCGAAGCGCCCGAGCGTGCGCTCGGGCCGGACACCGGGCAGGTGCTCGGCGAAGATGCGGTGGTAGGCGAGCTCCTCGCGCGTGCGCAGCGGAGGATCGACGGCGTCGCGCTCGCGGGCGAGGTCCGCTCGCGTCACGCCCTCCTCGATCGCGTTCGTGAGCACGTCCTTCGCCCCGCTGCCGTCGCCGAACTCGGCCTTCTCGCGCCACAGGACCTCGTCCGGCAGCCAGCCCGCGAACGCGCGCCGCAGCAGGCGCTTCTCGAGCTCGCCGGGCGCCGACAGCTTCCACGCCATCGGCAGCCCGAACGCGAACGCGATCACCTGGCGGTCGAGGAACGGCACGCGCGCCTCGAGGCCATGCGCCATCGTGACGCGGTCGCAGCGCTGGAGGTTGAGGTTGTGCAGCCCGTGCACCGTGCGCATGAGCTCGGCCTGCAGCGCGTCGGCGCCGTCGAAGCCGCGCAGGTACTCATAGCCGGCGAAGAGCTCGTCCGCCCCCTCCCCCGTCAGCACGACCTTGACGTGCTGCGCCGTCATCTCCGCGAGCAGGTAGTTCGGCACCGCGCTGCGCACGAGCGACGGGTCGAAGTGCTCGATCGAGCGCACGACGTCCGGCAGCGCGCGGATCGCCTCGCGCGCGTCGTACACGCGCTCATGGTGCTCGCAGTCGAGGTTGCGCGCGACGACGCGCGCGGCGAGCAGGTCGGCGCTGTCGCGCGTGCCGACCGCGAACGTCCGCAGGCGCTCGCCGCGCCGCTCGCAGTGCGCGGCGGCGATCGCCGCGACGATCGCGGAGTCCAGCCCGCCGGAGAGGAAGACGCCGACCGGGACGTCGCCCATCATCTGGCGACCCACCGACTCGACGAGGATCCGCCGCGTCGCCGCGAGCGCGGCCTCGGGCGGCTCGGCGTCGGCGCTCCACACGGCACGCGCGGCGGGCGCCCCGTCGCCGTCCTGCGGCACCGCGCTGGCGAAGCGCTCGAGGCCGCCGTCCGGGGTCCAGTGGAAGCCCGGCGGGAACGCCTCGACGTCGGGCATCCACTCCGGCGCGAAGGCGGCGATCTCCGAGGCGAACCGCACGTCGCCGTCGCGTCGCGCCCAGTACAGCGGCTTGATCCCGACCGCGTCGCGGGCGGCGACGAAGCGGCCGTCGTGGCCGGCCGCGAGGAACGCGAACATGCCCTCGAGCTCGCCCAGCGCCTGCGGTCCGCGCTCGTCGAGCAGGTGCAGCGCGACCTCGTTGTCCGAGCGCGTGAGGAACGGCGCCGGAGCGAGCGTCGCACGGACCTGCTCGTGGTTGTACACCTCGCCGTTGCCGACGAGCCAGACGTCGCCCGCGGCGTTGGCGAACGGCTGGTGGCCGCCGTCGACGTCGACGATCGAAAGCCGACGATGCCCGAGCCACGCGCCGCCAAGCTCGACCTGCCCGGCGTCGTCGGGGCCCCGGTGCGAGAGCCGGCCGAGCATCCGCTCGGCCTCGCCGCTGGGGTGCGTTCCGTACGTGGCAGCGATCCCGCACATCAGGCAGTCATCCGTTCCGCCGAGCCCGCGGCGGAGCAGGGGCCGGAGCCCAGGTAGGCGTGCGGACGCCGGTCATCGAGGTAGGAGAGGCGGTGGCGGGCGGCCGCGACGAGCCCCGGCGCGTCGACGCGGGCCAGCGCGGCACCCTCGCGCGCGCCCGTCTTCGCGAGCACCCGACCGCGCGGGTCGACGACCTTCGCCTGGCCCGGGAAGCGCAGCCGGCCGAAGCGCCCGACCTGGTTGGAGGACACCCACACGACCTGGTTCTCGAGCGCGCGCGCCTGGTCGAGCAGGTTGAAGTGGCGCACCTGCAGGTCGCGACGCGTCCACGTCGCCGGGTCGACGCGGCAGATCGGCCACGCCGACAGCGACGCGATCAGCCCGGCGCCGTCGAGCGCGAGCTTGCGTGCCGCCTCCGGGAAGGTCTTGTCGTAGCAGACGAGCATCCCGATGCGCCCGATCGGCGTGTCGAAGGCGGCGAAGCCGTCGCCGGGGTTGAACGCCGCGCGCTCGCCGGCCGGCAGGTGGACCTTGCGGTGATGGCCGAGGACGCCGTCGCCGCTGACGCAGACGGCGCTCGAGTACGGCCCGCCGGGCGCGTCCTCCGTGTAGCCGACGCAGACGAGCACGTCGCCGGCCATGCGCGCGATCCGTGCGATCTCGGCGCCGTCGCGGCGCAGCGCCGGCGGCGTCGGGCACGGCGCCGGCGCGCCCGCGACGTGCGGCTCGTACAGGTAACCGCCGAGGGCCGACTCGGGCAGGACGACGAGCGCCGCGCCGCGCTCGCGCGCCGCGCCGACGAAGCGCTCGACCTGGCGCAGGCACTGCTGCAGGTCGCGCCCGAAGCGCGCGCTCACCGCCATGACGGCAGGGGTCCTGCGGTTGCGCCTCGAGGTCACCTCGTCCAGGGTGCTGCGCGGGCGCTCGCTCGCGTATGGCCGCGCGTCCAGCGTTCGTGCGGGGCGATCGGCCACGCGATCTCGGCTACCCGCGGTTCGCCGGACGCATGCGACGGCGCACGTGACACCCGGTCCATTTCGCTGCCGGGATCCTTGTACCGCCGGGCCATAGACACGCCGCGATGTTTGTCCACGGGGACAAACAAGCGACCGCGACGGCCGGCGAGCCTCCCAGGCTGCGACGTCCGCGATGGTCGAGGAGGGGTTGGGACTCATGAAGCTCGTGATCGGCATCGTCCGTCCGGACAAGGCGAACGACGTGCTCGAGGCGCTGTACCGCGCGCAGGTCCGCGGGTTCTCGCTGAGCCGCGTCCAGGGTCACGGCGGCGAGCTCGAACGCGTCGAGACCTACCGTGGCACGACGGTGAAGATGGGCCTCGAGGACAAGGTCCGCTTCGAGATCGCGGTCTCCGAGGAGTTCGTGCAGCCGACGATCGACGCGCTCTGCTCGGGCGCGCAGACCGGCGAGGTCGGCGACGGCAAGATCTTCGTCGTCGCGCTCGAGCGCGTCGTGCGC
>DASXCR010000224.1:0-7569 GCA_036491075.1 Solirubrobacteraceae bacterium
CTATCGTCACATCTGATGAGCGAGATCGCACAGATGGCGGAGCATCTCGTGATCGTCGGTCGTGGGCGCCTGATCGCCGACACGACCGTCGAGGAGGTCGTCGCCAAGGCCTCCACCGGCGGCGCCGTGCGGGTGCGCTCACCGCAGGTCGCCGCGCTGCGCGAGGCGCTCGCCGGCGACGGCGTGCGCCTGCACAGCAGCGAGAGCGATGTGCTCGAGGTGCACGGCTTGGCGTCCGCGCGGATCGGCGAGCTCGCCGCGGCGCGCGGCCTGGTGCTGCACGAACTGATCCCGCAGCGCGCCTCGCTAGAGGACGCGTACATGGACCTCACCGGCGATGCCGTCGAGTACCGCACGCAGGCGACGGCGCCGACGGCCACCGACGAACTGGAGCTGGTGGCGTGAGCACGACGACGATGGGCTCCCCTCCCGCCGCGTTTCGCGGGGGCGTCACGCAGGCACGGGTCGCGCGCTCGGAGTGGACGAAGCTGTGGTCGCTGCGCTCGACGCGCTGGTCGCTGCTGGCGGCGTTCGTCGCGATGGTCGCCCTCGGGATCATCATCTCCGCCGTCCAGATGGGCCGCTGGTATCACATGACCCCGCACGATCGCGCGATCTACGACTCGATCGACACGGGGGTCGGCGGCTATCACCTTGCGCAGCTTGCGATCGGCGTGCTGGGCGTGCTCGTCATTTCCGGGGAGTACGCGACAGGCATGATCCGCTCGAGCGCGATGGCGGTTCCTCACCGCCTGCCGGTGTTGTGGGCCAAGCTTGGCGTGTACGCCGCGGTGACGTTCGTGCTGATGCTCGTCGCGACGTTCATCTCGTTCTTCGCAGTCCAGGCGATCGTCGCCTCACACCACGTCGAGCACGCGATCGGCGACCCGCATGCGCTGCGAGCGGTCATCGGCACGGCTCTGTTTCTGACCGTGCTCGGCGCGCTTGGCGTCGGCCTGGGCGCACTGGTGCGCAACACCGCCGGCGGGATCGCCGCGCTCGTCGGGCTGCTGTTCGTGCTGCCTGGCATCACGGCGCTGCTGCCGTCGAGCATCGGCGATGCGATCAGTCCCTACCTGCCGCTGAACGCGGGCTTCACGGTGACGACGAGCACGTTCGAGGATTCCCACCACCTGGGGACCTGGATCGGCTTCGCCGTGTTCTGCGGCTACGCGGCGCTCGTCATCGCGGTGGCTGCGGTCCAGCTCGCCCGCCGCGACGTCTGACGCGATCTTGCGCAGGGTCTCGCGCGACATCACGAAGGTGCTGCAGCGCGCACTGGCGCTGCACCAGCGGCGGCCGCTCGTCGGCGATGTGGTGCTCGTCGTCGTGATGCTGCTGCCGGCGCTCGCGCCGCGCGTCGGCGATCTGCCGACGACGGCGAACGCGCGTGTCTTCAGCGCCGCGCTCATGCTGCCGCTGCTCGCGCGCCGGCGCTGGCCGATCGAGGTCTTCGCCTTGATCTCGCTGATCGCGCTTGGCCAATGGCTGCTCGGCGTGCGCGCGTTCGGCGACGCCGCGCTGCTTGTGGCGCTGTACGGCGTCGCGGTCTCCCAGCCGACGAGCATCACGCTCGTCGCGGCCGCGGTCGTCGAGGGCGGCGTCGTCATCGCGCTCGCGCGTTGGAGCACGGGCATCGACGTGCGTGCCTTCGTCGGCCTGTCAGGACTCGCGACGGCGGCGGCCGTGCTCGGGATGAGCACCCGCAACCGTCGCGCGCTGGTCGCGACGCTCGAGGAGCGCGCGACACGCCTGGAGCACGAGCGCGACCAGCAGGGCCAGCTGTCGGCGGCGTTCGAGCGTGCCCGCATCGCGCGCGAGATGCACGACATCGTCGCCCACAACGTGTCGGTGATGATTGCGCTGGCCGACGGCGCCGGCTACACGGTGCGCGACGACCCCGGACGCGCCGAGCTGGCGATGAGCAACCTCGCGCGCACCGGCCGCCAGGCGCTGACTGAGATGCGACGGCTGCTCGGCGTGCTGCGCGAGGACGACGACGACGGCGGCGAGCGCGCGCCGCAGCCCGGCCTGGCAGAGCTCGACGCCCTCGTCGCGCAGGTCCGCTCGGCCGGGTTGTCCGTCGGCTATGAGATCTCGGGCGCGCCGGTCACAGTGCCACCGGGGCTGCAGCTCGCCGTCTACCGCATCGTCCAGGAGGCGTTGACGAACACCATCAAGCACGCGGGCGCCGGCGCCACGGCACAGCTCAGCGTGCGTCACGGCGCGGCGACACTCGAGGTCGATGTCATCGACCGCGGCGGAGTGCCGCTGCGTGCGACTGGCAGCCCCGGCGTGGGGCTGCGCGGCATGCGCGAGCGCGCCGCGGTCTACGACGGCGAGATCGAGGCGGGCCCGCGGCCCGGCGGCGGCTGGCGGGTCGCACTCACGGTCCCGCTCGCCGACGCGCTGGTGTCCGCGTGAGCACGCGGATCCTGCTCGTCGACGATCAGGATCTGCTGCGGATGGGCTTTCGGATGGTGCTCGACGCGCAGCACGACCTCGAGGTGGTGGGCGAGGCGTCCGATGGTGTCCAGGCCGTCAGCCTCGCCCAGGAGCTTGAGCCCGACGTGATCCTGATGGACGTCCGGATGCCGGTCATGGACGGCGTGCAGGCGACCCGCGCGCTCGTCGGCGGCGGCAGCGACGCCCACGTGATCATCCTGACGACGTTCGACCTCGACGAGTACGCGCACGCCGCGCTGCGCGCGGGGGCCAGCGGCTTCCTGCTCAAGGACGCCCAGCCGGCCGACCTGCTGTCGGCGATCCGCGCGGTCGCCAGCGGCGACGCTGTCGTCGCGCCGAGCACGACGCGCCGGCTGCTGGCGGCGATCGCCCACCGCCTACCCGCGGCGCACGATGCCGCGGACCCGCGCCTGCAGGGCCTCACGCCGCGCGAGAACGAGGTCCTGCTCGCCGTCGCGCGCGGGCTGTCCAACGCCGAAATCGCCGACGAGCTCGTGCTCTCCGAGGCGACCGTCAAGACCCACGTCGGGCGCGTGCTCTCGAAGCTCGAGCTGCGCGACCGCGTCCAGATCGTCATCTACGCCTACGACCGCGGCCTCGTCGCGCCCAACGCCGAGAGCCAGCCGTAAGAGAGAGGATCCCCCTTGCCCCGTCCCACCACCCGCCACTCCGAGCGCCTCGAGCCCCGTGCGGCCAAGGTGCCGGAGATCACCGCCATGTTCTGGCTGCTGAAGATCCTCACGACCGGTATGGGGGAGGCGATGTCTGACGCACTCGGGCAGCGCAGCGTCCCGCTGGCCGGAGCCGTCGGCGTCTTCGGGATGGCCTACGCCTTGCGGCTGCAGTTGCGCGCCCGCGAGTACCGCGCGTCGGTGTACTGGTTCACGGTGATGATGGTCGCCGTCTTCGGCACGATGATCGCCGACGGTCTGCGCGACGGCGCGAGCCTGTCGTATGCGGTGACGACGCCGTTCTTCGCGATCGTCGTGGCGGTCGTGTTCTGGCGCTGGCATCGCAGCGAGGGCACGCTGTCGATCCACAGCATCGTCTCGCGCCGGCGCGAGAGCTACTACTGGTCGGCCGTCCTCGCCACGTTTGCGCTCGGGACCGCGGCCGGCGACCTGACCGCGATCGAGCTGAACCTCGGCTTCTTCGCCTCGGCGGTCCTCTTCGCCGTCGTGATCGCGGTCCCGGCGATCGCCTGGCGGCGCGGCGCCCTGAACCCGATCCTCGCGTTCTGGTCGGCGTACGTCGTGACCCGCCCGCTCGGCGCGTCGTTCGCGGACTGGTTCAGCAAGCCGCACCCGCAGACCGGTCTCGGCCTCGGCGATGCGACCGTGAGCTTCGTCGCGCTCGTGGCGTTCGTTGCCCTCGTCGCGTACGTCGCGATCACGAGGAAAGACATTCAGCGCGCGTCCGCCAAGCAGGCGAGCCGCGGTCACCGCCACGCGGTCGGCATCGGCCACGTCGAGGGGCAGCCACAGCCGTCGGAGAGCTAGCCCGGATCGTGCAGGAGGCCGCGTGGTGTGAGTCGCGACGGCATGCGCGACGTGAAATGCACGTGTGACGACGGCGCCGGCGGCGGCTGGGGGCTGCTTACCACTGGGCTTGCGAATATCGCCAGGATTTCCGAAGGAAGATTTCCCACGTCGTGCTGTCGGCCCCGAGCAACGGCTCTAGGCGCGGGGGCAGACGTCGCTGGTAGGCGGCGGCCGCGTGATCCACGGCTCGTCGCCTCGGCGGTCGATCGTCAGGAACTTCTCGCGGCTACTACGCTCGAGGACGTCGTTGGCGGTCGCGCCGAGCGGCTTGATCTGCTGCCCTTCGACTAACCCCACCACCCTGATCGCGACGCTACCGCGCCCAGGTCCGACGAGACGGCGCGACGCACGCCGACAGAGCCTGCGCCGCGCGTCGCGTCACGACGCGCGGCGCACGAAGCGGTCAGCCGTGGGCTGCGGGGTAGGGGTCGTGGACGGAGTCGCCGCCGCGAATGGTCTCCCACTCGCCGTTGCCGCACACCGCGCAGGGCGGCATGTGCTTGATCGACGACACCGTCACGCGGTTGGTGCACTTTGTGCACCGATACGTGCCCGCGCTCACGTCGCTACCCGCCGGGACAGGCTCGGCCATCCTTCAGATCCCTCCTTCAACCTGTTGCGGTGTGATCGCGCCAGTGTCGGACCCTTCGGGAGGGCGAGGGGTCCGCCATGGCACGCGGTCTAGACGATGCCGACGGCGTCGTCGCCCTCGGTCGTCCCGGACGCTGGACCAGCGGTTCCCTCACCGGTCTTGTCGCCCCCGCCGGTGCCGTCGCCCTTGCCTTCGATCCCGTCGTCGGGGAGATCGCCCGACGCTCCGGTGCCGCTTGTGATGTCCTCGTCCTTCAGGGCATCTTCGTCTGACATGTGGGCCTCCGTTCGTCGCGACGCGCCATGCTCGTTAGCACGGCTGTCGTCGCCTCGTGTGCTGGCGTCTTAGCGCCGTGGCACCGGTTACCCGCCAACGGCCGTGAGGAGTCGGGGCGCCCGCGTCGCCGATGGGCCGCGTGCTCGCGGGCATGCGACCGCTCCGCATCGGCATCCGGTGGCGCTATGAGCACACCTCGCACGGCGCGCTCGCCGTCTGCGAGCGCTCTGGCCGGCGACCGGCGTGGCTGGCGAACCCGCGGCGCCGGCGGGAAGCGTCGTCGGTACAGCGCGGCGCGCGAGGCGCCGATCGCGCGGCACGCCGCCAGGGTGCCGATCAACGGCTCGATCTCGATGACGGCCTCGTCGATCATGACGTGGGCCGCTGCTCGCTCGTCGGGGCCGGCGCGCTCTTGGCGAGCAGTTCTTCCAAGAGCGCGGAGACGTTTCCCTGAACCTCGATCACGCGACGCGCGGTCTGTAGGTCGGCCTGGGTGCGCTCAAGCTCACGGCGCAGCGCCGCGTTGTGCACGCGATCAGCGCTCGGCGGCTTGGGACCCCGCTGGCGGGGCTCCAGCGCCCCCAAAGCACCGCTGTCGCGGGCCCTGCGCCACTCCGTCAAAAGCGACGAGTACAAGCCTTCGCCCCGTAGCAGCGCGCCGACGTCACCCGGCTTGGTGCACGCATCAGCCGCGATCACGATCTTCAGCTTGTACGCCGCGCTGAACCGCCGCCGCGACGCGCGTGGCGCGAGCTCGGGGTCCGCGACCCCTTCCGGCCGACCGACGCCGCCAGCGATTTGCTTACGCTCGCCTTCGGCTCCCTCCAGCAAACCGCCGGCGGGACCCTCCTCCTCGACCTTCTGTCCTGCTGAGAACTGCGACAGAGAGGGGCCCGCCGCTTCGCAGAGCTCTTCGATCACGACGAGCGCCAGCCGACGCTCCGCGCTATGCGCAAGAGTTTTCCGGATCGGCGGTGGTTGATGCGTTCGCGCGTCGCGTGTGACCTTGAGGCTGCGGCCAGCTACCCAAGCTCGGGCCGAGATGGTTGGCGGCGCCGTGAGCTCAGACAGGTGGGGCAAGGAGCCACTCTCGTGGTCGCGGGACGGGCATCGATCGTGATCGCGCTCGCCGTGAGCGCGATAAAGGGGTTGCTGGAATCCCATTAGGCCCCGTCGGCGAACGTGGCCGGCCGGGTATGCGCCATCTGCAACGATTCCTCGAACAAGGAGCGCCCGATGTCCTCTCCCAGCTACCTCCGTCTCGTGAGCCGCCGACGTGCCCTGGCCCTCGGCGGCGGCGCGGCCGGCGGCCTGCTCGTCTCGGCGTCCGGCCTCGCGGGCCTTGCGGCCGCGGGCTCCCCCGTCCGCAAGCGGCACGGCGACCTGCCCGTGGGACGCATGCAGCGCATCATCAATGCGGAGGGGAGCGTCTCCGGCGGCGTGCTGGGCATCGGCATCGACCGCACCGACATCGGGACCGTGCACGGACCGCAGGGCGTCGACTTCCCGCCATCGTTCGAGATCAACGGCGATCTCACGTTTCAGCCGCTGGGCGCGGGAGAAGCCTTCTTCAACGGCGACCTCGCGCTGAAGGCCTCCGAGCTCAATCCGGTCATCGACGCGATCCTCGCCAACGGACTCGTGTTCCAGGCGATGCATCAGCACTACTTCGACCTCGACCCGATGGTCTGGTTCGTGCACTTCCGCGGCAGGGGAGGCCCCGAGACCCTCGCGCGACGCGTGCGCAAGGTCCTCGACGCGACCTCGACGCCGCTGCCCCAGGCACCGCCCACCGATCCGACGACCCCGCTGGACCACGCCAAGCTCGCGAAGACGCTGCACGGCTCCTCCGAGATCGGGGACGACGGCGTCGTGACGATCACAGTCAACCGCGCGGACCGGATCGTCGTCGACCGCGTGCAGCTCAGCCCCGAGGCCAATATCTCGACCAACATCCAGTTCTTGCCGCTCAACGCGAATGGCACGCGGGCCGCGGCCGCGCCCGACTTCTCGATGACCGCCGCCGAGGTCGATCCGGTATGCCGCACGATGCGCCGCGCGGGGTTCGAGATCGGCTGCCTGTACAACCAGGAAACGAGCGAGCACCCCCAGCTGTACTTCGCGCACATGCTCGCGACCGGGGACCCCCAAGGTCTCGCGGTCAAGATCCGCAAGGGGCTGGATCGGACCAGGGCGCGCTGACCACGGGCCTGGCGCGGACCGCAGTGCCGCGCGACGCCAGCCGCCCGAGTTTCTGAACTTGCTGCGCTGTTAAACGCTTGGTGGAGGACGTGAACGTAAGCGAACTCGACGCCGGTCGCGTCCTCCCGAACATCGGCGACCCGACCGTTCGAGGTGTCTGGTTCCCGCGCCTCTAGCCACCGGGCAGCGGTTGCTTTCGCCTGGATGCGGCCGCTGCTTCTGCCTCAAACCAGCAGTCGATCCGGTAGAAGTCGTGCCGTGTCCTCCGGACCCGACTGTGACGCCGCCGAGAGCGCGTACGAGTCAGCGGAGCAGGCGTACCTCGCCGCCATCCGGTCCGGGGCAACCCCACGCGAAACGGCACTGCGTGCGACGGAGCTTCGGGAACTCGCCGAGGCATGGGCGAAGGTGTCCTATGCAAGGTTCTTCGCCCGGCGCGATGCACGCGACGAGTACGCGAGGGACTCAGAGATCGAAGCTGAGATGGCAGAG
>DASXCR010000225.1:0-4140 GCA_036491075.1 Solirubrobacteraceae bacterium
GGAGGCGGGCGTCGTCGGTGCCGTGAACTACGGGCGCCGGCTGCAGGAGACACGGGCGCGACTGCTCGAGCGCGTGCGCGAGGTCGTCGGCCGGCCGCGCATGGTCTCGATCTCGCTCGTGCATGCCGATCACGCGGAGCCTGGCTCGCGCCCGTTCACGTGGGTGCAGGATCGCGCGATGGGCGGCGGCCGGCTGCAGGGCTACGGCGTCCACGACCTCGACCTGCTGATCGAGGCGTTCGGCCAGATCGCCGAGGTCGCCGCCGCGACCGAGGTCGGCGTCGGCGAGCGCACGGCCGAGGACGGCAGCACGCACGCCGTGACCGCGGAGGACGCCTACGCGATCCTGATCCGCTTTCGTGGCGGCGGCCTCGCGCAGGTCAGCCTGACGTCGACCGCCCGCCACGCGCGCGGGGACGTGCTCGAGTTCCACGGGGACCGGGGCAGCGTCCTGCTCGGCGCCGACAAGCGCCTGTGGTGGGGTCGCACGAGTGAGGAGCTTGCGTGCGAGGGGCCGCTGAAGGCCGACTCGCAGGCCGCCTTCCGGCAGGTCGCGCGCAACTTCTACGCCTCGATCCGCCACGGTGCGCCGCCGGATCCATCGCTCGCCGAGGGCCTGCGCGTGCAGGCGCTGCTCGACGCGATCCACCTCGCCGACGACGAGCGCCGCTGGGTCGTGCCCGAGCCGATCGCCGCGGGCGACTGACCAAGCTCGATGGCGCACACGCTGTACCTCGTCCGCCACGGACAGACCGAGAGCTCGGCGCGGCTGGCGTACTCCGGCCACACCGACGTCCCGCTGACCGCGCACGGCCGCGAGCAGGCCACGCTCGCGGCATGGCGACTGGCGGACCTCGGCGTCGACGCCGTCGTCACGAGTCCGCTGCGCCGCGCGCACGACACGGCGCGGGCGATCGCCGACGCCACCGGCGCGCCGCTGACGGTGGAGCCGCGGCTGATCGAGATCGACTTCGGCCCGTTCGAGGGCCTCGATCGCAAGGGCGCGAGCGCCACGATCGGCACGCCGTTCGACGACTGGCGGGCGGACCCGTTCGGCGCGCCGGTCCCGGACATGGAGCCGCTCCCGGACGCGCTCGAGCGCGCCCGCGCCGCGACCGCCGACACGCTCGCGGCTGCCACGACCCCCGTGATCGTCGGCCACCAGGGCATCCTGCGGATCGTCCTGATCGCGCTCGGCGAGCTCGCGCCCGAGGACTACTTCTCGCGCCGGCTGCACGAGGCGGACCCGATCCGCATCGACTCGCCCGCGATCGCCCCTGGCTAGACGTCCGGCGCGCAGCCGGCTGACGAGTCGCTTGGCGCGTGCTCGAGACACGCGTGACATGGCCTCGGGAGCGCGAGACGACGCATCACGCGCCACGCTTCGCGCATCGCACGTAAGAACGCAGTGGCCGCGGGCGTCAAGGAACTTGACGCCCGCGCGCGCGAGCGCTCTCCTTAGACGCGCCGCATCCTCCGCCACCGATCGGAAATCCACGCCCCCATGCCCGAGCACGACGACCTTCTCAAGCGCTTCCAGCCGGTCCTGCGCTATGACTCCAACGAGCAGTACTTCGCCGACAGCGCGGCCCAGTTCATGGTCAACCCCGGCAACGAGCTGCGCCGCAAGGCGACGAGCGACGGCAGCGGCGCGGTCCTCGCCGGCGCGGTTCCGAAGGCCGGCGAGCCGCAGCTCGCGCCCGACTTCCTCGGCCCGACGACCTACGGCGACGGCAGCCCGGTGCAGGACGGCGACGTCATCGGCGTCAGCGGCCAGGACTACGCCGAGCAGTACCGCAGGCTGCGCATCGCCCGGCCGGAGCTCAACAACCACGTGTACGGCCATGCCGTCGAGGCCAACGGTCGCGTCTGGCTGCAGTACTGGCTGTGGTACTTCTACAACGACTACCGGCTGTCGTTCGACATCGGCCTGCACGAAGGCGACTGGGAGATGGTGCAGTACCGGATGGCGGCCGACCTGGGCCAGCCCGACATCGCCGTCTACGCGCAGCATCGCTACGGCGAGATGCGCGCGTGGGACAAGATCGAGAAGCTCGCCGACGATCCGAACCGGCCGGTCGTCTACGTCGCCCGCGGGTCGCACGCGTCCTACTTCGAGGCGGGGTTCCATCAGACCGAGGCGTGGTACGACCTTGCCGACGGCAAGCGCCGCATGGCGCACCGCCCGACCCTCGACATCCTCGGCGACGACGAGCCGGCGTGGGCGCTGTGGCCCCGGCGCTGGGGCGACACGATGCCGCGCGACGCGATCGAGTCCAACAGCCCGACCGGCCCGGGGGCGAAGAAGCAGTGGAAGCGTCCCGACTCGATGCTGGACGACCCGCCGGCGGTGTCGAAGAGGGGCGCTGCCCCGAAGGCACCCGACGTGACCGTGACGCGTGCGAGCGGCCGGCTGCAGGTCGAGTACGACGTCGCCAAGCGCGACCCGCGTCCGACGACGCTCGTGGTCACCGTCAACTCCAAGGACGAGCCGGGTGTTCCGCCGCAGACGCTCGACATCGCGGTGGCGCCCGAGGGTCAGGGCAAGGTCACGACGGCCATCGTGCTCGATCCCACGAAGCACTACGACGTCTACACGAGCACGATCGCCGGCGACCCTCCGATGCCGTCGGAGTCGACGCTCGACGAGATCGTGCCGTTCAACGAGGCCAAGCCCGCCCTGACGACGGCCGAGCAGGTGCTGGGAAGGGTCAGCGAGGCCATTGCGAAGCTCCGCGGCGACGACTGACCTGAGTCTGGGTCCATCGAGGATCCTGCCGGCGGCGGGGATCCGCCGCGAGGGTCGGGGGATCCAAGCTGAGCGAGGCACGGCGACTCACCCCAGTGCCGCGGCGCGCGCGGCCTCGACGTCCGCGCGGACGTGGCAGCCCGCGACGTGGTCGTTCACGATCCCCGTCGCCTGCATCAGCGCGTAGGCCGTCGTCGGGCCGACGAAGCGAAACCCGCGACGCTTCAGCTCGCGCGCGAGCGCCTTGGACTCGGGCGTGGAGGACGGCATCTCCGACAGCGCCGCGGGCACGATCGCCGGGCCGTCCGCGGCCGGCGCGAACGACCACAGCAGGTCGGTCAGCGTCTCCCCCGCCTCCTGCAGCGCGACCGTCGCGCGCGCGTTGGCGATCGTCGCCTCGATCTTCCCGCGATGGCGGATGATCCCAGCATCGCCCAGCAGCCGCTCGACGTCACGCTCGTCGAAGGCCGCGACCGCGCGCGGCTCGAACGCGCAGAACAGCTCGCGAAAGCGCGGTCGCTTGCGCAGGATCGTGATCCATGACAGCCCGGACTGAAAGCCCTCCAGGCACAGCCGCTCGTAGAGCAGCCGGTCGTCGCGCACCGGCCGTCCCCATTCGTCGTCGTGGTAGGCCATGTACACCGGGTCGCTCGTCGGCCAGCATCGTCGGGGCTCCACGTCAACGGGTCTCATACGAACACAGGTTCGCATACCGTCCGGACCGAATGCCAAGGTCTCGGTCCATGGCGCTCATCCGCTCGCATCGTCCTCCGTACGAACACGCTCGAACCCCAGGCAGCGCAGCACGGGCAGCCGCGGGTACTTCGGATAGCGGTCGTCGTCGAGCCCGCGCCGGCACATCGAGAACGACGACCCCCGGGTGTTGCGGATCACGCGTTGGTGGCGGCAGCGATCGCACAGGCCGGCGGGCGGAGGCATCGCGCGCGACCCTAGTGGACCCACTCGCGGCCGGCGGGCCACGGCCCGGATGCCGCGAGGGGTCGTTGCCCAGGCAACTACAATGGGCCTCCGTGGCCACGTTCCTTCGCCTGCTGACGTTCCTGCGCCCGTACCGGCGAGGCGTCTGGCTCTCGGGGCTGCTCGCGACGCTCGCGATGGGCACCACGGTAGCGATCCCCGCGCTCACCGGCGCCGCCATCAACGCCGTCGATGCGAAGGACGGTGGCCGGCTGCAGCTGCTCGGTCTGCTGATCGTCGTCGCGGGCGTCCTGCGCCTCGGCCTCACCGTGGCGCGCAGGCTGATCGCCGGCCAGGTGTCGCTCGGCGTCGAGTACGACCTGCGAAACCGCGTCTACGACCACCTGCTCTCGCTCGAGCTCGGCTTCTTCGACCGCCAGCAGACCGGCCAGCTCATGTCGCGCGCGACCGTC
>DASXCR010000226.1:0-11809 GCA_036491075.1 Solirubrobacteraceae bacterium
CGTCGACCGCGTCATCCGGCTCGTCGACCTCGCGGAGTACAAGCGCCGCCAGCAGCCGCCCGGCATCAAGGTCACGACGCGCGCGTTCGGTCGCGACCGGCGCCTACCGATCACGAACCGCTACCGCGGCTGAGCGGCTCCCGCCGGTCCAAACGGCTCGCGGCTACGACTCGCGCGCGATCGGCCGCACCGCGATCGTCATCCGCGACAGCGCGCACACGCGGCCCGCGTCGTCGCAGATCTCGACGTCCCAGATCCAGGTCGTGCGGCCGCGGTGGCGACGCAGGGCGCGGGCGTGGATGGTGCCGGTCTCCAGCGGCCGCAGGAACGAGGTCTGGTTGGACAGGCCCATCGCGCCGTTGCCCTCCGGGATGACGACCACCGCCGTCCCGACCGACGCCAGCGTCTCGGCGATCGACGCGAGCACGCCGCCGTGCACGAGCCCGAACGGCTGGAGCAGCTCGGGGCGCACCTGCAGGCGCGCCGTCACGAGCTCCTCGGTGCACTCGAGCAGCTCGAGCCCGAGAAGCGCGTCGAAGCCGACCGGGCGCGCCAGCAGATCCTCCGCATCCATGCCCGGACCCTAGCGGGACCCCACCGCGCCGCCACCGCGGGACGAGCTCGGCAGCGGTCTCCCCGGCCGGCCGGCGACGCTGGGGGTCCGTCCGGCGCAAACCACTAGGGTTGCGGCCCAGATGGGGAGCATCGACAGCTTGACCGACCAGCAGCGCGCCATCCTGCAGCTCCTGCTCAAGCAGGGCAAGTCCTACGAGGAGATCGCCGCGCTGCTGAGGTCCGACACGAGCGCCGTGCAGGCGCGGGCGCACGAGTCGGTGGCCGCGCTCGGCCCCGCGCGGCCCGACATCGGCGCCGACCGCCGCCGCGAGGTCGCCGACTACCTGCTCGGCCAGCAGATCGCGTCGCGCCGCGCGGCGACGCTCGAGTACCTCGACGACTCGGCCGACGGGCGCACCTGGGCGCGTGCGGTCGCGAGCGCGCTGCGTCCGATCGGCGGCTCCGCGGTCGCCGAGGTGCCCGCCGACCTCACCACCCCGGCCGAGGCGCCCGAGGGTGCCAAGCCGGGCCGGACCACCGCCGGCAAGGGCAGCTCGCAGCTCGGCAACCGGCTCTTCGTCGGGGCGCTCGGCGTGCTGGTCGCGATCGCGCTGATCCTCATCTTCCACATCTATCCGAAGAGCTCCAACGACGACAAGGTCGCGACGACGACCGTCACGCGCACGGCCCCGGGCGTACCCAAGGAGACGCCGCAGGTGATCGCGACCGCGACGCTGCGCCCGCCGAAGGGCTCGGCGTCGCCGTGGTCGGGCGAGGCCGGCATCATCCGCTACCAGTCGACCAACCAGTTCAAGCTCATCGTCGCCGGCAAGAAGCTGCCCGAGGCACCGGCGAACACGTCCTATGCGATCTGGCTGTACACCTCGGCCAGCGACGCGATGTTCGTGGGCTTCCCGAAGGCAACCGTCTCGGCCAAGGGCGTGCTGCAGGTCGCAGCTGCGCTGTCGCCCGACACGCGCACCTACAACGAGGTGCTGATCACGCGCGAGAGCGTCGAGAAGCCCGACAAGCCCGGCAAGATCTTCCTGCGCGGCCAGCTCATCGTCCCGAAGGCGAAGTCCACGGGTCAGACGCAGACGGCGACGCAGCCGCCCACGACCACGGCCCCCTGACCGCGGCGCGCTACTCCGTGTCGTAGCGGATCAACGCGCGGACGTCGTACGGCTCGAGCAGCGCGCGACCGCCGAGGAACGCGAGCTCGATGAGAAACGCGCAGCCGACGACCTCGCCGCCGAGCTGCCCGACGAGCTCGCAGAGCGCGCGCGCCGTTCCGCCGGTCGCGAGCAGGTCGTCGTGGACGAGCACGCGCGCTCCTGCTTCGATCGCGTCGGCGTGCAGCTCGAGCGCGTCCGATCCGTACTCGAGCGCGTAGTCCGCGCTGATCGTCTCGTGCGGCAGGTTCCCCGGCTTGCGAGCGAGCACGAAGCCGGCGCCGACCTCCCGCGCGACCGCCGGCCCGAGCAGGAAGCCGCGGGCCTCCGGACCGATCACGACGTCGGGCCGCAGCTCGCGCGCGATGTCGGAGAGCGCGCCGATCGCGCGATCCAGGCCGGCCGGGCTCGCGATCAGCGGCGTGATGTCGCGGAACACGATCCCCGGCTTGGGGTAGTCCGGGATCGAGCGGATGTAGCGCTCGAGGGAGCCCTCGTCGACGGCGGTCATGGATCTCCGGGTCAGTTCGCGATGCGACGCAGGTCGCGGATCAACAGCAGGTGCTTGAGGTGCGAGGCGACCGCGGCGAGGTTCTCCAGCGCCTCGAGCGCCTCCTTGCGGCGCTCGGGGTTGCGCGAGCGCAGCGCCGGGGCGAGGATCTGCTGCAGCAGCGCCGCCTCGCGATCGGCCGACGAGCGGAACACGCGCAGGTTGCGCCCGCCGACGCCGTAGCGCGCAAGCTCGGTGACGGCGCGGATGATCTCCCGCTCGGTCTCGTCGTAGTAGTGCGTCCCCGCGCGGATGTCGCCCTTGATGACGCCGTAGTCCTCGAGCTCCTTGACGAGCTCGGCGTTGGCGCGCGTGTCCTCGAGCACGTCCTCGAGCGCATACATGGCGCCGCCGTCCTGGACCGACACGCTCGCGCGCCGCTTGCGCTTGCCGGCGCCGGAGGTGCTCGCGCCCGACGTCACGGTCGCGTCGGGATCGCCGTGGCGGCCCGAGGCGAGCTCTTGGCGGATCACGCGCAGCGGCAGGAACTCGTCGCGCTGCAGGCGCAGGATCGTCCGCAACCGGACGACGTCGGAGGACGTGTAGAGCCGGTAGCCGCCGGGCGTGCGGCGCGGGTTCAGCAGCTTCTGGTCCTCGAGATAGCGGATCTTCGAGATCGAGATGTCCGGGAACTCCTGCGCGAGCGCCTTGCAGACGGCGCCGATCGTCATCGACTTCTGCGGGCGCTCGCGATCGAGCCCGTCGGCATCGAGCGGGAGTGTCGGCTCGGTCGCCATCGTCGTCGTCACCGCGACAGGAAGGTCAGCTTGTACTTGCCCACCTGCAGCTCGTCGCCGTCCTGCAGGTGGTGGGTCTCGATGCGGTGGCGGTTGACGTAGGTCCCGTTCAGCGAGCCGAGGTCGTCGAGGTGCCAGTCGCCGCCGCGACGCACGATCAGCGCGTGGTCGCGCGACACGGTGACGTCGTCGAGGAACACGGCCGAGTCCGGCCGCCGGCCGATCGTGATGCGATCGTCGTGCAGCGCGAAGCTCTCCCCCACGCGTCCGCCGCCCGCGCGGATGACGAGCGCCGCGCCCTCGGCCGCGACGACGTCCTCGAGCTCGACCGGGATCAGGTCGCCCGTCTCGTCGATGCGGTACGTCGCCGTGACCGGGTCCTTCTGCGGATCCGCCGCCGGGCCGACGAAGGCGCCGCACTTCTGACAGTAGTTGGCGCCCTCCGCGTTGACGAATCCGCACTCGGGGCAGTGAAGCGCCATCACTCCTGGGACGTGCGCCCCGCCAGGATGTCGGTGAGGCGCTGCACGTCCGCCCCCGAGATGAGGTCCTCGCCGTTCTCGTTCTTCTTGCGCAGCCGGTTGACGAGCTCGGCGCGCAGGATGTCGATCTTGCCGTGCAGTATCCGGCGACGGTAGGACACCTCGACCTCCTCCTGGGTGAGCTGCTGGATGAGGTCCTTCAGCTCCTGGTCTCCGAGCGAACCAAGGTCGGGAAACGAGTCCATCAAGAATGCTCTCCTCTACAGAAATGGGCGCCGGCCGGGCGCTGGCGAGCATACCAGCGACCTGGCCATCAAGCTCAGCTTGAGACTGAGGCGGTCTCGACACGCCGCTTGAGCGCGGCGTTCATCGCCTGGAACGCCGGCTGCGTCCCGCTGCGCAGTCCGTTGGACAGGATCGGGACGAGCAGTCCGGTGAAGTGCTCCTCCTGCACGAGGCGACAACCCCCGTCGATCGGCCGGATCGTGAAGCGGTGGCGGCCGTCGAAGATGCCCGGGATCAGCAGGTGGCCGAGCCAGCACAGCTCGCGCCCGGGCTCGGCGACGAGGACCTTCGGGCGGATCGTGAGTCCGCGCCCCTTGGCCTGCTGCAGCTTCAGCGTCAGGCGCTCGCCGGCCGCGGGCCTGCCGCCCGCCCGCGTGATGAACGGGTTCCAGTCCGCGTAGGCGGGGAGATCGACGAGCACCGCCCAGACCGCGTCCGGCGGCGCGACGACGTCGATCGTGGTCTCCAGATGCAGCGGCATGGTGTCTTCCCGTCGTGGCGGTGCGGTCGCAGGACGTTCGCCCGAGAGTCTGCATCGACCCCTCCGGCTTGTCCAGCCGTACATGGCCGCGCGGTGAACACGACCGTACGCTGAAACGGTCATGCGGCGGCGGGCGCCTCCGGGACGCCCACCGTCGCAGTTGCGATCCATCCGCGATAAGCCGTACCCTGCCTTCGTTCCGCCGCCCGATCGCCTACTCTTAGGTGACCCTAAGCCTGCCAGCACGCAGACCATGAACCCGCCAGCCAGCGACACGCTCCTCGAAGCGCACACCGATCCCGACGTCCCGGCGGGCGCCGTGGCGGCGCCGGGGACGCTGCAGCGCATGCGCCAGATGCACACACTGCGCGAGCAGGGCCACAGCCTCGACGAGATCGCGCTGCACTTCGGCGTCTCGCGTGAGCGCGTGCGCCAGATCCTGCGCGCCTACGGCGCGCCCGATCCCGAGCTCGTGGCCGATGCGCGTCGGCAGCGCGCATCCAAGCAGGCGGAGGCGCGCGTGGACGAGCTGCTCGCGCTGTGGCGCGCGGGCGCAGAGGCCGGCACGGTCGCGACCACGCTCGGCCTGCAGCCGGCCGCCTGCCGCAGCACGATCGCGCGCTTCGCGACGGACGTCGACAAGGCGGCGCGCAGGGCCAGCATGTCGGGCGCGCGCGGCGCCCCGACCTACTCCGAGCGCGACATCCTCGTCGCGCTGCGCGCCGTCGCCGCCGGGCTCGGTCGCGTGCCGAGCGCGAAGGAGTACGCACTCCTCGCGCGCGGCCTGGAGCTGCCCAGCCTTCCGACGGTGCTCAATCGCCTGGGCGGTTGGACGAGCGCCGTCCGCGCCGCCGGGCTGACGCCGCTCTCGCCGGCGGGCTCGGCGCGCCGCCGGCGCTGGACCGAGAGCGCCTGCTGGTCGGCGCTGCGCCGCGTCATCGACGAGCTCGGCGAGATCCCGACCGTGCTGTCCTACGAGCGCCACGCCGTCGGTCGCCACGATCTGCCGTCGGCGGCGACGCTGCGCAACCGGCTCGGGCGCTGGAGCGCGATCGCCGCGCAGCTCGCGGCCGAACGCGAGCTGGCGTCGCACGTGAAGGCCGCCGGCTTCCCGGTGAGCCTCCCGGAGCTGCCGTTCAGCGGTCAGTTCTCGGCGGCCGAGGTGCTCGACCTGCCGAGCTGAGCCTGCGCGTCGCGCACGTACAACACGACGGCGTAGTACGACAGCACGAGCCCGACGTAGATCAGCACGGCGGCAAGCGTCTTCAGCCCGACGAGGCCGAAGAAGATCGCCGACATCGTCGGCCAGACCGCGGCCCGTCCCGGCCAGTTGATCTTCAGCTCGTAGCCCCGGCGCAGCGCGAGGTTGCCTGCCACGAGCAGGAACAGCTCGCGCGCGACGAGCAGGGCGATCGTCCAGCGCGGCAGCAGCTCGAAGCTCCAGCACACGACGAGCCCGGAGACGACGAGCAGGCGGTCGACGAACGGGTCCAGCAGGGCACCGAAGCGGCTGTACTGGCCCGTGAGGCGCGCGGCGATCCCGTCGAGGTAGTCGCTCCAGGAGATCACCGCGAAGATCACGGCCGGCAGGGCGTCGGTACCGGAGTCCGAACCGAGTGCGAGCACGAGGAAGACCGGGATCAGCGCGAGTCGCACGAAGCCGATCGCGTTGGGGATCGTCTTGACGTTCCACGGCTGATCGCCGAGCGTCTCGGGCGGCGGCGGTCCGGAGCGATCCAGGCCGGTCAGCCTGCGGAAGGTCAGCTTCGCGCGGCCGCCGGCCTCCTCAGCGACGCTCGGATCCGTCGCCCGCGGGTCGGCGGCCTGCGTCGCGCCGGCAGCGCCGGGCGCTACGGGATCGCCGGCCACAGCCCCGCCACCGCCTCGACCACGCCGTCCAGCGGGACGCCGCCCTCGACGTCGCGCAGGCCGCGCCGGACCTGCGCCTCGGCGCCACCGGCCTGCAGCGAGCGCCGTCCGACCGTCAGCCGCAGCGGGCAGCCGACGAGCTCGGCGTCGGCGAACTTCGCCCCGGGGCCGCCGTCGCGATCGTCGAGCAGCACCTCGTAGCCCGCGGCGCAGAGCTCCTCGTAGAGGCGCTCGGCGACCGCGAGCTCCTCGCTGCCGGCCTTGCCGAGCGAGACGACCTCGATGTCCCACGGCGCGAGCGCCTTCGGCCAGGCGATCCCCTTCTCGTCGGCGAGCTGCTCGACGGAGGCGGCGACGATCCTCGCCGGCCCGATGCCGTAGCACCCCATCCAGACGAACTGCTCGGTCCCGCTCTCGTCGAGATAGGTGGCGCCGAGCGGCTCGGAGAAGCGCGTGCCGAGCTTGAAGATGTTGCCGACCTCGATCGCGGGCTCGATCGTGATCGGATGGCCGCCGACGGTGTCGCCGACCTCGACCGACCGCACGTCGCCGCGCTCGAACGTGAAGTCGCGGCCGGGCTGCACGCCGCGCAGGTGGTGGTCGGGCTCGTTGGCGCCGACGACGTAGCCGCCGTCGCCGACCGCGTCGTCGAGCAGGACGTGCACGTTCGCGCCGACCGGGCCGATGAAGCCCGGCGGCCCGATCCGGTCGCGGATCTCGTCCTCGAGCGCGAAGCGAAACGGCGCGCCGAGCGCGTTGGCGAGCTTGATCTCGTTGACGCGGTGATCGCCGCGCACGAGCACGAGCACGAGACCGCGCCCGTCCGCGACGACGGGAACGGACTTCAGCAGGCCGCCGACGGGCGTGCGCAGCAGCCGCGCGACGTCGTCGATCGTCGTCGCGCCGGGCGTGTGCACGCGCTCGGGGGCGGGCAGCGGCGCCGGCAGTTCGACGGGCTGGGCCTCGGCGCTCGCGACCTCGACGTTCGCCGCGTAGCCGGGCGCGAGCGCGACGTCGTTCTCGCCGGCGCCGCACGGTGCCATGTACTCGTGCGCGCCGAAGCCGCCCATCATCCCGACGTCGGACTGCACGCTGTAGCACTCCAGGCCGCAGCGGTCGAAGATCCGGTCGTACGCGCCCGCGTAGCGCTCGTAGTGCTGCTCGAGCCCGGCGCGGTCGCGGTCGAAGGTGTAGGCGTCCTTCATGATGAACTCGCGCGTGCGCAGGACGCCGGCGCGCGGGCGCGGCTCGTCGCGCTCCTTGGTCTGGAAGTGGTACAGGCTGAAGGGCAGGTCGCGGTAGGAGCGCACGAGCTGCGCGACGTGCACCGTCACGCATTCCTCGTGCGTCATCGCGAGCACCATGTCGGCGCCCTTGCGGTCCTTGAGCTTGAACAGCTCGTCGATCTCGTAGCGCCCCGTGCGGCGCCACGGCTCGGCCGGCATCAGCAGCGGCATGAGCAGCTCCTGGGCGTCGATCGCGTCGAGCTCCTCGCGCACGATCTGCTCGACCTTGCGATGCACGCGCCAGCCCGCCGGCAACCACGTCCACAGCCCCGAGCCGACCTGGCGGATCAGGCCCGCGCGGACCATCAGCTTGTGCGACAGCGCTTCGGCGTCGGCGGGCGGCTCCCGTTCGGTGGGCAGCAGGAGTTGGCTGAGTCGGGTCATGGGTGAGCCCGAAGCCTACGGGTAGAGTCCGAAGACAGACCGCCGAACTCAGAGGAGCAGCCAGATGGCATACGAGGTACCCGCCCTGCCGTACGCGTACGACGCACTCGAGCCGCATATCGACGCGCAGACGATGACCATCCACCACGACAAGCATCACCAGGCCTACGTGGACAAGGTCAACGCGGCGCTCGAGGGCACGGAGTTCGCGGACAAGCCGATCGCGGAGATCGTCGCGAACCTCGACGCGATTGCCGAGGACAAGCGCGGCCCGGTCCGCAACAACGGCGGCGGTCACTACAACCACACCCTCTTCTGGGAATCGATGGGCCCAGGCTGCGGCGGCGCGCCCGACGGCGACCTCGGCGCCGCGATCGACAGCGCATTCGGCTCGTTCGACGCGTTCAAGGAGAAGTTCGAGGCGGCCGGCGTCGGCCAGTTCGGCTCCGGCTGGGCGTGGCTCGTCGTCGACGGCGGCGCGCTCGCCATCACGAGCACCCCCAACCAGGACAACCCGCTCACCGCCGGCAAGACGCCGCTGCTCGGCAACGACGTCTGGGAGCACGCCTACTACCTCACGTACAAGAACGCGCGCCCCGCGTATCTGAAGGCCTGGTGGAACACCGTCGACTGGGCGAAGGTCGCGGAACGCTACGCCGCCGCCTGACGCGATAGCAACACGGCGCGGAACTCCGTAGCGTCTGCGGTGTTCTGACTCGCGGGGCGGCACGAGGCCGTCCCGCCAGGCCGCGTTCAACCCCCGTCCGCCAGGAGCTCCATGTCGCGTACCCCTCGCCTGCTCGCCGTAGCGTTCGCATTCGCCGCGCTGCTCGTTCCGGCCGCCGCGCACGCAAGCCCGCTTCAGACGTCGATCATGATGGACGACGATCTGCTGGTCAATCGCGACGACAGCACCGCCACGAAGGCGCTCGAGCAGATGAAGAAGCTGGGGGTCGACACCGTCCGCGTGACGGTGCTGTGGAGGACGGTCGCCCAGAACACGCGCTTCTCGAAGGCCGACCTCAAGAAGCTCAAGGGCAGGTACCGCACGGCCGCGCTCAAGCAGAACAAGCGCTTCAAGCCGACCAACCCGAGCACGTACCCGATCCGCAACTGGGATCGCTACGACAACCTCGTCAACGAGGCCGCCAAGGTCGGCATCAAGATCTACTTCAACGTCACCGGCCCCGGTCCCGCGTGGGCGATGACGAAGCCGCCGAAGGCGCAGCACGCGCTGGCCTCAACCTGGAAGCCGCGCCCGTCGGCGTTCAAGCAGTTCGTGACGGCGGTCGGCACGCGCTTCTCGGGCACCTACCGCGACGAGGACGGCAGCAAGGGCGTCATCCCGCGCGTGCGGTTCTGGTCGCTGTGGAACGAGCCCAACCAGGCCGGATGGCTCTCCCCGCAGTGGGAGAAGCACGGCAGCCAGATGGTGCCAGCCTCCCCCGCGCTGTACCGCGAGCTGTACCAGTACGGCTACAAGGGCCTCGTCGCCAGCGGCCACCGCATCGACACCGACATCATCCTGATGGGCGAGACGGCCCCCAACGGCGCCGACGCGGAGACCACGAAGTCGCCGATGCGCCCGGGCCTGTTCCTGCGCGAGGTCGCCTGCGTCGATCCGGCGGGCAACCCCTACACGGGCTCCGCCGCGACGCTGCGCAAGTGCAGCGACTTCGCCAAGCGCGGCCCGCTGATCGCCAACGGCTACGCGCACCATCCGTACACGAAGAACGTCCCGCCGACGGTCGCCGACCCCAATCCCGACACGCTGACGATGGCGAACATCGGATCGCTGGGGACGCTGCTCGACACGCTGTCGGCGAAGACCGGCGGCGACATCCCGGCGAACCTGCCGCTGTTCATGACGGAGTTCGGCTTCGAGACCAACCCGCCGGATCCGTTCTCGGGCGTCGCCCCGGCGCTGCAGGCGGAGTACGACAACGTCGGCGAGTACCAGGCGTGGCAGAACCCGCGGATCCAGTCGCAGGCGCAGTTCCTGCTGCGCGACGTCGCTCCGGTTCGCACGCACAAGAAGAACTCCAAGGCCTACTGGTTCACGTATCAGTCGGGGCTCTTCTACCTCAACGGCACCCCGAAGCCGTCGCTCGCCTCCTACGCGACGCCGTTTTTGGCATTCGACGCCCACACCGTCGATCCGGCGACTGGCACCGAGATGTTCAACCTCTGGGGCCAGATGCGACTGCTCCCCAACGGCGCGCAGGCGAACGTCCAGATCCAGTGGCGTGACAAGACCAACCCGAGCGCCCCGTGGGTCTCGGTCGGCGACCTCGTGCCGATCGACGGGATGGGTTACTTCCAGGCCACCCGCAGCGCGCCGGCCGCCGTCACCGGCGAGTGGCGCTCGTCGATCGTCGTCAACGACCCGACCACCGGCGTTCCCACCATCGTCGCGTCGAGCCCGGGCACCGGCGGGATCTGACGACGCTCCCGCGTGCCCGAGAACGGGCACGCGGGACGCGGGGCTCTACGTGCTGGCGCGTCCCATCGGTCGTGCCGGCGTGGTGACTACGCGCGGGTGAAGCGGCGCCCGGCGACGGGCGAGACCGCCTCGTCGGCAACCAGCGCCGCCACGGGCCGGGCCACGGCCGCCTGCGCCTCGGCCTCCGCCGCGGCCTCAGCCTTCTCGAGCGCCGCGAGCCGCTCGGGCGTCAGCGCCGTCGCGTCCTCGTTGGCCTCGAGCCAGGCCGCGCCCTCGGCGGCGGCGCGCTCGTCGACGACGATCCTCTTCGTCGTCGCGTACTTGTCGATCTCCTCGAACAGGACGTCGACGAGCTGGGCGGTCGGGACCTTGCGCAGCGCCTTGCCGCGGCTGAAGATCAGGCCCTCGTTCCTGGCGCCGGTGATGCCGAAGTCCGCGTGCGAGGCCTCGCCGATGCCGTTGACCGCGCAACCGAGGACGGCGACCTCGATCGGGTCCTCGTAGGCCTCCAGGCGCCTTTCGATCTCCATCACGACGGAGTCCATGTCGAACTGCAGCCGTCCGCACGTGGGACAGGCGATCAGGACCGGGCCGCGCTCTCGCAGCTGCAGCGCCTTGAGGATCTCCCAGGCGACCTTGACCTCCTCCTCGGCGTGGAACGTCGAGAGGCTGATGCGGATCGTGTCGCCGATGCCGTCGGCGAGCAGCGTCCCGAGCCCGACGGCCGACTTCAGGCTGCCCGACCACTTCGTGCCGGCCTCGGTGATGCCGAGGTGCAGCGGGTGGTCGATGCGCTCGCTCAGCAGCCGGTTCGCCGCGATCGTGTTCGGCACGTTCGTCGACTTGATCGAGACCTTGAAGTCCGTGAAGTCGAGCCGGTGCATGAGCTCGACGAACTCGGTGGCGGCCGTCGTCAGCGCCTCGACGGAGTTCTCGCGCTCGAGCTCGTGCAGGTGCTTGGGCAGCGAGCCGGAGTTCACGCCGATGCGCATCGGCGTGCCGGCGAGCTTCGCCGCCGCCGCGACCTCGGCGACCTTGTCGGGCCCGCCGATGTTGCCCGGGTTCAGCCGGATGCAGTGCGCGCCCGCCGCGATCGCCTTGAGCGCGAGCGTGTGGTTGAAGTGGATGTCCGCGATGATCGGGATCGGCGACTGCACGACGATCGTCTTCAGCGCCTCGATGTCCCGCTCGCGCGGAACGGCCACGCGCACGATGTCCGCCCCGGCGTCGGCCACCTTGCGGATCTGGTCCATCGTCGCCGACAGGTTCGCGGTCTCGGTCTTCGTCATCGTCTGCACGACCACCGGAGCCCCGCCGCCGATCGGTACGCCGCCGACGACGATCTGTCGTTTGGAAGCCATGTCGAGGATTCTACGGGGGTGGCACCCGGCCCCGATCATTCTTCTGTGAACGCGCTCGGGCGCGCGTGCGTGTTCGGCTACGGGTCGCTCGTCGCCGACGGCGCCGGCTGCGTCGTCGCCGTGCTGCGGGGGTGGCGCCGGTGCTGGGGCGTCGCGATGGACAATCGCGTCGACCTGCCGGGCTACAAGTCCTACCGCCTGCGC
>DASXCR010000227.1:0-2176 GCA_036491075.1 Solirubrobacteraceae bacterium
GACCGCCTCGTCGGACGGCAGCTCGGTGACGCGGAGCACGTTCACGAGCTTGTGCATCTGCTTCTCGATCTGCTCGAGCGAGTGCTCGCTGCAGTCGACGCGCAGCGTCAGCCGCGAGATGTCGGAGCTCTCGGTGGGGCCCACGGCGAGGCTCTGGATGTTGTAGCCGCGCCGCGAGAAGAGCTGCGAGACGCGCGCGAGCGCGCCCGGCTTGTTCTCGAGTCGGACGCTGATCGTATGGCTGCTCATGCGAATGCCTCCTCGACCGGGGCTTCCATCACGTCGACCGCCGCGGCGCCCGCGGGGACCATCGGGAAGCACTTCTCCTCCGGATCGCAGCGAACGTCGACGACGGCGCTGCGCCCCGCGTTGAACGCGGCTGAGAGCGTCTCCTCCAGCTGATCCTCGCTCTCGACGGTGAACCCGGCGCAGCCGTACGCCTCCGCGAGCTGCGCGTAGTCGGGCACGGCGTGCGTGAGGTGCGTCTGCGCGAAACGCTCCGCGTAGAACATCTCCTGCCACTGGCGCACCATCCCGAGCCAGCCGTTGTTGATCACGACGGCGACGATCGGCAGCCGCTCGAGCGCGGCGGTGGCGAGCTCCTGGCACGTCATCTGGAAGCAGCCGTCGCCGTCGATGCAGACGACGGTCGCGTCGGGACGCGCCGCCTTCGCGCCGATCGCGGCCGGCAGGCCGTAGCCCATCGTCCCGAGACCGCCCGACGTGATGAACGAGCGCGGCTTGTCGCAGACCATGTACTGCATCGCCCACATCTGGTGCTGGCCGACGCCGGTCGTCCAGATCACGTCGTGGTCGACGCCCGCGGCCGCGTCGCGCAGCGACTCGATCGCGGTCTGCGGCTTCAGCAGCGAGCCGTCGCCCTTCGAATAGCGGAAGGGGAACTGCTCGCGCCACTCTTCGAGCTGACGCAGCCACGGCCCGCGGTCGGGAGCACCCTCTGCGGCAACGGCGCTCACCTCGGCGGCGAGCTGCGCCAGCCCGAGCTTCAGCGGCCCGACGACGGGGATGTCCGCATGACGGATCTTCCCGACCTCGGCCGCGTCGATGTCGAAATGGATGACCTTCGCGCCCGGCGCGAACGCGGACACCTTGCCGGTGACGCGGTCGTCGAAGCGCGAGCCGATGGCGATCACGAGATCCGCCTTGTTCAGGGCCCAGTTGGCGTACTTCGAGCCGTGCATCCCGGGCGCGCCGTAGTTGAGCGGATGCGAGTCGGGCAGGCAGCCCTTGCCCATCAGCGTCACGACCGCCGGCAGCTGCCCGGAGTCGACGAGCGCGCGCAGCTCCGCGCACGCATCGGCGTTCAGCACTCCCCCGCCCGCGTAGATGATCGGCCGCTGCGCCTCGTGGATCGCGCGCGCCGCTTCGCGGACCTGGCGCGGGTGCACCTTCGTCGGCGGCTTCCAGCCCGGCAGGTCGACCTCCTCCGGGTAGGCGAAGTCGATCGCAGCCTCCTGCACGTCCTTCGCGACGTCGACGAGCACCGGGCCCTGGCGTCCCGTGCGTGCGACGTGGAACGCGGCCTTCATCACGCCCGGCAGCTCCTCCACGTCCTGCACGAGCCAGGAGTGCTTGACGACCGGCATCGTGATGCCGGTGATGTCGACCTCCTGGAACGCGTCGGTGCCGATCAGGTCGCTGCGCACCTGGCCGGTGATGAACACCGTCGGCGTCGAGTCCATCCACGCGTCGGCGATCGCCGTCACGAGGTTCGTCGCGCCGGGGCCTGACGTCGCCATCGCGACGCCGACCCTGCCCGACGCGCGCGCGTAACCCTCGGCCATGTGGCCAGCGCCCTGCTCGTGGCGCGCGAGCACGTGGCGCACCGTCGTGCCGCGCGCAATCGCGTCGTACGTCGGCAGGATCGCGCCGCCGGGAATGCCGAACATCGTGTCGACACCCTCGGCCTCGAGCGAGCGAAGGATCGCGTCCGAGCCGAGCATGCGCTTCGCCTTGCTCACCGCCACACCTCGTCGAAGTGGTCGACGTCGGTGCGCGACTGCGGCAGCAGCTCGATCACCGCGTCGGTGAAGCCGCGCGTGGTGTCGTGACTGTTGCGCGCGTGGGCGGCGGCGCCGACCGCGCGCTCGAGCGTCTGCGACGCCGCACGGCGCTTCAGCCCCTCGGCGAGCATCAGCGAGGTCGCCATCAGCAT
>DASXCR010000228.1:0-22342 GCA_036491075.1 Solirubrobacteraceae bacterium
GATCGGCCGCTACGCGATCGAGGAGTGGGCGCGCATCCCGGTCGACATGGACGTCGCGTCGGAGTGGCGCTACCGCAACCCGATCGTGTCGCCGCGCGAGCTCGTGATCGGCATCACGCAGTCCGGCGAGACCGCCGACACCCTCGCCGCGATGCGCCTGGCGCGCGACCGCGGCGCGAAGGTGCTGGCGGTCACGAACGTCGTCGGCTCGCAGGCGACGCGCGACGCCGACGGGGTGCTGTACACGCGCGCCGGCCTGGAGGTGTCGGTCGCGGCGACGAAGACGTTCGTCTGCCAGGTCGCCGCGATGTACATGCTCGCGCTGCGCCTGGCGGAGCTGCGCGGCACGCTGCCCGCGGAGCGCATCGCCGAGCTCGTCGCGGAGATCAAGCACCTGCCGCAGCGCATCACCGAGCTCATCGAGACGCTCGACGCGACGATCCAGGCCGCCGCGGAGCGCCACGCGGACTCGGACTTCTATCTCTACCTCGGCCGCCACGTCGGGCGTGCGGTCGCGCTCGAGGGGGCGCTGAAGCTCAAGGAGATCTCCTACATCGCCACCGACGCCTATGCCGGCGGCGAGATGAAGCACGGTCCGATCGCGCTGCTGGACGAGTCGACGCCGGTCGTCTGCATCGCGACCGACATGCCCGTGCTCGACAAGATGATCTCCAACATGCAGGAGGTCCGCGCGCGCGGCGCGCACGTCATCGCCGTCGCGACCGAGGGCGACGAGCGCATCGCCGAGCAGGCCGAGGAGGTCATCTACGTCCCGCGGACGGACTGGATGCTGCAGGCGCTGCTCGCGGTCATCCCGCTGCAGCTGTTCGCGTACTACGTCGCGCGCAAGCGCGGCCTGAACGTCGACCAGCCGCGCAACCTCGCGAAGACCGTCACGGTCGAGTAGCACGCACCGCGCGGTCGCGTGCGAACGTGATCGTCAGGTAGACGTCGTCGGGGTCCACGATGCTGCGCGTCACGCCGACGCCGTAGCTCCACTGGGCGTCGCCGGGCACGAGCCCGTCTGGGGCGCCGAGCAACGCGCGAACCTCGCGGCGCGTCCGGCCGAGCACGAGATCGCAGCGCACGACGTCGCGCGCGAGTCGCCGGGCGGGGCCGTCGTCCTGGCGGTAGGCACGCCGCGCCGCGTCCCAGGAGCGCCGGGGGAAGACGTACGCGTCGCAGTCGACGGGGGCAGCGCCGCCCGACAGCGCTCCGACGGCGATGACCGCGAGCGCCGCCGTCGCGGCGAGGACCGCAAGGGCGACCGCGACATCGGCCTTGCGTCGGCGGGCGGAGCGCATGGACGGGCGAGCGTAGAGGCGCGGCGTGAGGATCCTGTGGGGATCGGTTCTACGATGACCGGCGTGCCCGTCGGGATCGACCTGCTGGAGATCGAGCGCATGGAGCAGGCGCTGGATCGCCGCCCGAACCTCGCCCTGCGCCTGTTCACCGACGGCGAGCGCGCCTACGCGGCGTGCCGCGCGCGGCCGGGGCAGCATCTCGCCGCGCGCTTCTGCGCGAAGGAGGCGGTCGCGAAGGCGCTGCGGCTGGAGGCGTGGAACCCGCGCGACATCGAGGTCGTGGGGGAGGGCGCGCGCACGCGCGTCGCCCTGCACGGGCGGCTCGCCGAGCTCGGCGTCGAGGTCGACCTCTCGATGACGCACTCGAAGATCACGGCCGGCGCCGTCGCGCTCGTGCGGTGAGCACGCACGTGTCCGCCGACGCCGCGCCCGCGCCGCTCCCCGACTGGCTCGATCCGCTCTACGGCGCCGAGCAGATGCGAGCGATCGACCGTTGGGCGATCGACGAGTGCGGGATCGGATCGCTGCACCTCATGGAACGCGCCGGGTCCGGCCTCGCGCTGACCGTCGATCGGCTCGTGCCGCGCGGCCCGATCGTCGTCGTCTGCGGCAAGGGCAACAACGGCGGCGACGGCTGCGTCGCCGGCCGCCTGCTGCGCGAGCTCGGCCGCCGCGTGCGGGTGCTGCTGATCGCCGAGCCCGGCGAGCACCGCGGCGACGGCGCCGCGAACCTGCGCCGGCTCGACGGCGAGCACGAGCCGTTCTCCGCCGCCGCTCTCGACGACGCGGCCGCGATCGTGGACGCGATCCTCGGCACCGGCTCTCAGGGCGAGCCGCGTGGGCCGGCGAAGGACGCGATCGAGGCGATCGCCGCCCGCGACACGGTGGTCGTGTCGGCCGACGTCGCGAGCGGGGTCGACGCCTCGACGGGCGCAACCGCGGGCGCGCACGTTCGCGCCACCGCCACCGCGACGTTCGCGGCCGCCAAGCCGGGGCACTGGATCGCGCCCGGCAAGCAGCTCGGTGGCGAACTGCACGTGATCGACATCGGGATCCCCGCGGGCGCGCCCGTGACGGCCGATGTCGGCCTGATCACCGCACGCGTGCACGCGCTCGTCCCGGGTCGCGACGCGGCGGGCACGAAGTTCAGCTCGGGCCACGTCGTCGTCGCGGGCGGCTCGCGCGGGCTCACGGGCGCTCCCTGCCTCGCGAGCGAGGCCGCGATGCGCGCCGGTGCGGGTTACGTCACCACGCTCGTGCCGGGCTCGCTGGAGATGATCTTCGAGCTGCGGCTGCTCGAGGGCATGACGCGCGGCCTGCCCGACGAGGACGGCGCGCTCGTGGTCGGCGGCGCGCCGCAGGTCGTGGAGGCGGCGGCACGGGCCGGCGCGCTCGTGCTGGGCCCGGGCCTGGGACGCAGCGCGGGCGCGTTCGCGTTCGCGCGCGAGGTGGCGGCGCGGGCGACGGTGGCGCTCGTGCTCGATGCGGACGGGCTCAACGCCCACGCGGGTCGGCTCGACGACCTGGCCGCGCGCAGCGCGCCGACCGTGCTCACGCCGCACGCCGGCGAGCTCGCGCGGCTGCTCGAGCGCTCGAGCGAGGACATCGGCGCGCGACGCCTCGACAGCGCCCGCGAGGCCGCGCGGCGAGCGCGGGCGATCGTCGTGCTGAAGGGCGACGACACGATCGTCGCGGCGCCCGACGGCACCGCGGCCGTCAACGCGCTCGGCGCGCCCGCGCTCGCGACCGCCGGCACCGGCGACGTGCTGAGCGGCGTGATCGCCGCGCTGCTCGCCAAGGGCCTGGACCCGTTCGCCGCCGCGTGCGCGGGCGTGCGCCGGCACGCCGCGGCCGGGCGCGTCGCGGCGGCCGAGCACGGCGCCGACGGCGTCATCGCGAGCGACGTCGTGGCGGCGCTGTCGCGGGCGCTCGACGGCGAGCCGAGCGCAGATCCGGCCGGTGGGGGATGAGGGCCGCGGCGTCGCCGCGGGTGCCGGCCCGCGCGATGTTGCACGTGTCGGCCGTCACGGGCGCAAGCGCCTCGACCGCTCCGACGGCCGCGGAAGCGGCCGTGGCTGCGCGTCTCTCTGGTTGCTCCGCGCGACGACTCGAGTCCGCGACCGCTCCGACGACCGGGCCGCGGTCGTGACCGTCCGCGCGCTGGCGCGCGTCAACGTCGCGGCGATCGAGCGCAACGTCGCGCGGCTGCGCCGCGAGCTCGCCCCGGGCACCGCACTCTGCGCCGTCGTCAAGGCGGACGGCTACGGTCACGGCGCGCTGGCGTCGGCACGCGCGGCGCTGGCCGGTGGCGCGATGTGGCTGGCGGTCGTGTCGGCGCAGGAGGCACGTGCGCTGCGCGACGGCGGGATCGACGCGCCGGTGCTCGTCATGGGCGCGCTGAGCCCCGAGGAGCTCGACCTCGCGCTCGCGGCCGCCGCCGACGTCGTCGCCTGGGACGAGCGCTTCGTCGCGGCCGTCGCGGTCCGCGGCGGCGGCGCGGTCCACGTCAAGCTCGACACCGGGATGGGCCGTCTCGGGACCCGCGACCCCGCGCAGGCGACCCGCGTCGCCGAGGCGGCCGCCACGGCGCAGGGCGTGCGCCTCGCCGGTGCGATGACGCACTTCGCCACCGCGGACGACCGCGGCGACGCGTTCATGGCGCAGCAGCTCGAACGCTTCGTGGCGTGGGTCACGCCGCTGCGCGCCGCACATCCGGGGCTGCTCGTCCACGCCGCCAACAGCGCGGCCACCCTGCGCGACCCCGCGACGCACTTCGACCTCGTCCGCACGGGCGTCGCGATCTATGGGCTGGACCCGTTCGGCGAGGATCCCGCAGCACGCGACCTCGAGCCCGCGCTCGAGCTGTGCTCGTACGTCGGTGCGGCCAAGGCGATCGGCGTGGGGGAGAGCGCAGGCTACGGCCGGCGCTTCGTGGCGGCCACGCCCACCCACCTCGCGACGCTTCCGATCGGGTACGGCGACGGCGTGCGGCGGGCGCTCACGAACAACGCCGAGGTCCTCGTCCGCGGCGCGCGGCGCGCGCTCGTCGGGACGGTGAGCATGGACAACGTGACCGTCGACGTCGGCACGCCGCCGGCGGCCGCGACGGGCGACGAGGCCGTCCTGATCGGCCCCCAGGGCGACGAGCGGATCACCGCGGAGGAGGTCGCGCGGCGCTTGGACACGATCAACTACGAGGTGACCTGCGGGCTGACGGCGCGCGTGCCGCGCGCCTACCACCGCGACGGCGCGCCGGTCGTGCAGGAGCGCGGGCCGGCCGGCACCGACGACGACGCGACAGCCGCTGCGGTCATGTCGCGTGCCGCGAGCGGGTCCGCGCCGTGAACGCCGCGCTGGCCGCGATCCGGGCGGCGATCGGCTCGGAGGATCCGGCGTGGCTCGTCGGCGGCGCGGTGCGCGACGAGCTGCTCGGCCGTCCGACCCGCGATCTGGACCTGGTGCTCGAGGGCGACGTCCGCGGCGCCGCGCGTGCGCTCGCGCGTGCGATCCGGGGGCCGGCGTTCGAGCTCTCCGACGCGTTCGGGTCGTGGCGCGTGCTGGCCTCCGACCGCAGCTGGCAGGCCGACCTCAGCCCGCTGCGCGGCGGCTCGCTGCACGCCGACCTCGCCCTGCGCGACTTCACGGTCAACGCGATCGCCCAGCCGCTGGCCGGGGGCGAGCTCGTCGACCCGCACGGCGGGGCCGGCGACCTCGCCGCGCGGCGCCTGCGCGTCGTCGGTCCGCGTTCGATCGCCGACGACCCGCTGCGCGCGCTGCGGCTCGTGCGCCTCGCCGCGCAGCTCGACCTCGAGCCCGAGCACGCGACGTGCGCGCTGGCGCGCAGGCAGGCGCCGCGCGTCGCCGCGGTCGCGCAGGAGCGGGTGTTCGCCGAGCTCAAGCCGATCCTCGCCGGTGCCGGCGTGTGCGCATCCCTGGCGCGCATGGACGCGCTCGGCCTGACGGCGGCGATCCTGCCCGAGCTCGGCGAGTTGCGTGGCGTGCAGCAGAACCGCTACCACCACGCCGACGTCCACGACCACACGATCGAGGTGCTCGAGCAGGCGGTCGCGCTGCAGGCCGACCCGGCCGCGGCGCTCGGCGACGAGCACGCCGGCGCGGTGCGCGCGCTGCTCGCCGAGCCGCTCGCCGACGATGTCGACCGCGGTCTCGCGCTGCGCCTCGGGGCCCTGCTGCACGATGCCGCCAAACCGGCGACGCTCGGCCGGCGCGAGGACGGCTCGCCGACGTTCCACGGTCACGATCGGGCGGGGGCGCAGCTGGCGCGCGACGTCCTCACGCGGCTGCGCGCGAGCGAACGGCTGAAGGCCCACGTCGCGGCGCTCGTGCGACATCACCTGCGGCTCGGCTTCCTCGTCCACGAGCGGCCGCTGTCGCGCCGCGCGCTGTACGGCTACCTCACGGCATGCGAGCCGGTCGAGGTCGACGTCACGCTGCTGTCGGTCGCCGACCGCCTCGCGACGCGCGGGCGCAAGGCGAGCGAGTCGATCGCAAAGCACGTCGAGCTCGCGCGCGAGATCCTGCCCGCCGCGCTGGCCTGGCGCGCCGCCGGCCGGCGCGCGCCGCTCGTGCGCGGCGACGTGCTCGCCAGGGCGATCGAGCTCGCCGACGGGCCGCAGCTCGGCCGGCTGCTGGCGGCGATCGACGAGGCGCGCTTCGCCGGCGAGATCAGCACGCCCGACGAGGCGATCGCCTTCGCCGCGCGGCTGCGCGATCCCTGACCCACGATCGGCGCGCGTAGTCGGGCACGGCCACGATCCCTCCGCGCCGACGGGCCGACGGCCGCGCGGCCGTCGGCCCGCCCGCGCCCGACGCCCTCGACCCCCGGCCTGCGCGCCCGCCCGCTACGCAAGGTGCACTAGCCTTCGCGCCGATGGCCGATCCCGCGACCGAGGACTGCATCTTCTGCAAGATCGTCGCCGGCGAGCTGCCCGCGACGATCGTCGACGAGGACGAGCGCACGATCTCGTTCATGGACATCCGGCCCGCCAGCCGCGGGCACGCGCTCGTGATCCCGCGCACCCACGCGCGCGACGTCCACGACATCGATCCCGCGGATCTCGCGGCCGTCGCGCACACGGCTCAGCGCGTCGCCGCGAAGGCCCGCGACAAGCTCGGTGCCGAGGGCGTGAACCTCCTGAACTCGAGCGGCGCGAAGGCATGGCAGACCGTCTTTCACTTCCACATGCACGTCATCCCGCGCTACACCGGGGACGCGCTGAGGCTGCCGTGGGTCCCTTCCGCGGGCGACACGGACGCGATCGCGGCGGCCGGCGCGCAGCTCGCCGGCTGACCCCGATCGCCCGCCGGCGCGACGCCGGCGACGATTCCGCCGCCCCGACCCGTCATGCTTGACGGCGTGCGCGCACGTGACCACCTGCTGATCGGCACGGGGCTGATGGCCACGGTCGCCGCGCTGGCGGCCACGGGGGCGCTCGCCGCCGCCTCGAAGACCGTCGAGCTGACCGATCCGACCGGTGACGTGTCGGGCCCGCTGGACATCCAGCGGGCATCGCTGAGCCTGCCGTCCGACGGTCGTCTGCGCGCCGTGATCACGGTCGCGGACAAGATCGAACCGAAGGAGCTGCTGGCGAAGTCCGGCCCGCCGGGCTCGGCCTGCCTGAAGATCTGGACGGACCCGAAGGCCGATCCGGCCGCAGCCCGACCCGATCGTCTCGTCTGCGTCACCGCGAAGGACAAGGACGATCTACGCGCGAGCGTCCTGCAGCAGTCCGTGCCCGGCCTGCCGACGCTCTCGAGCGCCGCGTCCGTGTCGCTGAACAAGAGCGCTCGCAGCATGGTCATCCGCGTGTCGCAGACCGCGCTCGGCAGGCCGACCCTGATTCGCTATGCCGTCGAGTCGACGCGCCCGGGCTGCGTGCGGGTGAGCTGCGTCGACCAGGTGCCCGACAAGGGCGTCGTGCGCCGCTTCCGCGTTCGCGGCTGAGGAGCGGCCGTCAACCATCGCGCTCGAGCGCGATCAGGCGATACGTGTGCGCCCCGGCCCGCACGGCGAGCGGCATGAGGTCCGCGGCGACCGCGTTCATGAGCAGCGCCTCCGGGGCGACGCGGCGGGCGAGTCCCAGCAGGCGCGGGCGCGCCAGGGCGCGCTCGGCGATCGCCGCAAGCCGCGCGAGATTGGGCGCGATCTGCGCGGTGAGGTCGAGCTCCTCCGTCACGCGCAGCCCGCACGCCGCCGCGGTCACCTTCCAGATCGCCGCCGTCTGGCCGGCGGACACGGCCATCGCACGCTCGATCGCGACGGTCGCGTCGCGCACGATCGCGGACAGCCCGTCGAAGGCATCGCTGCGCCAGCCGTCCACGACGATCGCCCGTCCGCCCGGACGCAGCACGCGCGCGATCTCGCCGAGCGCGCGCCCGAGGTCCGTCGCGTGGCAGAGGCTCTCGACGACGAAGACGCAGTCCTGCGACGCGTCGCCGAACGCGAGCGCCTGGAAGTCGCCGACGATCGCCCGCGCGCCGGGGTGTTCGGCGAGCGCCCTGTTGGCGCGTCGCACCTGCGCCGCGACGAGATCGACTCCGACGAAGCGCACCGCCGGGTTGCGCGCGGCCAGCAGCCGCAGGTTGAAGCCGTTGCCGCACGCGAGCTCGAGCACGTCGCGGCAGCCGTCGGGCAGGCGCGCGTCGACGAGCAGCGCCTGCCCGTCGTAGCCGGCGCGGTCGAAGGTGCCGCCGGGGTTGAGCGCCATGTGCATCGCGCCGTGCTCGGAGTGCACGTAGCGATAGCCCAGCCGCGAGCGCTCGTAGTAGCGGCGGATCCCGGCCTGCGTGCGACCCTGCCCCTCCAGCAGCGAGAGGTCGAAGAGGGCGCGCAGGCGCCGCATGCGCCGCTTGATCTCCCGTTCGAGCTCGAGCTCGGCCACCGGACGCGGCCCGTCGCTCAGAGGCCCTGGCGGCCCATGCCGCGCACGGCGAGCAGGCCGAGCACGAGCACGAGGCCGGCGATCGACGCGAGCGCCGGCCACGTCGCCGCCCACGTGACATCGCCGACGAAGCCCTGGCGCGCACCCTCGAGCACGTGCGTCACGGGGTTGACGTCGGCGATCGCGCCGAGCCAGCCCGACAGCAGGTCGCGCGGGGCGTAGGCGGTCGTGAACAGCACGGCGATGAACGAGCCGACCTGCATCAGCGGGGCCGCCTGCTGCGTGCGAAAGCGCAGCGCGACCAGGGTCGCGTAGCAGGCCATCGCGGCCGCGAGGCCCATGACGAGGATCGCGGCGATCCCGAGCGCCAGCACGCCCGGCCAGCGGACGCCGAGCGCCAGCGCGACGGCGAACAAGAAGCTCGCGGGCAGCAGTGCGCGCAGGCTCGCCGACGCGACGAAGCCCGCCAGCAGCACGGGCCGAGGCGTCGGCGCGAGCAGCAGGCGATCGAACCAGCCGCGCTCGATGTCGCGAGCGAGGTTGACGCCCGTCGCGGCGCCGGTGAAGCCCGCTCCCTGCAGCATCCCGACGGGCAGGATGAAGGCGAGGAAGCTCACGCCGTGGTAGCTGTTCAGCGTCGCCACCTTGCCGAACACGGCCGCCATGCCGAGCATGAAGATCGTCGGCGCGACGACGCCGGGCACGGCCCCGCCGGGGACGCGCAGGATCTCGTTGAGGCCGCGGCGCATGAGTGCGCGGATCGTCCGCAGGTCCTGCCTCATGCGTCGCGCAGCCTTCCCCGCAGCGCGAGCAGCGACAGTCCTATCGCCGCGGCCGCCACGCCCGCCGACGCGAGCAGTCCCTCGATCACCGGCCACGCCTGGTTGGAGAACGCGATCGGCTGGCGCATGCCGTTCGCGATGAACGACAGCGGGTTGTACCTGGCGACGACGTCCGCCGGCGACGACAGCAGGTGCAGCGGGAAGAACGCCGAGGAGATGAACAGCACCACGAACACGAGCGGGAAGATCCCCTGCACCGTCGCCGCGCTGCGCGCGCGCAGCGCAATCAGCACGCCGAGCGCCCCGAAGCCCGTACCGGCGACGATCCCGACCGCGAGCACGCACGCGACACCGAGGACGCCGCCCTGGACCGATGCCCCGAAGACGAACCCCAGCACGAGGAAGTAGACGACCTGCGCCGCGGCGATCGCGCTCGCCGCCAGCACGCGACCGAGCACGATCGCGACGCGCGGCGTCGGCGACGCGGCGAGCCGGTCGAAGAACCCGCCCTCGATGTCGAGCGCGACCGCGATGCCCGAGCTCACGCCGCCGAGCAGCAGCGACTGCGTGATCGCGGCCGCGAGCTGGTAGTCGAGGAAGCCGTGGACCTTCGGAAATCCCTGCAGGCCGCGCGTCGCGCCGAGCCCGCCGACGTTGACGGCGAGAAACAGCGACGGGAAGACGACCAGCGGGGCGAGGAACTGCGGCCGGCGCAGGGCGTTGACGAGCGCCCGCCGGGCGAGCGCCACGACGGCGCGCCTCATGCGGGCTCGAGGCTCGGCTCGGGCTCGGGCTCGGGCTCGGGCGCGGATTCGTCGGAACCCTCGAGATGCTCACCGGTCTTCTCCAGGAAGACGTCGTCGAGCGTGGGCTGCTTGAGCTCGAGCTCGGCGACGGCGAAGTCCGCGTCGTCGAGCGCGCGCAGGATCGGTGCGATGTCCGCGGCGCCGTGCTCGAGGGCGATCGAGAGGTGGCAGCCGTCGGTCGCCGGGCGACCTTCGCCGAAGCCGGCGACGATCTCGCGCGCGCGATCGAGGTCCGAGCCGCTCGCGAGCACGAGGTCGAGATGCGGCCGGCCGACCTCGGCCTTCAGCGTCGCGGGCGTGCCCTCGGCGACGATCCTGCCGGCCGCGATGATGCCGAGCCGGTCGCAGAGCTGGTCGGCCTCCTCGAGGTACTGCGTCGTCAGGAAGACCGTCGTGCCCTCGTCGCGCAGGCGGCGGACCTCCGCCCACAACGTCAGCCGCGAGGTCGGATCGAGGCCGGTCGTCGGCTCGTCGAGGAACAGCACCTCGGGCTCGTGGATGAGCGCCATCGCGAGGTCCAGCCGCCGGCGCATGCCGCCGGAGTACGTGCCGACGCGCCGGCCGGCCGCCTGGCTGAGCCCGACGCGCTCGACGAGCTCGGCGCCGCGGGCGCGGACGGAACGCGGCGCGATGCCGTGCAGGGTCGCCTGCAGCTCGATCAGCTCCGAGCCGGTCATGAGCGGATCCAGCGCCGCCTCCTGGAGCGCGACCCCGATGCGCCGGCGCACGTCGGCAGGCTGCGTCGCGACGTCGAAGCCGGCGACCCGTGCATGCCCGCCGGTGGGGCGCAGCAGCGTGACGAGCATGCGGACGGTGGTCGTCTTGCCCGCGCCGTTGGGTCCGAGGAACCCATATACCTCGCCCGCGGCGACCTCGAGATCGATGCCGTCGACGGCCTTGAGGTCCCCCTTGAACCGCCGCTGCAACCCGATGACCTCGATAGCCGCGATGCCGGCCATGCTATTGCACGTGCAACTTGTTTTCGGCCGGACGCAACAACGACGGCGGGGTCGTGTTGAATGCTGGCATGAGACGCCACTGCGGTTCACGAAGCCTCGCCCTCGCGGCGCTGGTCGCGTCGCTCGCGCTCCCGTCCGCCGCCTCGGCGAAGCTCGTGGAGCTCGGTGCGCTCGCCGACGGTGTTCGCGGCAGCTGCCCGGGCGATGCGCGCGACGACAGCTGCCAGGCGCTGACCCGCGCGACGGCCTACCAGGCCAAGGTCGGGCCCGAGCGGACGCTCTACCAGGCGCCGGCGGACGGCCGCATCGTCGCCTGGACGCTCGCGCTCGGCAAGCCCGGTCCGAAGCAGACGGCCTACTTCCAGGAGCGCTACGGCGGCGCCGCTCAGGCGGCAGTCGTGGTGCTGGACGCCGGCAAGAAGCTCAGCCGCACCGTCGTCGCGAAATCGCCGTTGCAGAAGCTCGACGGCTACTTCGGCCAGGAGGTGCAGTTTCCCCTCGCGCAGTCGCTGCCGATCAAGAAGGGCCAGTACGTCGGCCTGACGGTCCCGACGTGGGCGCCCGTGCTGCAGATCTACCTGGCATCGGACACGTCGTGGCGCTCGAGCCGATCGCAGACGGGCTGCACGGACTACACGACGCAGTTCGGGCTGCTCGGCAAGCGCTCGACGGCGTTCTTTCGCTGCCTCTACAAGACGGTCCGACTGACCTACAGCGCGACGTTCATCCCGAACCCGACGCCGACCACGACGACCGCCACCGCGACGACGAAGTAGCCGGGGCCGGCCGCGGCCCGGGGCCGGCCGCGGCCCGGGGGCGGCCCGACCTGGGGCGGCCCGGCCCGGGGGCGGCCTCGGGCTGCACCTGTCGGGAGCCGCAAAGGGACCTGGGGGTTGGCGTGCATGCGCGGGAGCCAGCGCACCGTTGAAGATCCGCAGCCCTCGCTCTCGCGTCCGCGCCCGGCTCGCCGAACCCGCTGCGTCAGCAGTCCTGGCGCGCCCCGGGGTTGTCGCGGCAGAAGTCCTGGAAGTCCTCCCCTGCCTGGGCCCCGCCGCTCGTGTTCGTGCCGCCACCGGTCGGCCCCGCCGCGGCACCGCCCGTCGTCGATGCGGGAGCCTGCGCGACGGGCGGCGGCACCGCGGCCGGCGGGGTGACGGCGGCTGGCGGCGCCACCTGCGCGGTCGTGTCGGTCGTCGTCTCGACCGTCGTCGTGTCGGCAGTGGTGTTCGCAGGCAGCACGGTGGTCTGCGAGGGGATCGTGAGATCCGGCGAGGTGCGGGGGATGTCGGTCGACGGCTCGTCGTCGGAGCCGCACGCGACGAGCCCACCGCAGAGGGCGAGGATGGCGAGCAGCGCCAGGCAGCGCGAGCGCATCGGCGGGTGTCGCTTCAGGCGACCGGGTCCATGCGCCGGCCGCAGTGCGGACAGTCGTTGAGGTCGCATTGGGCGAGTTGGTCGCACCAGTTGCAGAAGCGCAGGTACTCGACGGCCCAGGGAAGCTTGGACTCCGACGGGGCGAGCGGCAGCAGCCTCCCGACGACCTCGAGCGGCTCGCCGTTCTCACGGTCGACGTAGACGCGGCCGGGCTCGGCCTCGATCACGATCTCGCGGTCCGTGGACGGGGTTCGCATGCGGTAGCGCTGGGCGGCTGACACGGCGCGAACCCTACCAAGCCGCCCCGTCGTGACGGCCGCTCGAGCACCGCGGCGCAGTCACCGGACCGCGCCGCAACGGGGGACGAGAGGCATGCTGCACGCCGTCGGTCGGCTGGGATAGAGTCCCGCCCGCGCATGGGGAGAGCACCGCTCACGACGAGAGTTCTTGGCCTGGCTGCCTGCGCCACGCTGGTCGGCGGGCTGTCCGCCTGCTCCAACGACAAGGTCGCCAAGAACGTCGACCTGGTCGCGGGCAAGAAGGCCTTCGTGAAGTCCTGCGGCTCCTGCCACACGCTCGCGCACGCGGGCACGAAGGGCACCGTGGGCCCGAACCTCGACGACGCGTTTCGCGAGTCGCTCAGCGAGGGCTTCGGTCGCAACACGGTCATGGGCGTCGTTCGCGAGCAGATCGACCATCCGGCCCGCCTGCCGAAGACGAGCCCGGTCTTCATGCCGCAGAAGGTCGTCACCGGCAAGACCGCGCAGGACGTCGCCTCGTACGTCGCGAGCGTCGTCGCGGTGCCCGGCAAGGACACGGGCCGGCTCGCATCCGCGGTCCCGGCCGCCGGGTCGGGCAAGCCGGTCGCCGCGAGCGGCGGCAAGCTCGAGATGCCGGCCGATCCCAACGGGCAGCTCGCCTACGCCAGCAAGCAGGCGACCGCCCCCGCCGGCAAGCTCCAGATCGAGTCCAAGAACGCGTCGTCGACGCCGCACGACATCGTGATCACGGGCAACGGCGTCAACCAGACCGGCAAGACCGTATCCAACGGCGGGGTGTCGATGATCGACGTCAACCTCAAGCCCGGCAAGTACACGTACTTCTGCTCGCTGCCCGGCCACCGCGCCGCCGGCATGCAGGGCACGCTCACCGTCAAGTAAGCGCCGTCGGAGCCTCGTAGGCCCCGCAGACGGGCCATCTCTGGACGTTGCGCCGCTGGGCTGTCGTTCCCCCGGGGCCGTCGAGCGTCGTCGCCTGACCTCGTCCCGATCGGCGGAAGCGCGGTCGCGACGGCGGGTTGGCTCGGCGGAAGCGCGGTCGCGACAGCGGGTTGGCGTGCCGGGTGGTGGCGCCGATCCGCGCAGGCGCTCGCGCGACGCCCCGCGCCGGGCTACGTCAGGGCTTTGACGATCAGCACGAGCACGACGACGACCACCGCACCGGCGAGAACCCGCAGCAGCAACGCGAACGCGGCGTCCTCGGACTCCCAGGGCTTGGGCTTGCGGGTGGGGTCGGGAGCAGCCAAGGCGGGAGCGCCGGAGCGCCCTAGAGGATGTAGATCGTCGTGTACACGACGACCCACATGACGTCGACGAAGTGCCAGTAGATGCCCGGCACCTCGACGCCGTGGTGGTGCTCGGCGGAGAAGTGCCCGCGGAACGAACGCACGGTCACCATCACGAGCAGCGACAGGCCGACGAAGACGTGCGCGCCGTGCAGTCCGGTGAGCCCGTAGAAGATCGTGCCCTGGGCATGGTCGTGCGGCGCGAAGCCGATGTGCACGTACTCGTTGATCTGGATGCAGAGGAAGGTCAGCCCGAGCAGCGACGTCAGGAACATGCCCGCCTTCAGCCCGTTGCGGTTGCCGTTCTTGATCGACGTCTGCGCCCAGTGGATCGTCAGCGACGAGCTCAGCAGGATCGCGGTGTTGACGCCGGCGACCGGCACCGGAAGGTGGTCCGATCCGAACGGGAACCAGTGGTGGCCGACCGCGACGAAGCGGATGAAGAAGTAGGCCGTGAAGAAGGCCCCGAACACCATGATCTCGGAGATGATGAACAGCAGCATCCCGAGCAGCTCGGCGTCGACGCGCGAGCTGCGGTTCGCCGGCGGCGGGCCGTGATGCTCGTGCTCGTGATCGTCGTGGTGCTCGAGAGCCACCGAGGCGTTGATCCCTGCTGCTTCCATCAGCGTGCCCTCCCGGCCGTCTCTGGCTCGGCGACGATGTGCTCGACCTCGATGTTCGATGCCTTGCGCACGCGCGAGATGAGATCTGCGCGCATCCAGCCCGAGCGCGTGACCGGTAGCGTCGAGACGATGATCCGCGACACCTTGTAGAACTGCAGCGCGTTCATCGTGGTCGTGAAGGGGTCGGGGTCGCCGATCATGCCCGCCACGAGCAGACCCTCGCTGCGCATGCGGTCGAGCGTGTTGCCGAGGCGCGCGCGGGCGACGGCGGCTGCTCGCCCGTCGCCGCGGGCCTCGAGCGGGACGACGACGATGAAGAGCATGTCCTTGGACTCGGACGCGATCTCCTTCATGCGCGCGCGCAGGTGGCCACGCCCGGCCGTGACGTTCGCCACGATCAGCGTGACCTCGAAGGGGAGGCCGTCGGCGTCCATGTCCGAGACGACGTGGGTCACGGGTGCCTGGGCGGCATCCTGGATGCGCTCGATGAGGTCGCGTCGCAGCCAGCCCGAGGACGCGTGCGGCAGCGTCGAGATGATGACCTCGTCGGGGTGGTACTCGTCGATCGCGTCGAGCGTCGCGGTGAACGGATCCTCGTCGCCGAGCTCGCCGCTGGCCACGACGTCCTCGCCGCGCAGGTACGACAGCGTGAGGTCGAGGCGCACCTGGGCGGAGTCGCGCACCGCGTCGTCGTAGATGACGTAGCCGGAGCGCGGCTTCGTCATCGGGACGACGAGCGTGAAGCTCGTATCCGGCTGCTCGGCGCGTTCGCGGACGAGGTCCAGCAGCTTCGCGCCGGCGATCGTCTGGTTGGCGACGACGAGGATGTGCGGCACTTAGTGCTCCTCGTCCTTCGTCGCGCTCGCACTGGCGCCGCCGCTGTCGCCGTGCGCGGTCGCGCCGGCGGGCTGGGGCACCACGGCGCCGCCCTTCAGGACCCCGTGAACCGCGCCGGGCACGCCGTACTCGTACGGCCCGCCGACGACCGTGGGGATCGCGTCGAAGTTGAAGACCGGCGGGGGAGACGTGACCTGCCACTCGAGCGTGAGCGAGCGCCAGGGGTTGGACTCAGCGCGCGGGCCGCCCCGCCACGAGGCGATCATGTTGTAGGCGAAGATCAGCGAGCTCAGGCCGAGGAAGAAGCTCGCGATCGAGATCATGAGGTTCCAGGTGGCGAACTTCTCGGCGTAGTCGGCGACGCGACGCGGCATGCCCTGGATGCCGATCACGTGCATCGGCGCGAACGTCGCGTTGAAGAAGATGAAGGTGCACCAGAAGTGGATCTTGCCGAGCCGCTCGTCGTACATCCGGCCCGTCATCTTCGGGAACCAGTAGTAGACCCCGGCGAAGATCGTGAACAGCGACCCGCCGAAGAGCACGTAATGGATGTGGGCGACGATGAAGTACGTGTCCGACACGTGGATCGTGAAGGGGATGATCGCCAGCATCACGCCGGAGATCCCGCCCAGCGTGAACATCGTCAGGAAGCCGAGCACGAACAGCATCGGCGTGTCGAGGTGCAGCACGCCCCGCCACAGCGTCGCCAGCCACGAGAAGATCTTGATCCCGGTCGGCACGGCGATGATCGCCGTGGTGATCATCATCGGGACGCGGATCCAGTCCTGCATGCCCGAGACGAACATGTGGTGCGCCCAGACCGTGAAGCCCAGCACGACGATGGCCAGTAGCGAGAAGGCCATCATCCGGTAGCCGAAGATCGGCTTTCGGGACTTGACGGCGAGGATCTCCGACACGATCCCGAAGCCGGGCAACATCATGATGTAGACGGCCGGGTGCGAGTAGAACCAGAAGATGTGCTGGTACATGAGCACGTCGCCGTTGTGCACCGGCTCGAAGAAGTTGAAGCCGAGCGCCCGGTCGAAGAGCACCATGAACTGCGAGACCGCGATGAACGGCGTCGCGATCACGACGAGCAGCGAGGTCGAGAAGTTCGCCCACACGAGCAGCGGCATCCGGAAGAAGCTCATCCCCGGCGCGCGCATCGTGATGATCGTCACGAGGAAGTTCAGTGCGGTCGCGATCGACGACGCCCCCGCGAACTGCACGCCGATCGTGAAGAACACCTGCCCCTCGGGCGCGGTGACCGACAGCGGGGCGTACGCCGTCCAGCCGCTGGCGAACGAGCCGCCGGGAGCCGCGAAGGAGAGCAGCATCAGGATCCCGGCGAGCGGCAGCATCCAGAACGACAGCGCGTTCAGCCGCGGGAACGCCATGTCGGGCGCGCCGATCATCAGCGGCAGCACGAAGTTCGCGAGGCCGGCGAAGACGGGGATGATGAAGAGGAAGATCAGCAGCGAGGCGTGCACGCTGAAGAGCCCGTTGAACGTGCTCGAGTCGACGAACTGGCGCCCCGGCTGGGCGAGCTCGGCGCGCATGAGCATCGCGAACAGGCCGCCGACGAAGAAGAAGAAGAACGAGGTCACGACGTACTGGATGCCGATGACCTTGTGGTCGGTGTTGACGCGGAAGTAGTCGCGCCAGGACGTCGCACCGTGGCTCGAGTGGTCCTCGGGCCGCGTCTTCTGACCCGACGCCCAGTAGAACCAGTAGCTGAACGCGCCGAGGCCGATGAGGAACCCGAACGGCGCCAGGAACAGCGACAGCTCGAGCACGGGCTCGCCCTTGTCGAGTGGATGCAGGTCGTACCACGTGCGGAAGACCGCGATGATCCCGTACGAGAGCGCGACCCCGTAGGCGGCGAACAGGAACGCCCTGTACATGCCCGGGGCGCGGAACTTGGCGACCATTAGCTGCTCCTCATCGTCGTGCTCACTTCCCGGCAACCTTGCCGAGGTACGTCACCAGAGCGTCGATCTCTGCTGGCTTGAGAGTGGATCCGAAGGTCTTGGGCATGATCCCGGCCTGGAAGCCCGGAGCGATCTCGGCGTCGGGCTTGACGATCGACGTGCGGATGAAGTCCGCAGACTTGCCCTTGAGAGTCTTGTCGAGATTGGGTCCGACTGCGCCGTTAGCGCCGGCGTCGGCGAGCGTGTGGCAGCCGCTGCAGCCCGCCGAGGAGAACAACGCCTTGGCGTCGACCGCCGCGGGGGCCGCGGCCCCGCTCGTCGGTGCGCCGGCGCCCGTCGTGCTGGTGGTCGCGCCGGGGGCACTGGCCGCTCCGGGGTTCTTCTGCTTCGCGATCCACGCGTTGAACGTCGCGGGCGGGACGACCTTGGCGGTCGAGCGCATGACCGAGTGCCCGAGCCCGCAGAGCTCCGCGCAGACCACGGCGTAGGTGCCCAGGCGGTCCGGGGTGACTCGGTAGTGGGTCGTGATGCCCGGGACCGCGTCGATCTTCATGCGGAATGCGGGGACCCAGAAGTCGTGGATGACGTCCAGTGCGTGGACGGAGAAGCGCACCGGCCGGTTGTTCGGCAGGTAGAGGATGTCCGACTTGACCGACTTGCCGTCGGCCTGCGGGTACTCGTAGCTCCAGGCGAACTGCTGGCCGGTGACGTTGATCGTCATCTCGTTGGCCTGGGCCTGTTCGATGTTCGTCAGGCGGGCGTAGGCGTACGAGCACATCGCCACGAGCATGATCGCCGGGATCGCGGTCCAGACGACCTCGAGCTTGGTGTTGCCGTGGATCGGCGGGCCGTCGAGCATCTCCTCGCCCGGACGGACCTTGAACTTCCAGGCGCTGAACAGGACGATCAGGCAGACGAGCACGAAGATCGGGACCGTGACGATGATCAGCACGTCGTAGAGGTTGTCGATCTTCGGTGCCTGCGTCGATGCCTGGACCGGGAACCAGTGGATCGCGAGCCCGATCGCGATGCCGATTCCGGAGGCGATCGCCCCGAAGACGACCAACAGGAGGATTGGTGTGCGCTGGTCGCGCCGGCTCTTCTCGCTCATCGCGGGCGGGATCCTATGCGGTGCGCGTGACGAACGGCAATCCGGTGGCGTTCTGCCGGGCACGGGGCCGCCGGCGCCCGGTCAGAACCTCGTGACGGGTGTCGCAAAGGTTTGCGCGGCGGCGACGGCCTCCGCAGGCGGAGCGCGCGGCGCACGAGCCGCGCGCCCTTCGCCCGATCGCCGGCGAAGGGCGCCGTTGCAGGGAAATCTCAGGCGGCTAGGCGGATCTCGGCTCGAAATCGCCGCGTGTCGCGAAAGGCGGACGGCGCGAGTCCGTGATGGCGCCGAAACGCCTTGGCGAACTGGGCGGGTTGGCGGTACCCGACGCGGTGCGCGACCTCGCGCACGGTCATCCCGCGCGTCGCGAGCAGCTCCGCGGCGCGTTCCATGCGGACGCCGGTGAGGTGCTCGCGGAAGGTCGTGTTCCCGATCTCCGCGTAGGAGCGTTGCAGCTGCCGTCGCGAGGACGCCACCCGACGCGCGATGTCGTCGAGCGACAGGTCGGAGCCGTATTCGGCCTCGACGATGGCTACCGCGTCACGAAAGAGACTCGTGCGGTGACGGACGGTTGCGGGTCGTTGAACGGAAATTTCCATGGACGTAGATACGACGCTCTAGCCATCTCGGGATGAGCGAATCCACCGCCGATTGGCAAGCTGGCGCGTTGACGCTTGCTGCCAGCGTACGTCGAAGAGACGGCACCCTCGCGGACTGTCAGGATTCTGACATCGATCGCCGTCGCGTCGGAGCGTCCCGACATCGGTTCCGGGGCCCGACGGTGGGCGGCGCGCGCGGGTCGGCCCTTACCGGGCCCGACGTGCCTCCCCCGGCGCGAGCCCGGACCTGAGCCTGGGTCCAGCTCAGTGCTCGTCGTGGCTGGCGGGCAGCGCGTTGATGTCGCGCCGCGTGTCCGCGATCCAGCGGATGATGACCCACACGGTCAGCACGATGCCGCAGATGCTGAGCAGCTTGCCGATCGTGATCCCGAGCAGCGACATCGTGATGCCGACGGCCAGCAGCAGCGGCTGCAGGCTCGCGCCCGGAAGATGGATCTCCTCGCCGACGGGCGGGACTGGCGGGTCGAGCGGGCTCACGACACGTAGATCGCGGCAGCGACGAACGTCATGCCGAACATGAAGAAGCAGACGACGCCGGCGATCAGGCCGGAGCGGATGTTCTTGCGGGCGAGCTTCTGGTCCATGGCGCGCAGTCTAGTGGACCAACCGTGAACGTTGCACCCGAAACGCCGGGCGCCGATCACCGCCCGGCGGCGTCCTCGAATCTCGATGTGGCAGAGCCACACCTTCGATCCTGCGTCCTTGCCTGACGGCGCCGGCATCCCGGCGTTTCAGGCACACCGTCCCCGGTCGGCCCACTAGAGCTTCACGTCGACGACCATCGCACCGAACAGCAGGGCGAGGTAGGCGAGTGAGAAGAGGTAGAGGCGCAGCGCGCTGCGGCGGTCCGCGCGGCGGTACAGGACGATCGCGCCGGCGATGAACAGCGCGCCCAGCACGAGCGAGGAGACGAGGTAGATGGTCCCGAGCCCGCCGGCGCAGTACGGCAGCTGCGAGACGGCGTAGAGCAGGATCGAGTAGAGCAGGATCTGCTTGCGCGTCTCGTCCTCGCCGCGCACGACGGGCAGCATCGGCACGCCCACGCGCGCGTATTCGTCCTTCATGAGGATCGACAGCGCCCAGAAGTGCGGCGGTGTCCAGAAGAAGACGAGCGCGAAGAGGTAGATCGGCATGCCGCCGAGGCCGCCGGTCACGGCGGCCCAGCCGACGAGCGGGGGTACCGCGCCCGCGGCGCCGCCGATGACGATGTTCTGCGGGGTCCTGCGCTTCAGCCACACGGTGTAGACGAAGACGTAGCCGACGAAGCCGCAGTACGCGAGCGAGGCCGCCAGGACGTTCACCGCGGCCGTCAGCAGCGCGAAGGACAGCAGCGAGAGCACGACGCCGAAGATCAGCGCGGCCCGCGGCGACACGCGCCCGCTGGGCACCGGCCGGTTCGCGGTGCGTGGCATGAGGCCGTCGATGTCGCGGTCGAAGTAGTGGTTGACCGCGCCGGCACCGCCGGCCGACAGGTAGCCGCCCAGCACCGTCACGGCGATCAGGCCGACCGAGGGGTCGCCCGCGATCTCCATCGTGCAGATCGTCGTCAGCAGCAGCAGCGACTGGACCTTGGGCTTCGTCAGCTCGACGTAGTCCGAGACGACCTGGCGCATGCCGCCGGCCGCCACCGGGGGCAGCGCGACGGGAGGTGTTGCGTGTGAGGCTTCCATGCGGCTGGCTCGCGCCCCGGCCAGGCTAGTGCCCGGAGTCCGGCACAGGCGCCGGTCCGAGCTCGAGCGAGCCGTCTGTCTGACGTGCGACCTGGCGGCGGATGTCCTTCATCGGCTCGACCGAGCGCACGCGCGGGATCACGTCGAAGTTGTTGACGGGCGGCGGCGAGGGCGTGAACCACTCGAGCGTGTTCGCCTTCCACGGGTCGGGCCCGGACGCGACGCCGACCTTCAGCGAGCGCACGACGTTGAGCACCGTCAGCAGGATCCCGATGGCCAGGATGAACGAGCCGATCGTCGAGATCAGGTTGTAGAGCGCCAGGTGGCCGACGTCGGGGTACTCGTAGACGCGCCGCGGCATGCCGTCGAGGCCGATCGCGTGCTGGATCAGGAACGTGACGTTGAAGCCGACGTACATGAAGCCGAAGGACCACTTGCCCATGCTCTCGCCGAGCATCCGCCCGGTCATCTTCGGGAACCAGTAGTAGATCGCGGCGAAGATCGCGAAGACGGAGCCGCCGACGAGCACGTAGTGCAGGTGGGCGACGACGAAGTAGGTGTCCGTCAGCTGCCAGTCGATCGGGAACACCGCGAGGAAGACGCCGGTGATGCCGCCGATCAGGAAGATCGAGATGAAGCCGACCGAGAAGATCAGCGGCGTCCTGAACTCGATCGTCCCTCGCCAGAGGGTCGCGATCCAGTTGAAGATCTTGACGCCCGTCGGGATCGCGATCAGGAAGGAGCTGATCATGAAGAAGACGAGCACGATCGTCGCGCTCGGCGTCGAGAACATGTGGTGCGCCCACACGAGCAGCGCCAGGAACGCGATCACGACCGTGGCCGCGGCGATCGCCTTGTAGCCGAAGATCGGCTTGCGGGCGAACACCGGCAGGATCTCCGAGATCATCCCGAAGCCCGGCAGGATCATGATGTAGACCTCGGGGTGCCCGAAGAACCAGAACAGGTGTTGCCAGAGCAGCGGATCGCCGCCCTTGCTCTGGTCGAAGAACCCGGTTCCGAAATGTCGGTCGGTCAGCAGCAGCGTGACGGCCCCGGCGATCACCGGCAGCGCGAGGATCAGCAGGATCGAGTACGTGAGGATCGACCAGACGAACAGCGGCAGGCGGCCCCAGCCCATGCCGGGAGCGCGCATGTTCGCGATCGTCGCGTAGAAGTTGATCGCGCCCAGCAGCGAGGAGATGCCGGTGAGGTGGATCAGGAAGATCCACGCGTCGATGCCGCCGGTTGGGGAGTAGACGCTGCCGCTCAGCGGCGCGTACGACGTCCAGCCGGCCTCGGGCGGGTGGAACAGCAGCGACCCGTAGAAGACGAGGCCGCCCGCGAGCAGCAGCCAATACGACAGGGCGTTGAGCTTGGGGAACGCCATGTCGCGCGCGCCGATCATCAGCGGCAGGAAGTAGTTCGCGAAGCCGGCCATGATCGGGACGACGAACAGGAAGATCATCGTCGTGCCGTGCAGCGTGAAGAGCGCGTTGTACGTCGACGGCGTCAGGAACGTGTTGTCCGGCGCGCCGAGCTGCACGCGCATGAGCAGCGCCTCGACGCCGCCCAGCAGGAAGAAGGCGAACGTCGTGACGAGGTACATGATCCCGATCCGCTTGTGATCGGTCGTCGTGACCCAGGACACCCAGCCCGTGGGCTCGGCCTCCACGCGATGGGCGACGATCTCCGGGATGCGGATCGGTGCGGTGGTGGTGTCGGTGGCTGCCATGGGGTTCTCCTAGGGAGCCTTGATCGCGGCGGCGTCGGCCTTCGCGTCGGCGGTGCGGCGGGCGAGCGCATCCTTGTCGCTCGTCAGGATCTGGGCCTTCTTGGACTGCAGCCAGCGCTTGAACTGCGCC
>DASXCR010000229.1:0-14611 GCA_036491075.1 Solirubrobacteraceae bacterium
CGATCCTGCACCGCCATCGACTCGCCGCGCCGACAGCTTAACGGGATGGGCGGCGCGCGGACGACCCTCGGCCGATCGCGTGCGCGGCGCGCGGACGCTGGGGCCGCTCCCAGGCGGCGATCGAGCCCGCCCCGCGGCGCCCCACGCGCCCTCGCGCGCGGAGGCTGTGAACGTCCCGTGTCCGACCCTTCCGGTGGCGAGCACCGCGCAATAGCGTCGCTCTCATGTCCAGCGCAGACGTCATCCTCGCCCTGCTCGTGGCCACCGCGGTGAGCTTCGACTTCACCAACGGCTTCCACGACACCGCCAACGCGATGGCCACCACGATCGCGACCGGCGCGCTGAAGCCGAAGCTCGCCGTGACGATCGCCGCGATGCTGAACTTCGTCGGCGCCTTCATCTCGCTGAAGGTCGCCGCGACGATCGCGGGCGGCATCGTCGACGCGAGCGTCGTCACGCCGGCCGTCATCTTCGGCGGACTCATGGGCGCGATCGCCTGGAACCTCGCGACGTGGTGGTTCGGCCTGCCGTCGTCGTCGTCGCACGCGCTGATCGGCGGGATCATCGGCTCGACGTTCGTCGCCGCCGGCAGCGGCGCGATCCAGACGGACGGGATCATCTCGAAGGTGCTCGTGCCGGCGGTCGCGTCGCCGCTGGTCGCCGGGCTGATCGCGGCGCTCGGCGTGTACCTCGTCTACCGGCTCATCCGCCGCTACAAGCCCGAGCGCTCCGAGCGCGAGTTTCGCTGGGCGCAGGTCGCGTCGTCGTCGATGGTCGCGCTCGCGCACGGGACCAACGACGCGCAGAAGACGATGGGCGTGATCTCGCTGGCGCTGATCTCCAACGGCAACCTCAGCGGCGGCTCCGGCTTCTCCGTCCCCGACTGGGTCGTGATCGTGTGCGCCTCCGCGATCGCGCTCGGGACCTACACCGGCGGCTGGAGGATCATCCAGACGCTCGGCACGAAGGTCGTCGAGGTCAGGCCTCCCCAGGGCTTCGGCTCCGAGGCGGTCGCCGCGACGGTGATCCTCGCGTCATCGCACGCGGGCTATCCGCTCTCGACCACGCAGGTCGTCTCCGGTGCGGTCTCCGGCTCGGGCGTCGGTCGGCCGGGCGCGCAGGTCAACTGGGCCGTGGCGCGCCGGATCGTCTACGGTTGGCTGTTCACGCTGCCCGCGGCGGCCGCGGTCGGTGCCGCCGCATACGCCATCATCGACCTGCTCGGAGGCGGTGTCGTCGGCGTCGCCGCGATGGCGGCGATCGGCGTGATCTGCGCGTTCTCGCTGTGGCGGGCCAACAAGGCGAAGGCCGTCGAGCCCGAGGAGACGATCTCCGAGAACCCGGCGTTCGGCCCGGCAGCGCCGGTCGAGGTGGCGGCATGATCGCCGCGAGCCTCGTCGACGGGCACCTGCTCGGCCAGGCCGTGCTGACGTCGGTGGTCTTCGGCCTCGGAGTGCTGATCGTGGCCGGCATCGCGGTGGCGTCGTCGCTGCGCGCCCAGGATGCGCGCGGTGATGGCAACGAGGCGGCGTTCGCCGGCTTCAGCGCGATCACCGTGCTCGGCGTCGCCGGCGTCCTCGCGGCGATCGCGGGCGGGATCTGGGTGATGACGCAATGAGCGATCCCACCTCTCGCATCCGGTCGCGCCCCGTCACCACCGTCCTCGACACGCTGCGCGTCGAGATCGCCGACGACGCCTTCGACGCGGTCCTCGTGTCGCTCGAGGCGGTCGCCGCGGATCTCGGCTACGGCGACATCCGCGCGCTGCCCGGATCGGTCGCGTGGATCGAGTGGCTGCGCGAGCACGGCAAGCGCGTCGGCCTGTTCGCCACCGGCGACCGCGCCGGCGCCGCGCTCGAGCTCGCGGGCATCGCCGATCTGTTCGACGAGATCACCATCGGCGCGCGCACGGCCTCCGCGCTGCTGACCGCGATGGAGGAGCTCGGCTGCCCGCCGTCGCGCACGATCGCGGTGACCGCCACCGCGGCCGGCGTCGTCGCGGCGCGCGAGTCGGGGACGTCGATCGTCGTCGCCGTCGCGCGCGGCTTCTCCTCGCCCGAGGACCTGCGCCAGGCCGGGGCGAGCACGGTCGTCGCGGACCTGCAGGAACTGCTGCGCGCCGTCACCTGACGGGTACGGGGCACGCACGAGGCCGCGCGGCGTAACGGAGACATCGCATGCCGCTCCGGGCCTCTCGTCGTTCACTTCCCTTTCACAGCGGCTTCACGCCCGGGTAACCGGCTGCGGGCTCACGGGCCGCAGCCTGAACGCCACGATGCAGGCGCAGACGACCAACGCCGAGCTGCTCAGCATCGGCGCGCTCGAGATCCGCCTGCGCGAGGGCCTGCTGCTCGCGGAGGGGCGGCCCGTGACGCTGTCGGTGCGCGAGTTCGACCTGCTCGTCGCGCTTGCCCGCAACGCCGGCAGCATCGTCAGCCGCCAGGACCTCTACCGGCTCGCGTGGGGCAGGACGCTGCGCGGCGGCGACCGCTCGTGCGACGTCTACGTGCACAAGCTGCGGGCCAAGCTCGACGAGGCTCTGCCCGGCGTGGCGTTCATCCATACCCATGTCGGCTTCGGCTATCGCCTCGATCCCGCCCCTTCACATCCTTTTCACAACGCGGACACCGCGCGGTAACAGGATGACGTCGGGCTGCTGAGACGGTCCTCGGCGCTATGGGAATCCAGAAAAGAGGAGGGACCTTGAAGCAGCTCGATCGCTTCACAGCGGCCGTCGTGGTCTGCGGATCGCTCGCCATCGGCGTCGCCGCGTGCGGCAGCAGCAACGACAACGGGAGCAGCTCGACGGGTGGCAGCGCGGGCGCGCAGAAGGGCGGGACGATCAACGGCGCCGGCGCCACGTTCCCGCAGCCGGTCTACAGCGAGTGGGCCGCGCGCTTCAAGGACAAGCAGGGCACGACGGTCAACTACGACCCGGTCGGATCCGGCGGCGGCGTCGCCCAGTTCCAGGCCGGAACGGTCGACTTCGGCGCATCCGACGCAGCGATGAAGGACTCCGAGATCAAGGTCGCGCAGAAGAAGGGCGATCCAGTCCACGTCCCGACCGTCCTCGGCGCGGTGACGGTCTCCTACGACGTCAGCGGCCTGAAGACCGGCCTGAAGCTCGACGGCGCGACGATCGCCGACATGTTCCTCGGCAAGGTCACGAGCTGGAACGACAAGGAGATCGTCGCGACGAACCCGGGCGTCACCCTGCCGTCGACGAAGGTCGCCGTCTGCCACCGCTCGGACTCGTCGGGCACGACGAAGAACTTCACGCAGTTCCTCGCGGACTACTCGAAGGCGTGGGCCAGCGGCCCGGGCGTCGACAAGTCCGTGAAGTGGGCCAACGGCACGACGGGAGCGAAGGGCAACGACGGCGTCGCGGCCTGCGTGAAGCAGACCGACGGCGCGGTCGGCTACGTCGAGCAGGCCTACGCGCTGCAGAACAACTTCGCGACGGCGTCGGTGAAGAACAAGGAGGGCAAGTTCGTCGCGCCGACGCTGCCCGCGACGTCCGCCGCCGGCGTGGCCGCCAAGCCGCCCGCGGACCTGCGCTTCAGCACGATCGACGCGCCGGGGGCGACGACCTACCCGATCACCGCGGTCACGTTCCTGCTCGTCTACCAGGACATGTGCAAGGCCGGGATGGACGCGACGAAGGCCGGCCTCGTGAAGGACTGGCTGGACTACGCCCTCGGCGACGGACAAGCCGTGGCCGCGCAGCTGCAGTACGCGAAGCTGCCGCCCGCGATCCTCGCCAAGGCCAAGGCGAAGGTCGCCGGACTTCGGTGCAACGGCGCCGCGATCGCGGGCTGACGCATGGAAGCAGCGGCGATCACCCCGACCCGCGGGTCCCTCCCCCGCGGGTCGGGGCCCCGCTTTGCCGATCCGCTCCTGCAGGGCGTGCTCGCCGCGGTCGCGGCGGGTGTGCTCGTGCTGATCGGTTTCTTCTTCGTGAAGTTGATCGTCGAGTCGCAGCCCGCGTTCTCGCACACCGGGGTCGTCGACTTCGTGACCTCGAACGACTGGGTGCCGTCGCGAGGGCAGTATGGCGCCCTGCCGCTCGTCTTCGGGACGCTGCTGACCTCGGGGCTCGCATTGGTCATCGGGGTCCCGGTCGCCGTGGCCAGCGCGCTCTACATCACGGAGCTCGCGCCGCGCCGCGTGCGTGGGCCGTTGACGCTGCTCGTCGAGCTGCTCGCCGCGGTGCCGTCGGTCGTGTACGGGCTGTGGGGGATCTTCTTCCTCGCGCCGAAGCTCCTGCCGGCCGAGAAGTGGTTCTCGTCCACGTTTCACTTCCTTCCGTTCGTTGCCGGGACGGTGTCGATCCCGAACTACTTCGTCGCGTCGCTGATCCTCGCGATCATGATCGTGCCGATCGTCAGCGCGATCTCGCGCGAGGTGATGTCGACCGTTCCCCGCGACCACAAGGAGGCCGCGCTCGCGCTCGGCGCCACGCGCTGGGAGATGATCCGTATGGCCGTGCTGCCGTACTCGCGCGCTGGGATCTCGGGCGCGGCGATGCTCGGGCTCGGACGCGCGATCGGTGAGACGATCGCGGTCACGATCGTGATCGGCAACGCGGCCGCGATCGGAGACAACGTCTTCTCGCAGGGCTACACGCTGGCGGCGGTGATCGCCAACGAGTTCGGCGAGGCGGCGTCCGATCCGGTGCACCGCGCCTCGCTGATCGCAGCGGGACTGCTGCTGTTCATCCTGACGCTCGGCGTCAACCTCGTCGCGCGCTACTTCGTCAACCGCGCCGAGTCCGCGGGCGCGCGCCGGACTCCGGTCGGGATGGCGGGATGAGCGCCACCACGCTGCAGGGAATCTCGGTGCGCCGGCGCGCGACCGATCGCGTCGCGCGCGGCGTGACGTTGGCGCTGACGCTGCTCGCACTCGTGCCACTGTTCCTGGTCCTCTACTACCTGCTGAAGGAGGGCCTGGGCGCGTTCAGCGTGCACTTCTTCACGACGGACCCGACGGGACGCTTCCTCGGGGACCCGGGCGGTATTCGCAGCGCGATCGTCGGCACGGCGATCATCGTCGCGCTGGCCACGGCAATCGCCGTCCCGCTCGGCATCGGCGTGGCGCTGTATCTCGTCGAGTACGGCAGGAGGTCGTTCTTCGCGAACACGGTTCGGTACTTCGTGGACGTCATGACGGGCGTTCCGTCGGTGATGTTCGGCCTGTTCATCTACATCGTCCTCGTGGTCGCGCACATCGGCGGGACGTTCGCCGCGTGGAAGGGCTCCGTCGCGCTGGCGCTGCTGATGCTGCCGGTCGTCGCCCGCTCCTCCGAGGTCGTCCTGAACCTCGTTCCCAACGCGCTGCGCGAATCGGCGCTCGCCCTCGGCGCACCGCGCTGGCGGGTGATCTTCCGCGTCGTGCTGCCCACCGCGCTCCCCGGGCTCATGACGGGCTCGATGCTCGCGATCGCGCGCGCGGCCGGCGAGACCGCACCGCTGCTGTTCACCGTCGCCTTCGTGAACGGCATCAGCACCGATGTCGGCCAGCAGATGAACTCGCTGCCGCTGCAGATCTTCAACGACGTCGGCCAGGCCCAGGACCGGCTTGTCCAGCGGGCGTGGGGCGCGGCGCTCACGCTCGTCCTGATGATCCTCTTCGTGACGCTGATCGCGCGTCTGGTCCAAAGAAGGAGTGGCCTGCAACCATGACCAATCCCGACGCACCGGAGCGCGTGATGTCCGAGGAACCAACGTCGGCGCCGGGGCTCGCGCAGACACCAGCCCCGGCGGCGCGCGCCGCCGCGAGAGCACCGACCGCCCCGATCGCGAAGACCGGACGCAGCATGACGCTCGGTGGCCTCAACGCCTACTACGGCGCGACGCATGCGATCAAGGACGTGAGCCTGCACTATCCGGCAAACGAGGTCACCGCCATGATCGGTCCCTCGGGCTGTGGCAAGTCGACGGTCCTGCGCTGTCTCAACCGGATGCACGAGGAGATTCCGGGTGCCCGCGCGGAGGGTCGCGTCGCGCTGGACGATCTCGAGATCTACGGCGACGGCGTCGACGTGACGTCCGTGCGGCGGGCGATCGGGATGGTGTTCCAGAAGCCCAATCCGTTCCCGACGATGTCGATCTTCGACAACGTCGCGGCGGGGCTCAAGCTCGCAGGAATCAAGGGCGCGCACACGAAGGAGGTCGTCGAGCGCTCGCTGCGCGGCGCCGGTCTCTGGGACGAGGTCAAGGACCGGCTGTCGCAGCCCGGCATGGGCCTCTCGGGCGGTCAGCAGCAGCGCCTGTGCATCGCGCGGACGATCGCGGTGGCGCCGGAGGTGATCCTGATGGACGAGCCGTGTTCCGCGCTCGATCCGATCGCCACGTTGAAGATCGAGGAGCTGATCCTCGAGCTCAAGCGCGACTTCACGATCATCATCGTCACGCACAACATGCAGCAGGCGGCTCGCGTGTCCGACACGACCGCGTTCTTCTATCTCGGCGAGCTGATCGAGCATGCGCCGACCGAGATGCTGTTCAGCACGCCCGAGCACGCCCGTACCGAGGAGTACGTCACCGGCAAGTTCAGCTGATGGCCGGCCCCGGGCAAGGGCGCCCGCATTTCCAGGACCAGATGCGCGAGCTCGAGGACTCGATGCTCGGTGCCCTCGACATGTCGCTTGCGCAGCTCGATCGCGTGATCGACGCGATGCGCGATCACGACATTCGCCTCGCCCAGTTCGTCGTGTCCGACGACGCGCGCATCGACGCTCGCTACCTCGAGGTCCACCAGGGTGTGCTGTCGCTGCTGGCACTTCAGGCTCCCGTCGCGGGAGATCTGCGGCTCGTGGTCGCCGTCCTGCACGTCATCAACAACGTCGAGCGCGTGGGCGACCAGTGCGCGAACATCGCCAAGCTGATCCCGTTTTCCGGAGCCGACACGGCGTCACCGCAGGACATCGAGCAGCGCATCCTGCGCATGGGCGCGCTCGCCCAACGGGGGCTGGCCCAGGCGCGCCACGCGTTCGCCGCTCGCGATGTCGCGGTCGCCGAGTCGCTCGCCGCGCAGGACGAGGAGGTCAACCGGCTCAATCGGGAGATCTTCCGGCTCGCGGTCGAGGCCGGCGAGGACCCGCAGCTACGCGAGTGGGCGATCTCGATGACGCTCGCTGCCCGCGCGTTGGAGCGCATCGGCGATCTCGCGGTCGACATCGGCGAGCAGGCGATCTTCGTCGCGACGGGCCAGTTCCGCGAGCTGGCCACCGGAGCCGTCGGTACGGTCGAAGGGCGATGAGCGACGCGCGCCGCAACTTCCACAACGAGCTGCACGAGCTCGAGGTGCGCGCGGTCGTGGCCGTCGATCTCGTGCTGACCGCGATCGACCGCGTCGTCGAGGCGCTCGAGCACCAGGACGTCGAGCTCGCTCAGGTCATCATCGACGACGACCGCTTGATCGACTGTGGGTACGCCGAGGTCCATCGTGGCGTGCTGTCGCTGCTCGCGCTGCAGGCGCCGGTCGCCAGCGATCTGCGCCTCGTGGCGGCGCTGCTGCACGTCGTGCGCTCGGTGGAGCGGATGGGAGGCCAGTGCGTCTCGGTGGCCAAGTTGATCCCGCTGTCGGGTCATGAGCCACCCGTGCGGCGCGAGATCCTCGACCGCGTGCTGACGATGGGCCGCTTCGCGCGCGCGGAGGTCGTGCAGTGCAAGCGTGCGTTCGCGGAGCGCAACGTCGCGATGGCCGAGGACCTCGTCACACGCGACCGCGAGGTCAATCGCCTGAACCGTGAGATATTCAGGCTCGCCGTCGAGGGCGGCGACGACCCCGACACGCGCGAATGGGCGATGACGATGGCGCTCGTCGCGCGCGCGTTCGAGCGCATCGGAGACAATGCGATCGACGTCGGCGAGCAGACGGCGTTCGTCGTGACGGGACAGTTCCGCGAGTTCTCGGACCTCGGGCGATCGGGCGCTTCGGTAAGCCCGCTGTTTGCGGGACCGGCGCTGTGAAGATCCTGTAAAGAGGGCATGTTTCGGTGGCGTCGGCGACCTCCGGGGCCCATACACTGCGCGTCGTCATGAACGAAACGAACACAGCCGCACCGACCGTCACGCTGCGGGTCGCCGTGATCGACGGAGACTCGGGCTTCGTGCAGGTGCTGACCAAGCGCCTGGACCGCCTCGGGTGGGAGCACCGCGTGCTCGCAGGCGGCCTTCCGGCCGATCGCCTCGTCGCGATGCGCCTCGGGGCGCTGGTCATCGACCTCGCGCTGCTGGGCACTCACGCGTGGGAGTACCTCGAGCGCGTGGCGACGGAGCTGCCGTCGCTGCCGATCGTCGTCTGCACGGGCCAGTCGACGGTTGCCCAGCGTGTGCGCGGACTGCGACTCGGGGCCGACGACTGGGTCACGAAGCCCTGCCATCCGGAGGAGCTGATCGCGCGCATCCAGGCCGTCTCGCGCCGGCGCCGGCAAGCCGACGGCTCCGAGTCCGCGGAGGCCGTCGTGGCCGGCGAGATCGAGGTCCGGCCCGACCAGTTCCAGGCGTTCTCCCACGGGCACTCGCTGGACCTCACCCGGCGTGAGTTCGAGCTCATCGCGCTGCTGTCGGCGGCCGACGGCCGCGTCCTGGAGCGCGAGGAGATCTACCAGCGCGTCTGGGGGTACACGATGGCCCACGGCGATCGCTCGGTCGACGTGTTCGTGCGCAAGCTGCGCTCCAAGCTGCAGCAGGCCTCGCCCACGTGGAGCTACATCCACACGCACTTCGGCGTCGGATACCGGTTCGCCGCCGAACGCGTCGACGATGGCGCGGCGATCGAGGCGCCGGTCGTGGCGGACGCCGGGGAGAGCCTGGCCGCCGGTTCGCCGGGCGACCCGCGGTCCGACGCGCCCGTGGGCGCGGGCGACACCGCGCGGGCCTTCGGCGCGCTCGTCTAGAGATCTCCGCACCCGGCGGTCGGTAGCTGCCGGTGCTTTAGCCTGTTCGTCATGTCTGTACCGGCGGCTCGCAACGTCGCGATCATCGTGGCAGTGGCCATCGCGGTCTGGCTCGTGCCCGGTGGCGGTGCGGGCGCCGGCATTGTCGGCAAGATCCTCAGTGCGCTGTGGATCGTGCTCTCGCTGCTGATCCTCGGTCGGCTGTACCGCCAGTACCGCAGCGAGATCTTCGGTCTCGGCGACCAGTGGCGCTTCGCGCTGTACGCCGCGGTCGGCATCGCCGTGCTGACGATCTGCATCACGGGTCGGATGTGGGCGACCGGCTTCGGTGCGCTGGCCTGGTGCGCGCTGATCGGCACGTGCGGGTACGTGCTCTATGTGATCTGGCAGCGCTACCGCGCGTACGCCTGAGGCAAGGCGCGCGCCGGAGGGCACTGGCACTTCGTCGTCGATGTCGGCTGATCGCTGCATCGAAGACAGCGTGCGGCACCGCGGCGACGATCTCTGCGATCTGCGCTGATTCGTTACACCTGCGCGTGTGATTCGTAACGAACCCGTGTAGTTCTGTCACACGAGGTGCGGGAGGGTTCCCGTCATGGCCCACCCGGCACCCCAAGCTCCCTCCGGCGAAGTCGGACAGGCGACGGTCGAGCTCGTTGCGCTGCTGCCGCTGCTGGCGGTGTTCGTCGCGTTGCTCTGGCAGGCGGTCGTCGCCGGTCAGGCGGTCTGGTTCGCGGGCACCGCAGCGCGTGCGGCCGCGCGGGCGAGCGCCATCGGAGCGGACGCCGGCGCAGCCGCCCGTCGCGTGCTTCCCGACGGGCTCGAACGAGGACTCGAGGTGAAGCGCGTCGACGGTGACGACGGAGTTCGCGTGGCGATCTCGATCCCCACGGTCATCGGCTCGCTGCATCTGGGCACGGTCTCTGCGCGCGCACGGCTTCAGGACCAGACGCGATGACCGCGCGCCTGCGGTCCGATTGCGGACAGGCCACGGTCGAGCTCGTGATCCTGGCCCCGCTGCTCGCGGCCGTCGTGTTCGCCGCCGCTCAGCTCCTTGCGGCCGGTGCGGCCGGCGAGCTCGCAGGGAACGCCGCGGAGGCAGCGGCCGTCGCGATGCTGCAGGGAGAGGATCCCGCTGCGGCCGCACGCGACGCCGTGCCGGGGTGGTCGCGCAAGCGGATGTCCGTCCGGATCGACGGGCGCCACGTGCGCGTGCGGCTGCGCCCTCCCTCGCCGATCTCGGGGCTCGCGAAGCTGCTCGCTTCCAGCCGCGATGCGGATGCCGGCCCGGAGCCACCATGAGCCCGCTTCGCACGATCTTCCACCACTTCGTGACGCCGTCCGGCGACCCCCGGCCCACGGCTCACGAGGGCTTCGTCCCCCCCGACGAAGAACCGGGCCGGGCGTGCGCGGAACCCGCGCCGCGCACGCCCCCCGGTATCGCCGTGCTGTCCGGGCCGGACGATGCTCCGTCACTCGGGGCGGCGCTCGGCCTCGCGATGGCGGGCCACGCCCGCTCTCCCGTCGTGGCCGTCTGCGTCTGGACCGGCGGGCCTCACGGCCCCTCGGGCCCGTCGCACGGGCCGGCCGTTCCGGCGGCTCGCCGGCTTGCTGCGAACCTCGCGCGACGCGGCCACGACGTCCGGTGCGCCGGGCGGCTCGCCGTCGTGCGTCTACCAGCGGCGTCGAAGGATGCGGCGCTTGAGGCCCGGCGTGCATCCAGTGCCGCCGGCGCGGCACCGACCGTGCTCGCGCTCGGCGGGCCGCGCTCGACGGCGTTCGACGATCTGCTCCGCGAGCAGGACCTCGTCGTCGTCGCGGCTCCGTGTGGCACCGAGCAGGCGCTGACGCGCCTCGCGCTCGAGGAGCTTGCGACGCGGCGTGTACGTGCGTGCGCGTGCGAGCTCATCTCGAGCCAGCTCGCGCGCGCGGTTGCGGTCGCGGGTCTGACCCTGCTCCCGGCGGCGCGCCGTGCGCTCGCCGTTCCGCTCGACGCCCTGGCATGACGTCCGTGCGGACAGCGCGCCGCGTGCGCGGGCATGACGAGGCCGGCCAGGCGACGATCGTGCTGCTCGGCGCGGCGATGGCGGTACTCGTCGGTGCGCTCGTCCTGGGCGCGATCGCTCGTGGGATGGGCGCGCAGAGCGAGCAGCAGCGCGCCGCGGATCTCGCGGCGCTCGCCGGCGCACGTGTGATGCACGAGGACTATGCGCGGCTCTTCGAGCCGGCGATGCTCGGCGGCCGGCTCAATCCCGTACACCTCGAGCGCGCCGAGTACCTCGAACGCGGTCGCGCCGCCGCGCTCACGACGGCGCGGCGCAACGACGTCGGTGACGGCGTCGCAGTCAGTTTCCCGGACGCAGCCACGTTCGCACCCGTCCGCATCCGCGTCGAGGTGCGCGACACGCTTCGCGTCGGCGACGGTCGCAAGGTCGACGTGCGTGCCGGTGCCGAGGCAGAGCTCGCCCCGCCCGACGGCGCGGCGTTCGCGACCGGGCCCGGGGAGTACAACGGGCCGCTTGCAACGCGCCAGGGAAAGCCGATGCGCCCGGACGTGGCGATCGCGTTCGATCGCATGGCCGCCGCGGCGCAGCACGACGGGATCGCGCTCGTCGTCGTCAGCGGGTTTCGGACGAATGCCGAGCAGGCGGTGCTCTTCGCCCAACATCCCGATCCGAAGTGGGTCGCGCCGCCGGGCCAGTCCCTGCACCGGCTCGGGACGGAGCTCGACCTCGGGCCGCAGGCCGCGTACGGCTGGCTTGCAGCGAACGCCAAGCGCTTTCACTTCGTTCAGCGGTACGCATGGGAGCCATGGCACTACGGGTTCATCCTGAACGCGGGCAGCGCTTCGGTCGGCTTCGGCCACGCGGCCGACGGCGAGACCGCGCGAGGGCTGCCGTCCTTCGTCCCCGCGCAGTTCGCCGCACCGCTCGCGCGCGCCGCGCAACGCTGGAACATCTCGGCCGCGCTGCTGGGCGCACAGCTCTATGCCGAGTCGAACTTCAATCCGTTCGCGCGATCACCGGTGGGTGCTCAGGGCATCGCACAGTTCATGCCCGACACCGCCGTAGCGATCGGGCTGCGCGACCCGTTCGACGCGGCGGCATCGATCGATGCCCAGGCGCATCTCATGCGCGACCTCCTGCGGCAGTTCGGCTCGGTCCCGCTTGCGCTCGCGGCCTACAACGCGGGACCGGCCCGCGTCGCGGCCTGCGCTTGCGTGCCCGCGCTCGCGGAGACGCGCGGCTACGTCGCCCGCATCCTCGGCCTGCTGGGCGGCGCCGGCGACGTCGTGGCCGGCGGCGGGCTCGAGGTCAGGCTCGTGCAGTGAGCGCCTCAAGTCCCCAGCTGCTCTCGCCCGTGCGCGGCGTCGAGCTCGAGCACCGGACCTACCGGCACGATCGCGGTGGGGTTGATCCCCCCATGCGTCTTGTAGTAGTGGCGCTTGATCTGGTCGAGATCGACCGTGTCCGCGACGCCGCGCGTCTGGTAGAGGTCGCGCAGGTACCCCGACAGGCTGGGGTAGTCGACGATCCGCCGCAGGTTGCACTTGAAGTGGCCGACGTACACCGGGTCGAATCGCAGCAGGGTGGTGAAGAGCCTCCAGTCCGCAAGCGTCTGGCGGGTCCCGTCGCCGATCAGGTAGCGGCGGCTCCGCAGCCGGGCATCGAGGTCGTCGAGCGTCGCGAACAGCGGGTAGACCGCTTCCTCGTAGGCCTCCTGGGTCGACGCGAAGCCTGCGCGGTAGACGCCGTTGTTGACGTTGTCGTAGACCGTGGCGTTGATCGCGTCGATCTCCTCGCGCAGCGCCGCCGGATACAGATCGAGGTCGGCCTCCGTGGCGAACGCATCGAATGCGCTGTTCAACATCACGATGATGTCGGCCGACTCGTTGTTGACGATGCGGTTCGTCTTCGTGTCCCACAACACCGGCACGGTCACGCGGGTGTCGAAGCTCGGGTCCGTGGCGCGGTAGCCCTCGGACAGATACGCCCACCCGTTGACGCGATCCTTCGTCGTGCCCGGTGCGCCGGTGAAGGCCCAGCCGCGCTCGTCGCGGATCGGATCGACGATCGACATCCCGATCGCGTCCTGCAATCCCTTGAGCTCACGCAAGATCACGGTGCGGTGTGCCCACGGGCACGCCAGCGACACGTAGAGGTGGTAGCGCCCGGCCTCGGCCGGATACCCCGAGCTCCCATCCGCGGTCACCCAGTCGCGGAACGTGCTCGATTGGCGGGCGAAGCGGCCGCCGTCGCCACGCTCGCCCTTGCCGAACGTCTGTGCCGCGAGGAGGTCGCTCATGATCGCGAACCGGCTGTTGCGTCCGCGGTCGCCGCTGCCGTCGACCATCCCGCGCGCGGATCCGGCAGCGGCGTGAGCCGGGCCGCGATCTGCTCGCGCCGCGATTCCAGGAACGGCGGGAGGATCAGACGTGTCCCGAGCTCCTCGACCGGCCCGTCGACGGTGAATCCGGGCTCGGCCGTGGCGAGCTCGTACAGCACGCCACCGGGCTCACGGAAGTACAGGGAGTGGAAGTAGTGCCGATCGACGTAGCCGCTGTTCGGGATCCCCGCATCCGAGACGCGCCCGATCCAGGCCGGCATCTCGGCGTCGGTCGTCGCGAACGCGACGTGATGCACGACGCCCGCGCTCTGCTGGCCGCGGGCAGCCGGAGCCGGGTCGAACGCGATCCAGCCGCCGCGGCGCTCGCCGCGCAGCTCCCAGCGATCCTCGCCGTCGACGCGCTCGCCGGCCATGAGCTCCTCGAGCACCGTCGCGCTGCCCAGCGGGTCGCGGCTGTACGCGCGCACGCCCTCGAACCCCTGGAGTGCGTGCTCGGCCGGCACGTCGGGGTGCTCGGCCATCAGCGCCGCGTCGGGCGACGACGACACGACGAGCTCGTGCGCGAGGCCTTCCGGATCGGCGAAGCGCAGCCCCCCGCCCGCCGCGCCGTCGGACGAGCGCGACACCGCGACACCCTCCGCCGACAGCCGCGCCGCCCAGAACGTCAGCGCATCCGGCGTGCCCACGCGCCAGACGATGCGATGCACCATGCCCGCGCCGGGACGCCCGGGCGCGGCGCCGGGGTACTCGAAGAACGTCAGATCGGCCCCGGGGCGAGCGTGCTCGTCGCCGTAGAACAGGTGGTACACGCTCGGGTCGTCCTGGTTGACCGTCTTGGCGACCATCCGGAGCCCGAGCACGCGCGTGTAGAAGTCGAGATTGCGGGGTGCGTCGCCGGTGATGGCGCTGATGTGGTGGATGCCGTCGAGTCGCATGTGCTCCCTTTGAGGCTCCGAGGGACGAGAGATGGTTGCCGGAGCAACTATAGCCAACAACTAGTTGCGCATGCAACCATCGGATTGCCGCCGGGACGCCGGCATCGCCCGCCGAGCCCAGGCCTATCCTCGATCGGCGATGCCCATGACCACGCCCTCCACCCGGGCCAGCCGCCTCACGGACCAACGGCGCAGCCTGCCCGACGGCCCTGGCGTCTACCTGTTCAGAGACGAGGGAGGGACCGTCGTCTACGTCGGAAAGGCGAAGTCGATCCGCAAGCGCGTCGCCGGCCACTTCTCGAACGTCAAGGGCGCCGGAGCGACGCGCGGCGCGATCGAGATGGTCGGTCGCATCCATCAGATCGAGTTCCTGCTCGTGTCCTCCGAGGCCGAGGCGCTGCTGACCGAGAACCAGTTCATCAAGGAG
>DASXCR010000230.1:0-19489 GCA_036491075.1 Solirubrobacteraceae bacterium
CGGCCCTTGCCGGCCATCCAGCGCGGCACGCTCTCCTGCACCGAGGCCGTGCAGATGACGCGCGTCTCGCCCTGCGTGATGAGCGCCGAGCCGGTCGCCGGCTTGACGAAGTGCGGCTCGATCGTCGTCGGCCTGATGTCCCCGGGCGCGCGATCGTAGGAGCGCTGCGGCGGTGCGGTGGTGCTCATGCGAGTGCCTCCGTGGGCGGGTGCCTCGTCGGCGACGACGCGCCGAGTTCGATGTGGTCGACCGTGCCCATCGGCAGCTGCAGGAAGCGCGTCCCGATGTCGGCGAAGGCGCCGGCGTCGCCGGTGCACAGGAAGCTGTAGCGGCCCTCTTTGTCGCGCGGCGTCTCGAGGTCCTTCAGCGCGAGCGCGTTGCCGACGCGGCGCACGATCGCGGTGCCGGACGTCACGAGCGTGACCTGCGGCCCGAGCAGGCGCTGCAGCAGCGCGCGCACGAAGGGATAGTGCGTGCAGCCGAGGATCACCGTGTCGACGCCGGCCGCGCGCAGCGGTGCGCAGTACGTGCGGGCGAGATCGACGTCCTGCTCCGTGATCGGCGCGCCCGTCTGGCTGATCTGCGCGAGCTCCGGGCAGGCGACGCTCGTGAGGCGCACGAGCGGGTCCGCGGCCAGCACGGCGCGCTCGTACGCCCCGCTGGAGATCGTCGCCGGCGTCGCGAGCACGCCGACGCGGCCGTTGCGGGTCTGCGCGACCGCGAGGTTGGACTCCGGCCCGACGACGCCGATGACGTCGACGTCATGGTCCTGCGCCGCGACGTGCCGCGGCAGGTCGCCGATCGCGCTCGATGTCGCCGAGTTGCAGGCGACGACGATGAGCTTCACCCGGCGCTCGAGCAGGACGTCGGCGATCTGCCGCGAGAACAGGCGCAGCTCGGGCGCCGAGCGGTCGCCGTACGGAAAGCGCGCCGAGTCGCCGAGGTACAGGAAGTCCTCGTGCGGCAGGCCGACGAGCAGCTCGTGCAGGACGGTGAGGCCGCCCACGCCGGAGTCGAAGACGCCGATCGGGGCGGTGGGCAGCGGGGCGCGGAGCACGGGCAGGCCATGTTCCCAGACCCGCGCCGAACGCCCGCGGCGCCGCGGCCGGACCCGGTGTTGCACCTGCGGTTGGCGGGGGCGTAGAGCCCGGAGAGCTCCTCGTCGCGCAGGGCGTCCTGCACGATGTACGCGGGAACACGGTGACCCCGGACCCGGTGATCGCGACCTCGCGCAGCGCGCGGAAGTCGGGCATGATCAGCGGCACCGGCTTAGCCTGGATCCAGGCTTAGCCGGTCGTCGGCGAAGCTCTCCAACGGATTCCCTATGCCTCGCGGGCTCGGGGCGCAGCCTCGACGCGCTGCGCTGCGCCCCGCGGCGGCGGCGCGGCGCTACTTCTTGTCCGCGACCACGCCCTGGATGGCATCCTTGAGTGCCTTTGCGACCTGTTCCGGGATGCCGCCGCCCTTGACCGACGACGCGGCCGCCACGACGCCCGTCAGCAGCGCAGCGAGCAGGAGCATGAGGCCGACGTACTCGACGGTGCCCTGGCCTGTCTGATCGCGCCACAGGCGCGCGAGGTTTGCGTGGATCCAGCCCATCGTTCGATACGGCATGTGTGCCTCCCGGCAGTGGGGTTCGGTGTGCCGTCGATGCTCCGCGCCGTCGTGTAACGAATCCACACCCGGGTGCAACGACTTGCGCGCGAACCTGTGCCGACTCTGTGAAGGTGCGCCTTCTGCCATGCGCGCCCTCGTCGTCACGAACATGTATCCGTCGCCGAAGCGCCCCGCCCTGGGTGGCTTCGTGCGCGACCAGGTGCAGGCGCTCGCGCGCATCGAGGGCCTCGACGTCGAGCTGCACGCATTCGCTCCCGGCGGCGTGCGCAGCTACGCGCGTGCGGCCCGCGACATCCGGGCGCGCTTCGCCCGCCGGCGCTTCGACGTCGTGCACGCCCACTTCGGGCTCAGCGCCTGGCCGGCGCTCGCCGCGGCCGGCGACAAGCGCCTCGTCACGCTGCATGGCAACGACGTCTACCACCCGCGCTCGCGCCGGATCACGGCGGCCGTCCTCGGGCGCATGGACCTCGTCGGAACGCCGACGCCCGGGTTCGCGGCCGATGTCCCCGGCGCGGCGTCCGGACGGACGATCGCGATCCTCCCGTGCGGGATCGACGTCGCTCGCTTTCGCCCGCTGGACCGCCGCGACGCCCGCACGCGCCTCGGCCTGGACCCCGACGGCCGCTACCTGCTGTTCCCCTACGACCCCGGGCGCGCGGTCAAGCGGGCCGACCTCGCGCGCGCGCTCGCGGGCGACGATGCGCAGTTGCTGACGCTCGGCTCCGTCCCGACGGCGGACGTCCCGCTGTGGATGAACGCCGCCAACGCCGTCGTCTGCCCGGCCGACTGGGAGACCTTCGGCCTGGCCTGCATCGAGGCCCTCGCCTGCGACGTGCCGGTGCTGGCCCGGCCGACCGGCGCGCATGCCGAGGCGCTGCGCGGGATCGCGGGCACGCTGTGCGCAGAATGGGATCCGGCGAGCTGGCGAGCGGCGCTCGCACCGCACCTCGCCGCGGACGATCCGCGCGTCGCGGGCCGCGAGCGCGCGCTCGCGTACTCGGCCGATGCCTTGGCAGCGCGCGTCGCGACGGCGTGGCGCTGGCTCGTGCAGGACGGTCCGCCGCCCCCTCTATACTCCGGCCGCGAGACACCGGCTGCATCGTCCACCGGTGTCGATCGTTCATGAGCGGACTCAAGCAGCGCCTCTCGCGTCGAAGCGCCCCAGGGTCTCAGGACCCGGATGCCGGTGCCGAGCCGGCAGCGCCGACCGGCGGCCGCTTCCGCTCGCGTTCCGGCGAGCCGAAGCGCGCGAAGTGGGGCAAGCGCGCCCAGGAATACGAGACACTGCCTACGTCCGATGTAGGCACACCGGCAGCCACACCTGAGGTGCTCGAGGTCACGGGCGGCGCCAACTTCCGCGACCGCGGCAAGCTGCGACGGCGGCTGCGCTACCTGCGCCGCGCCCGCGAGCTGGCGTTCCGCGACGTCGGCGGGCTGATCTTCGACCTGCGCCGCTTCGGCCGCGACCGCCCCGACCTCGTCGAGGCGAAGCTGACCGCGCTCGGCGCCGTCGACCAGGAGCTGCGTGCGCTCGAACGCGTGCTCGACGACCGCCGGCCGATCCACGAGCTGCGCGAGCCGGGGCTGTCGTCGTGTCCGCGCTGCGGCGCGTTGCACGGCAGCGAGGACAACTTCTGCCCGCGCTGCGGGCTGCAGATGGGCGGTCCGCAGGCGATGGGCGAGGTCGGCGGCGCGATCGCCGCTCCGCCGCAGGCACCCGCGCCGCCGATCGCGCCCGCGGCAGCGCCGTCGCTGTTCGCGCCGCGGGCACCCGACGCGCCGCCGCCGGCTCCCGCGCCGCCGAACCCGCCCGCACCGTATGCACCCGCGCCGTACGCACCGCCGGAACCGGCGCCGCGCTACTCCGCCGACGAGCAGCAGACCGAGATCTACCGCCCGCCCGACGCGACGTGAGCCTGCCGTCGGCGAACGACGGCGCACGGTCGTGAGCATCCATCCTCCGACGCCCGGGCCGCCGCCGGTTCCCGAGCCGGGCTCGCTGCGCTGCCCGCGCTGCTCCGCGCCGATCGGTCCAGATCAGGATTGGTGCGTGGAGTGCGGCGCGCCGGCACGCACGCGCCTCGCGCCGACGCCGAACTGGCAGCTGCCCACCGTCGCGATCGGGGCGGTCATGCTCGTCGCCGGCGCGCTCTTCGCATTCGCGTTCGTGCGGCTCACCAACGACGACAACGTGACCACGACGCCGGCCGCGATCACGTCGGCGGCCCCCGTCGCGCCGCCGGCCGTCGCGCCGCCCGCCGTCGTGCCGCCCGTGGTCGCGCCGCCGGTGACGCCGCCCGCGGCGACGGGCACCGTGCCGACGGCGACGACCCCGACCGCCACCACGCCCGGCGCGGCGGGCCAGACGACCTCGACGCCGGGCACGACCACGCAGCCGAGCCCCGCGGGGACGTCGACCGGCGCGGGCACGGCGACGCAGACCACGCCGTAGCCTTCGCGGCGACCCGGCATCGGCCTGGCGGGCCGGCTGCGTCCCGAGACTTCCGGGTCGCGCCGAGATCGGCTCGCCCGCGATGTCAGGCGAGCTCCGGCCAGGCCCCCGCGGCGAGTCGCGCCCGTGCCTGCACCGCGAGCGGGTGCAGCGCCACGTCCGCCGTCTGCGGCGCCGGCTCGGATCCCACGACCTCGAGCGTGATCGCGACCGAGCGCGCGAGCGCCCCGAGGTCGTAGCCACCCTCGAGCACGATCCCCAGCGGCACGTCGAGCTCGCCGGCCATCGCCCGCGCGGACGCCGCGAGCGCCGCGTACCCGGCGTCCGTGACGACGCAGCCGGCAAGCGGGTCGTCGGCGTGGGCGTCGTAGCCCGCCGACAGGAGCACGAGATCGGGCTCGTACGAGCGCGCGAGCGGTCGCACGACGTGCTCGACGAGCGAGACGAACGCGGCGTCGCCCGCGCCGCCCGGCACCGGCAGGTTGACGGTGTACCCCGCGCCCGGTCCGTGGCCGGCGTCCGCCGCCGCGCCGCTGCCCGGATACAGCGGCCATTGGTGGATCGAGCAGAACAGGACGTCGTCGCGCGCGGCGAAGACGTCGTTCGTGCCGTTGCCGTGATGGACGTCCCAGTCGAGGATCAGCACGCGCCGCGCGCCGCACCCGTCGAGCGCGTGCTGCGCGGCGATCGCGACGTTGTTGAAGAGGCAGAACCCCATCGCCCGGTCGGCCGTCGCGTGGTGGCCCGGCGGGCGGTGCAGCGATGCCGCGGCCCGCGCGCCCTGCGTGGAGCCCAGCAGCGCGTCGACGACCGCGATCGCCCCGCCCGCCGCGTGCAGCGCCGCTTCGAACGAGCCCGCGCCGACGACCGTGTCGGCGTCGACCATCCCGCCGCCGCGCGCCTCGAGCGCCTCGATGCGGTCGATGTGCGCCGCCGGGTGCACGGCCTCGATCGCGGCGCGCGAGGCCTGCGGCGACAGCCGGACGTCCCAGCCGAGCCAGTCGCGCTGCGCCAGGACGCGCTCGATCGCGACGATCCGCTGCGCCGACTCCGGATGCGCGCCGGTGTCGTGCTCGAGCGACGAGGGATGGCGCAGCAGGACCGGCCTCGGCATCCCGGATACCGTACTGCGCAACGTGGCCGACGAACCGCTGCTCACCGCCGACGTCGCGGTCGTCGGAGCCGGCGCCGCCGGCCTCTACGCTGCGCTCACCGCTGCCGAGGCGGGAGCCACCGTGGCGCTCGTCTCGGCCACACCGCTGGCACAGACCGCGAGCTACTGGGCGCAGGGCGGGATCGCCGCCGCGCTCGCGGTCGAGGACTCCGCCGAGCGCCACCTCGCCGACACCGAGACGGCGGGGCGCAACGCCGTCCGCCGGGCCGCCGCGCAGGCACTCGTCGACGAGGCGCCGTCCCGCGTCGCGGACCTCGAGCGCCTCGGAGTGCGCTTCGACGCCGATCGCCACGGTGCGCTCGCGCTCGGCCTCGAGGGAGGCCACTCGCTGCGCCGCGTGGTGCACGCCGGCGGAAGCGCCACCGGCCGGCGGATCGTGCGCCAGCTCTCCGCGCTCGCCGTCGACCGCGCGCGGATCACGGTGCTCGAGGGCGCACGCGCGGCGGGCGCGTGGATGCGAGACGACCGCTGCGAGGGCGTCCTGCTCGAGGACGGGCGCGCGATCCGCACGCGGGCGACGATCCTCGCCACCGGCGGGGCCGCCGCGCTGTGGTCGCGCTCGACGAACCCGCCGGGCTCGCTCGGCATCGGGATGACGATCGCGCACGCCGCCGGCGCCGTGCTCGCCGATCTCGAGTTCCTGCAGTTCCACCCGACCGCGGTGATCGGGGTCAAGGGCCGCGAGGGCTTCCTCGTCTCGGAGGCGATCCGCGGCGAGGGCGCGACGCTGCACGGCCCCGACGGCGAGCGCTTCGTCGACGAGCTCGCGCCGCGCGACGAGGTCTCGCGCAAGATCGCCGCGCTGCTGACGGCGACCGGCGAGCGCTCCGTCGGGCTGGACATGCGGATGGTCGATCCGGCGCGCTTCCCGAACGTGGTGGCGGCACTCGGCGAGGCCGGACTGGATCCCACGCGCGAGCCGATCCCCGTCGCCCCCGCCTCGCACTACATGATGGGGGGGATCGTGTCCGACCTGCACGGGCGCAGCACGGTCGCCGGCCTGTACGCGGTCGGCGAGACCGCCTGCACGGGGCTGCACGGCGCGAACCGCCTGGCGTCGAACTCGCTCAGCGAGTGCTTCGTCTTCGGCGCGCGCGCCGCGCGGGCAGCGCTCGACGAGCCGGCGCTCGCGGGCTCGGCGACGAGGCCGCCCCCGCCGCCGCCGCTCGTCCGGCCCGAGCGCGCCACGCAGGAGGCGTTGTGGCGCGACGCCGGCATCGTGCGCACGCGCGAGGGCCTCGAGCGCCTGCTCGCCGACCCGTACCCGCTCGCGCGGTTGATCGCGACCTGCGCGCTGCGCCGCGAGGAGAGCCGCGGCGCGCACCAGCGCGCGGACTTCCCCGGCGTGGACGGCGCGCTCGACCACCGCCACGCGGTCGTCGGCCCCGACGGACCGCCTCGGCTCGAGCTCTGGGCGTAGGAGCCGAGGCGATCGGACCTACGGGGCCGAGCCGCGCGTCCCGGGTGCGACGACGGCAGGATCGCGCGCATCTGCGATGACCGCCTCGACGCCCGTCGCCGCCACGACCGTCGCCTCCGTCGCCACGAGATCGCTGGCCGCGTTCGAGCTCGTGCGCAGCGGCACCTCCTTCAGCAGCCAGGCGAGCACGAACGTCACGGCGGTCAGCCCCGCGCCGACGAGGAAGACGGGCTGCAGCGCGTCGACGAACGCGAGCAGGAACTCGTGTCGCACCGCCGGCGACAGCGCCCGGACCTGCGCGGGCGACACGCTGACGCCACCGCCGAGATGCGCGGCCGCGCCGTCGGGCAGCTTCGCGAGCCCGTGCGCCAGGCGCGACGCGAAGATCGCGCCGAGCAGCGCGACGCCGATCGATCCGCCCATCGAGCGAAAGAACGTCGCGGTCGAGGTCGCGACGCCGACGTCGCGCACGGGCGCGTCGTTCTGGACGACGAGCACGATCACCTGCATGACGAGCCCGATGCCGACGCCGACCACGAGCATGTACACCGACGCGATCCACGGCGCGGTGTCGATGTCCAGCCGCGACAGCAGGAACATGCCGATCGTCGTGATCGCCGTGCCCGCGATCGGAAACGCCTTGTAGCGCCCGACGCGGCTGATGACGCGACCCGAGGCGACGCTCGCGACGAGCAGCCCCGCCATCAGGGGCAGCATCCGCAGGCCCGAGCTCGTCGGGCTGACGCCGTAGACGAGCTGCAGGAACAGCGGGATGAAGATGATCGCGCCGAACATCGCGAGGCCGATGAAGAAGCCGAGCGACGTCGCGACGCGAAAGACCGACGAGCGAAACAGGCTCAGCGGGATGATCGGCTCCTCCGCGCGGCGCTCGTGCCGGATGAACGCGCCGAGCAGCACGACCGCCGCGAGCCCGAGGCCGACGACCTCAGCCGATCCCCAGGCGTACTCGTTGCCGCCCCACGTCGTCAGCAGGATCAGCGCGCTGACGCCCGCGGTCAGCAGGGTCGCGCCGAGGTAGTCGATCGCGTGGTGCTGCGAGGGCGTGTTCAGGTGCAGGCGGAAGATGACGACCAGCACCGCGACGACGCCGATCGGCAGGTTGACGTAGAAGACCCAGCGCCAGGAGATCGACTCGACGAGGAACCCGCCCAGCAGCGGTCCCGCTACCGACGCCACGGCGAAGACCGACCCGATCAGTCCCATGTAGCGGCCGCGCTCTCGCGGCGGGACGATGTCGGCGATGATCGCCTGCGCGCCGACCATCAGGCCGCCCGCGCCGATGCCCTGCAGCGCGCGGAAGCCGATCAGCTCGCCCATCGTCTGGCTCAGGCCGGCGAGCATCGAGCCGCCGAGGAAGATCAGGATCGCGGCGAGGAACACGGGCTTGCGCCCGTACATGTCGCCGAGCTTCCCGTACAGCGGCGTCGAGGCCGTCGACGCCAGCAGGTACGACGTCACTACCCACGACAGGTGCTCCAGGCCGCCGAGGTCGCCGACGATCGTCGGCAGCGCGGTCGAGACGATCGTCTGGTCGAGCGCGGCGAGGAACATGCCGAGCATGAGCGCACCGAAGACCGGCACGAGCGCGCGACCTTGCAGGGTCGAACCCGTGGTCGCCTCGGCGGTGGCGCGGCCCGGCTCGGCGGTGGGCGTGCCGGTCGCGCCGGTCGCGCCGGTCGCGCCGGTCGCGCCGGTCGCGCCGGTCGCGCGGCTCGCGCCGTTCGGAGCCGCGTCGACCGCCCTCCCACGCCTTGCGCTCATCGCGAGGCCTGCGCGTGCAGCGCGTCGACGAGCGGCGCCAGCACGGCGAGCACGTCTTCCAGCGGGGCGGCCGCGAGCGTGGGAAGCGTCCCGCTCGCTCGCGTGAGCGACAGCCCGGCCGCGAGCGCGACGAGCACCTCGGCGCGCAGCTGCGCATCCGGCGCACCGCGCGAGCGCAGCTCGGCGACGAGCGGCTCGACGACGCGGCGGCCGACGATGGCGCGGACCTGCTCGCGCATCGGGTCGGTCAGCGTCGGGCTCACCATCGCGAGGCCGACCGGTCCGCTGCCCTGCTTCTCGGAGCGGCTCAGCAGGTGGCCGAGGATGTCGCGCGGCTCGCATGGCACGGGCGTGCGCGCGACCTCCTGCAGCGTCGCGAGGTACAGGCCCTCCTTGCCGCCGAAGTAGCGGGCGATCAGCGCAGCATCGACGCCGGCGCGATCGCCGATCTCGCGGACGGTGGTGGCGTCGTATCCGCGCTCGTCGAAGAGAACGTCGGCGGCCTCGAGCAGCGCCTCGCGGCTCGCCTGCGCGTCGTGACGGCGACGCGACGACCCGACCGCCTGCGCCGGAGTCACCAGGGCCCCACGGCCGTGCTACCTTTGTCAGCAACCGATGACATCACCTGCTGACATTATCACCCCCGCCGCACCCCACCGCCAGCACTACGGCCTGACCTTCGCCGTGCTCGCCCTCGGCGCCGGCACCTACGCCGTCCTGCAGTCGCTCGTCGCGCCGGCGCTGCCGGAGATCCAGCGCGACCTGCACACGTCGACCACGGCCATCGCGTGGATCCTCACCGCCTATCTGCTGAGCGCATCGGTCTTCACGCCGATCGTCGGGCGGCTCGGCGACATGTTCGGCAAGGAGCGCACGCTGATCTACTCGCTCGGGCTGCTGGCCGCAGGCAGCCTGCTGGCGGCGCTCGCGACGAACATCACCGTGCTGATCGCGGCGCGCGTGATCCAGGGCTGCAGTGGCGCGATCTTCCCCCTGTCCTTCGGCATCATCCGCGACGAGTTCCCGCGCGAGCGCATCGCGAGCGGGATCGCCCTGATCTCGGCGATCCTCGGCATCGGCGGCGGCCTGGGCATCGTGCTCGCGGGGCCGATCGTCAGCGCGCTGTCCTACCACTGGCTGTTCTGGATCCCGTTCTTCTTGACGGTGATCGCGACGGTGATGACCGTCCTCTTCGTGCCGGAGTCGCCGATCAAGGTGCCCGGCCGCGTGAACTGGCTGGGCGCGTTCCTGCTCTCGGGCTGGCTCGTGTGCCTGCTGATCGGCATCAGCGAGGGCTCGGCCTGGGGTTGGGGCGACCCGCGGATCGTCGGCCTGTTCGCGGCCACGATCGTCCTGCTCGTGGCTTGGATCCGCAACGAGCAGCGCGCGAAGGAACCGCTCGTCGACATGACGATGATGCGCATCCGCGGCGTGTGGACCGTGAACGCCGCGGCCTTCCTCGTCGGCGCCGGGATGTACCTCTCGTTCATCCTGATCCCCGAGTTCACCGAGACGCAGCGCTCCGCCGGCTACGGATTCGGGGCCTCGGTCACGCAGGCGGGGCTGTTCCTGCTGCCCGCGACGGTGATGATGCTGATCGCCAGCCCGCTCGCCGGACGGATGACCAACCGCGTCGGGGCGCGCGTCCCGCTCATCGCCGGTTCGCTCGCCACATGCGTCGCGTTCGCGTTCCTGGCGGCCGCCCACGACCAGCGCTGGGAGGTCTACGTCGCCACCGCGCTGCTGGGCGTCGGCATCGGATTGGCGTTCGCGTCGCTCGCGAATCTCATCGTCCAGGCCGTACCGCCGGACCAGACCGGCGTCGCAACCGGTATGAACACGGTCATGCGCACGCTCGGTGGGTCGGTCGGCAGCCAGATCGGCGCCAGCGTCATCGCCGGCACCGTCGTCGGCGCGGCGACCGTGCCGACCGAGCACGGCTTCACGGTCGCGTTCATCGTCGCCGCGGCGGCGTGCGGCCTCGCCGCGCTGGCCAGCCTCGCGGTGCCGCGTCCCGGGGCGCGCTCCGACCGGCCCGCCTCCGCCCTCGTCCCGGACTCCGCGTAGCGCCGGACCGTGGGCTGCTACCGCACGATCCTCGTCGGCATCGACGGCTCGCGGGACGCCGCCGCCGCCCTGATGCACGCCGCGTCGCTGGCGCGCGACCAGCACGCCAAGCTCATCCTGCTGACGGTGATGCCCCCGCCGCCGCCACAGGTCGCGAGCCCGGGCGCCCTGCCCACGCCGCCGAGCGACGGCGACGAGGTCTTCGCGCAGATCCTGCGCGAAGCGGTCGAGACGCTGCCGCCCGACATCGGCGTGCAGACGCGCCTGGCGCGCGGGCGGCCGGCGCGGCGGATCCTCGAGACCGCGCGCGAGACCGACTGCGACCTGGTCGTGCTCGGGTTCCACGGCCACGGCCGCCTGCACCATGCGCTGGCCGGCTCGACGTCCGACAGCGTGCTGCGCGCGAGCTGCCTGCCGGTGCTGCTCATGCGCGCGGCGGCGCAGCCGGCCCCGCGGGCACCCGGGCCGCCACCCGACTCCGCGCCCGACGAGGCGCGCGCCGCAACGGCATAGCTCGCGGCCGGTTCGCGGTCGCTACCGTTGGTCGCATGAGCGCTGTTCCAGGCGAGCCACTGAAGCGCAAGCCGCACGACGTGACGCTGAAGGACGGCCGCAAGGTCCGGCTCAAGCTGCCGGGCATGCCGCCGAGCGTCGAGCCTGCGACGACGAAGGAGGCCGCCGCCGCCGAGCCCGCGCGCGAGAGCCCGGCCCCGCGGCAGCACCCGGAACATGGCGCGTCCTAGCGCCGCGCAGCCGACTCGGTCGCTCACACGGCCTTCGAAGCTTGTCGCGCGGCGAGGCAGCGCCGTCGTCTCCCCCGGACCAGCGGACGGTGACAGCTCGGCCGCCTAGTACGCCGTGGTGACGTCGGGCCCGGCCGGCCGCGCGATGCCCTCGGTGGGGCGCGGGACGTAGGCGAGCGCCCGCTCGACGAGCGATCCGAAGCCCAGGCCCAGGGTGCCCCAGAGGATCACCTGGTCGATCACCGAGTACAGCCGGAACCTGAACAGGTCGTCGGCCGAGAACCCGGGATAGACGATCACGCCCTTGGCGTTCGTCAGCGGCAGCGGCGTCTCGGTCGCGTGCCGGCCATAGTCGAGCACGTTGGAGTGCAGGTGCCCGAGCGGTGGCAGGATCGCCATCACGATCGACATGACCGCTACGAAGGCCAGGCCGCAGAGGATGTTGGCGTACCACGCCCCCCAGTGCCTGGCCAACCGGCGCGCCGCGAACACGGCGGCGGCCAGCGCGAATGCCGAGAGCGCCACCATCGCGACGTACAGCTCGCTGCGAGGGGCGATCGTCGTCTGATGGCCGATCGACGGCGGGTTGGCCGGATACTTCAAGAAGGGCACGAGGTAGATGGCCGTGAAGCCCGCGCCGGCGATCATCAGCGCCAGGTTGCGCGGCCGGATCGTGCCGCGCGTGCGGCGGTAGGCGATCACGTAGGCCACCGCGAACAAGCCGCCCATCGCGATGCCGAAGACGACGAGGCCGGTGGCGATCCCGATGTTGCGCTGCACGCCGCGCGAGAACAGATCCGGGCCGGCCGGGTCCGCGGCGAGTCCCGCGGCGCGGCGAATCGCAGCCAACGCGCTGTCGCGGCCGTCCTCGTAGTCGATCGCACGCTGGATGACGGGCTCGGCCATCAGCCGCGAGAAGACGAAGGCGAGCAGGCCGGCGATCGCGCCGACGCCGAAGCCGCGCAAGACCAGGCGCTTCTCCATGTTCGCCGGCGCCTAGTGGCAGGGAAAGCCAAGGAAGTGCCGGGCGTCATGCACGAACTCGTGGACGTGCATGTCGTTGCCGAACACCGATGTGGCACCCTGATCGACCCCGACGAAGTAGTAGATCAGCACTGCCAGGACCACGGGGCCTACGAGCCACATGGTGCCCGACGAGATCGGCCACGCGATCGGGTTGCCGGCACGGGCGGACGGTGCGGGAAGAGCGGACATTCGGGGTGCCTCCTTCGAGATCTGGCGTCTCGGTCGTCGAGCAGGAACGCCCGTCGAGTGTCTGACTACAGCCCAGATGCGACAGGCTGATCACAGTGGCGCGACCGTCCCGGAATCTCACCGGCTTCCTCGTGCGGACGGGACGATCCTAGCCGAACGCGCCGCCCGACCGCAGAGCACGGTCAGGGGGTCGTTGGGTGCCCGACCACCGCGACCCGTACCCCGGATTCGGGCGCGTCCCGTCCGCGTGTCGGGTCGCGGAGGTCACTGCAGCCCGCCGCGCACCGACGTGACGCGCCCGGTGTTGAAGCCGAGCCAGTGCATCCGGCCGGCATAACGAGCGTGCTCGACCTTCAGGCAGCGGTCGACGACGGTCGCCAGGCCGCCTGCCTCGGCGATCCGCGCGCCCTCCTCGTTGATCACGCCGAACTGGCACCAGAGGGCGCCGGCGCCGATCGCGACGGCCTCGCGGGCGATCTGCGGCAGCGCGTCGGGGGCCCGGAAGACGTTCACGATGTCCACCGCCTCGGGAACGTCCACGAGGCTGGCGTAGCTCGTCTCCCCCAGGATCTCGGTCTCACGGGGGTTGACCGGGATCACCCGGTAGCCGTGGCGCTGCAGGTAGAAGCCGACGAAGTGGCTGGCGCGCAGCGGGTTCGGGGACAGGCCGACGATCGCGATGGTGCGCGCGGCGTTGAGCACGCGCTGGATCGTCAGCGGGTCCTGGTAGCGGTCGAGGTCGGTCATGGCAGGCGCTCGAAGCTCTGCTCGAGGTCCCAGATCAGATCGTCCACGGACTCCGTGCCGACCGACAGCCTGACGGTCCCCGGCCCGATGCCCGAGGCGGCGAGTTCCTCGTCGCTCAGCTGGCGGTGGGTCGTGCTGGCCGGGTGGATGATCAGGCTCTTCACGTCGCCGACGTTCGCGAGGTGCGACCACAGCGTCACGCCGCGGATCAGCTCCTGGCCGCCGGCCCGCCCGCCGGCGCAGTCGAACGAGAAGACCGCGCCCGCGCCGCGAGGCAGGTACTTCTCAACGAGCGGCGCGTACCGGCTGCCCTCGAGTCCCGGGTACGTGACGTTCGAGGCCCGCTCGTGGCGCTCGAGGAACGCTGCCACCGTCTGCGCGTTCTCGACGTGGCGGTCCATGCGCAGGGAGAGCGTCTCCAGCCCCTGCAAGAACAGGAAGGCGTTGAACGGCGACAGCGGGGCCCCGAGGTCGCGCAGCGACTCCGCCCGCAGCTTCATCAGGTAGCCGTAGACCCCGAACGTCTCGTGGAACTGCAGTCCGTGGTACGCGGGCGAGGGATCCGCGACCACCCCGAAGCGGCCGTTGGACCAGTCGAACGTGCCGGACTCGACCACGACGCCGCCGATGCTGGTGCCGTGGCCGCCGATGAACTTGGTCGCCGAGTGCACGACGATGTCGGCGCCCCACTCGATGGGTCGGCACAGGTACGGCGTCGCGAACGTGTTGTCGACGATCAGCGGAAGCTCGTGCTCGTGCGCGATGGTCGCCACGAGCTCGATGTCCAGGACGTTGCCGGCCGGATTGCCGATCGTCTCGCCGAAGAACGCCTTGGTGGTGGGGCGCACCGCGCTGCGCCACGCATCCAGGTCGCCGGGATCGACCCAGGTCAGCTCGATGCTCATCTTGCGGAAGAGGTGCTTGAGCTGGTTCACCGTCCCGCCGTACAGCGCGGACGACGAGACGACGTGGTCGCCGGGTTCCAGGAGCGTGAACAGCGCGGCCGCCTGCGCCGCGAGACCGCTGGCGAACGCCACGGCTCCCGCGCCGCCCTCGAGGCTCGCCACCCGCTCCTCGAAGACGGCGACGGTCGGGTTCATGATCCGCGAGTAGGTGTTGCCGTACTCCTGCAGGTCGAAGTACGCCGCGGCGGACTCGGGATCCTCGAACACGTAGCTCGCCGTCTGGAAGATCGGCACCGCGCGGGCGCCCGTGTTGGGGTCCGGACGCTGGCCGGCATGCAGCTGACGCGTGTCGAATCCGAACGCGCGCGCCTCGTCGGGGCGGACGGGATCGCGGGTCATGGGCGCTCCTGTAGGGACCGGCGGATGATCGGCGTCTGCCGCGCCTCCTCCAGCAGGAAGCAGTCGTGGCCGTACGGTGCGTCGATGACGTGCAGCTCGACGGGCTTGCCGAGCTCGCGAAGCGCCTCCTCGACGTCGCGCGAACCGGCCGGCGGATACAGCCAGTCCGAGCTGAACGCGATCAGCAGGGTCCGGGCGCGCACGCCTTCCAGCGCGCGCGACAGCGAGCCGCGACCGTGCTCTCGGGCGAGGTCGAAGTAGCTCAGGGCTCGGGACATGTAGAGGTAGGTGTTGGCATCGAAGCGCTGGACGAACGAGTCGGCCTGGTGGCGGAGGTAGCTCTCGACCGCGAACTCTGGCTCGGTGATGGTGTAGCGGATGTCGTCGGCGAACTGCAGCCGGCGGCCGAACTTGTCGTCGAGGGCGGCGCCGGAGAGGTACGTGACGTGACCGATCATGCGTGCCACGCCCATCCCGGCGTCCGGGCCGTCGGGGGTGTCGTGGTAGCGGCCCTCGCGCCACGCGGGATCGCGCATGATCGCCTCGCGGGCGATCGCGTTCCACGCGACGCCCTGGGGGTGCAGCGCGTGCGTGCTGGCGATCGCCACGACGGCGTCGACCTGGTCCGGATACAGGATCGCCCACTGCAACGCCTGCATCCCGCCGAGCGAGCCTCCGGCCACGGCGGCGAGGCGCGCGATCCCGAGCGCGTCGAGGAACGCGCGCTCGGTGCGCACCATGTCCGCGACCGTGATCACCGGGAAGTCGGTCCCGTAGGGTCTCCCGGTCGCGGGATCGTGCGACGACGGCCCGGTCGTCCCGCGGCAGCCCCCGAGCAGGTTCGTGCTGATGACGAAGTAGCGGTCGGTGTCGAAGGCCTTGCCGGGGCCGATCATCCCGTCCCACCAGCCGAGTCCCTTGCCCGCGTCACCGTCGCGGTCCTCGGCGCCGAAGCCGTCGCGGCTGCTGCGCCGGGCTGACCGCGCCGAGTAGCCGGCGGCGTGCGCGTCGCCGCTGAGCGCGTGGCAGACGAGGATCGCGTTGTCGCGCCCAGCGGAGAGCGTTCCATAGGTCTCGTAGGCGACGCGGACCGGGTGCAGGTCGCGCCCGCAGTCCAGGCGCACCGGCTCGGGGAGGTCGAGATGGCGGGTCACGACGGTCCCGACCGAGCCGGCCGCGAGGGCCGTGGGCGCGGTCATCGCTGTAGCGGCGTGGTCACGGGACCTATATTGTCAGGTATTCGGATCGGCAATTTGCTCAATACGACAGAAGGATGTGCCCGATGACCACGACGATCGACAACGGAGTCAACGTCCAAGCGCTGCTCGACGCTCGCGGCGCCCTCGTCGACGCGCCCGCGGCGGCGCAGTTCACGTGGAAGGCGTCGTCCACGTGGAAGCACGGCGTGCACAGCCAGACGACGATCCAGAACTACTTCGGCCTCGGCGAGGAGCAGAGCCACAAGACCGAGTCCGTGTTCGACGCCGATCACCCCGAGGTGTTCGCCGCCGAGGACAACGGGATCACGCCGATCGAGTACCTCCTCGTAGGCCTGACGAGCTGCCTGACGGCCGGCGTCGCGTCGGTCGCGCAGAACCGCGGGATCCAGCTGCGGTCGGTCGAGGCCACGGTCGAGGGCAACCATGACATCCGCGGGATCCTCGGTGCCGACAGCGACGTGCGCAACGGCTTCAACGACATCAAGGTGAGCTTCAACATCGACGCGGACGCTTCCCGCGAGGACATCGAGGCGCTCGTCGCCCAGTCCCAGAAGCGCTCGGCGGTGTTCGACGCCCTCACGAACCCGACCGAGATCACGGTCGACGTCGCCTGAGGTCGCGACATCGAGCGCTTCGCCGCCGTCGTCGTCGGCGCCGGGCACGCCGGCCTCGCCGCGAGCCACTTCCTCGGCGAGCGGTCGATCGACCACGTCGTGCTCGAGCGCGGCGAAGTGGCGAACTCCTGGCGCCACGAGCGCTGGGACTCGCTGCGGCTGCTGACTCCCAACTGGCTGAGCCGGCTGCCCGGCCTGCGCTACGACGGCGACGATCCCGACGGGTACATGACGACGGCCGAGGTCGTCGCGTTCATCGCGCGCTTCGCGGCAAGCGCCCGCACGCCGGTGCGCACGGGCACGACCGTGACCGCGCTGCGACGCGTCGAGGGCGGCTACCGCGTGACGACGGATCACGGTGAGATCGAGGCACGCGCGGTCGTGATCGCCAGCGGCGCCTGCAACCAGCCGGCGATCCCGGCGTTCGCCGGGGACGTGCCGCGAGGGATCGAGCAGCTCACGCCGTCTACGTATCGCAATCCCGACGGACTCGCGGACGGCGGCGTGCTCGTCGTCGGGGCGTCGGCCACCGGCCTGCAGCTCGCGGCCGAGCTGCGGGCATCGGGGCGGCCGGTCGCGGTGTCGGTCGGCGAGCACGTCCGGATGCCGCGCACCTATCGCGGCCGCGACGTCCTGTGGTGGATGGACGCGTCGGGCGTGTGGGACCAGCGCTACGACGAGGTCGATGACCTCACGCGGGCGCGAGGACTCCCGTCGCCGCAGCTCGTCGGAACCCCCGAGCGCAGGACGCTCGACCTCAACGCGCTGGCGGCCGACGGCGTCGAGCTCGTCGGTCGTTGGGCGTCGGTCCGCGACGGCCACGCGCTGTTCTCCGGCGGCCTGCGCAACGTCTTCTCGCTCGCGGACCTCAAGCTGCGGCGGATGCTCGACGGGTTCGACGAGTGGGCCAAGGCCGCGGGGGTGGACGCGGCGTTCGACCCTCCGGAGCGCCTGGCGCCGACCGAGACGCCCCGCTCGCCGCGCTGGCAGCTCGATCTGCGCAGCGGCGAGATCCGCACGATCGTCTGGGCGACGGGCTTCCGCCCGGACTACCGCTGGCTCGACGTGCCGGTGCTCGACGCGAAGGGCCGGCTGCGCCATCGGGGCGGCGCCGTCGCCAGCCCGGGGCTCTACGCGTTGGGCCTGCCCGTGCTGCGCCGGCGCAAGTCCACGTTCATCCACGGCATCGAGGACGACGCGCGCGACGTGATCGAGGACCTCGCCGCGGGACTTGGGCCTACGCAGGCCCAGACGCCACGGCCGCGTGTCGCGACCGCCTAGCGTCGACGCCGCGGACCGCCGGCGAGGGCCGCCGACACCCCCGTCCCCAGCGGGCCCTCGCGCGCGGCTACCTCCGGGGCCCGTTCCCGAATCGCCCCGCGACGACCGCTTAATACGAACTCAACATTAGCCTCGTTCTTACCTCTACACCGCTGCGCGACACTGCCGTCCTCACTGGGTCGCAGCAAAGGAAAGGAGATCCTGCCGATGTATCAGTTCAGCCGCGCGATCTACCGCGAGCTGTCGCCGCACATCCAGGGATCGCACGATCGTGGCAGCCACGCCGCCGTCCTGCATGCCTGCGAGGCGACGATCGAACGCTTGGCCACCGATCGCCACTACTTCGCGCGGCCGGCGCGAACGCTCTTCAACGACATCCGCCTGCACTTCCCGATCGCCGCCCAGCCGCGGGTCTGGCGGGTGGTCGCGACGTACCTCACGTGCGCGCAGGACTGGCTCGCCAAGCAGCCCCAGCACGGCTACGACGTCAACGGCAACCCGCTCGAATGCCGTGCTACGACGCGGCGCGGCACCCCCTGCCAGCGCATGCCGCTCTCGCACAACGGCTACTGCCCGTCGCACCAGCACCTCGCCGAGACCGAGGAGTTCGCCGAGGCGCTCGCCGCGTAGCGCCCGCGAGGCGCGTCCGGCGCCCCGTTAGATTGGGCGCTTGACCGTGTCGCCACCGACGCCGGATCGCGTGCTGCTCGGCGTCGACGTCGGCGGGACCTTCACCGACGCCGTGCTGGCCACGGGCGAGCGGCTCGTGACCGCGAAGTCGCCGACGACGCCGGCCGACCAGTCGGAGGGCGTGATGGCCGCGGTCGGCGAGGTGCTCGCGCGCGCGGGCATCGACGCCGGCGACGTCGAGGTCTTCGCGCATGGCATGACCGTCGCCACGAACGCGCTGCTCGAGGGCGACGGCGCGCGCACGGTGCTCGTCGCCACCGAGGGCTTCACCGACCTCGTCGAGCTCGGGCGCCAGGCGCGCGCGGACCTCTACCGCCTCTGCGTAGCGCACCCGGCCCCGCTCGTCGCACCCGAGATGCGCGTCGCCGTGCCCGAGCGCATGGGACCCGACGGCGTGCTGCGCGCGCTGGAGGACCCGGCCGCGCTCGCGGACGCGATCGCCGAGCTCGAGCCGGAGGCGATCGCCGTCGTCCTGCTGCACGCCTACGCGCACCCCGAGCACGAGCTGGCGATCCGCGACGCGCTCGCCGTGCGGCTGCCCGCCGTCCACGTCTCGCTGTCGCACGAGGTCGTCGGCACGTTTCGCGAGTACGAGCGCGCCGCGACGACCGAGGTCGACGCCGCGCTCTCGCCGCTGCTCGCGCGCTACCTGCGCCGGCTGCTTGACCGCGCCCGCGACGCCGGCCTGCCCGAGCCGCGCATCATGCAATCGAGCGGCGGCCTCGCCTCGGCCGACCTCGCCGCGCGCCACGCCGCCTTCACCGTCCTGTCGGGCCCCGCCGGCGGGGCCGCGGCCGCCGCGCTCGTCGCGCGGCGCAGCGAGCGCCCCGACCTCGTCTGCTTCGACATGGGCGGCACCTCGTGCGACGTCTGCGTCGTCGAGGGCGGTGTCGTGCGCGAGACCGCCGGCCGCGAGGTCGGCGGCCGGCCGCTCGCGCTGGCGATGGTCGACATCCACACGGTCGGCGCGGGCGGCGGCTCGGTCGCGTGGCGCGACCCCGGCGGCGCGCTGCGCGTCGGCCCGCGCAGCGCGGGCGCCGACCCCGGACCCGCCTGCTACGGGCACGGCGGCGAAGAGCCCACGGTCACCGACGCGAACCTGCTGCTCGGCCGCCTTGATGGCGGCGGCGCGCTCGCCGGCGGCGTGACGCTCGATCTCGGCG
>DASXCR010000231.1:0-2399 GCA_036491075.1 Solirubrobacteraceae bacterium
CACATGCATGCGAACAGCTTCATCGAGGGACCCGCGCGGCGCGCGTGACGGCGCGGACCGGCAGCTCGAGTATAGCGCGCCGACCCGAGCGGCGGGAGGCGAGCCTCAGAGGCTGAGAGCGAATCGCTCCCAGCCTCTGTCGATCGGCGAGCCGGCGAGAACCGCCGGCAGCGCCTCGTACGGACGAGGATCGCGGCCGAGGACCGGCCGCTCAGAGTCCGAGAATGAATCGGCGGCTTCGCAGCTGACGCGTCGGTCGACGAAGTGCATGGGGGCGCGGCCGGTCGCCTCGACGGGCCCAGGCCCTCGTTCCCTACGCGGCGGCCAGTGCGTCCCAGCGGCGGATGTTGTAGGCGAGCACGTTGAGCAGCACCTGGCAGCGGCCCTTCTCGATGCCGCGGACCGCGAAGCGGTCCAAACTGCGCCAGCGTCGAAGGTCCGCGTTGACGGTTTCGGCGGTCGCAGCGCGCAGCTTGTAGATCTGTGCCGAGTCGCCGCGTTCCATACGTCGTCGCCATTGCGCCGTCGCGGGTGTGTCGGGGTGCTTGCGCGGCGTGCCCGCTGCCCGAGGCTTCGCCGGTTTCATCGGTGGCGCGTACACCGTGATGCCGCGCGCATCTGCGTCGTGGATCGCGGCCATGTTCACAAAGCCGCCGTCGACGAGGTATTCGCCCGGTCGCTTGCCCGTACGGCGCTCGATGTCGTCGAGCATCGGGGGCAGCTGCGTGACATCGGTTCCCAGGTTCGTGATCCGCACGCCGACGATCACCCGGCTGGCGGTGTCGGTTGCGAGCTGGACATTGAACGCGGGACGGAAGCCGCCATCGGCCATCTTCATCACGCGTGATTCCGGATCGGTCGTGCTGACCCGCGGAGGCCCGGCCTTCTTCCCCTTGCGCGCCCGGTTCCGCCGCTTGACCTCGATGACCTTGGGCATCTCCGCGAGCGCGCGTTCGATCTGCGCAAGCTGGACCTCGGCCGCTCGCAGCCGAGCAGCCTCCTGCACGCGCAATTTCGCACCAGGGTCCTCGGTGAGCGCCTGCTTGAGCCTCGCGACGTGCGCGCGCGCAGCCTGCTGATGCTCGACGAGCGTCGGCTGCTTGCGAAACGAGGCTGCGCCAGCGTCGGCGCGCACACGCATCCCGTCGTGGGCCACGCGCTCCAGCGTCACGAGGCCCTGATGCGTGAGCGCCGCGAGGACCTGCACAAGCAACTGATCCAGCTTGTCCCCGTGCTCGACGCGAAAATCGTTGAGCGTGTGGTAGTTGACCGCGACCCCACCGCACAGCCAGCGGTACGCGTCCGTCTCGTTGCAAAGCCGCTCGAGCTCCCGCCCGCTCCCCACGCCGTCTGTGGTCGCGTAGAGCCACAGCGCCAGCAGGATCTTGGGATCGGTTGCCGGCCGCCCAGCGTGCTCTCCCCGCGCCAGGATCGGCGCGTAGAACGCAGACAGATCCAGCCGCTCGACCACCTTCCAGATCACGCGCGCGCGGTGACCAGCAGGCAGTGTGCTGTCCAGGTGCACCGTCCGCCACTCCACCTGGTCGCGCTGGGCCACCACCACGCGCGGACGCTCGCTGTTCGCCATGAATCCACCTGATCACACGGCGAAGATCCGGCCTAGCGATTTCTTCTCAATCTCTCAGAGGCTGAGAGCGGATCGCTCCCAGCCGCTGTCGATCGGCGAGCCGGCGAGGACCGCCGGCAGCGCCTCGTACGGACGAGGATCGCGCGCCGGGAGGCGCGCTCAGTGCGGCGTGAACGAGGCCTGCAGCGAGCGGACCTCGCCGGCACCGAGATCGATCGCGAAGGTCTTGGTCTGCGGCGGGTCGTCGCCGCGAAAGATGATCGCGATGCTGTGGTGGCCGGCCGAGACCGTGAGCTCGGCCGGCGTGCGCCCGCGGGGCGCGCCGTCGACCTCGATGTCGCCCCACGGATCGGCGCCGAGCTTGAGGGTCGCGCTGCCCGTCGCGAGCACCGCCGCGGCGGCATCGACGCTCGCCACGGCCACCGCCGCATCGGCGCCCGCTGCCGGCACGTGGCGTCCGGCGTCGGCGGCCGCGAGCCCGGCCGCGGCGTCGGTGCGCGCGGAGGACGCGGCGTCGGTGCGCGCGGACGGCGCGTCGATCGCGCCCGTCGGCGCCGCGGCGTCGATCGGCGGCGGCGCCGCGACATCCGGCACGCCGTAGTCGGCCGCGTCGAGGCGCGGCATCGCGTCGGGCGCCATCACGGCGGCGCGGCCCTGCACGAACACGTAGATCGCGGCGCCGCCGAGCGCGAGCGCTCCGAACGCCGCGAGCGCGAGCCCGCTGACGCCCGGGCCGTCACCGCGATAGCGCTCCTCGGGCGGCGGTGGGACGTTCGCCGGGCGCTGCGGTCGCGGCTGGGCGGTGGCGGCG
>DASXCR010000232.1:0-2998 GCA_036491075.1 Solirubrobacteraceae bacterium
CCGCATCTCCGGCGTCGCGCGCTCGCTCGGCCAGCCGGCCGTCACGGTGCTGCCGTCCGCCACCGAGGGCTCGATCGTCTCGATCGTCGTCGGCTGGGAGCTGTGCTGGTATCGCTACGAGGTCGACCTCGCCGACGAGGCCTCCGGCGTGCGCGTGACCGGCCAGGGCGCCGAGCTGACCGAGCTCAGCGCCGAGGAGCTCGACGCCAACGCCGCCGCCGACGAGCGCGGTCTGCTCGTGCTTGCCGGATGAGCCACGAGATGCCCAGTGTCCACTAGGGTGCCCGCATGATCTACTGCGTCGTTCCGGAGGCACTCGAGGACGAGCTCTTCGAGAAGCTCACCGAGTACTACGCCGACGACCAGAACGTCACGGTGATCGTCGATCGGCGCAAGGCCGACCGGCGCAACCGCCGCGGCGCAGACGGCAGCGATCCGCCGAAGGCCGATCCCGAGCTCGTCAAGCAGCGTGAGACGCGCGACCGCCGGCGCGCCCGCGTGCCGGGCGAGTTCCCGCGCATCGACGCCGGCTGATCCGAGCGAGCGCGACCGTGCGGTGAAGGTCGTCGTCCACGTCGACGGCGGCGCGCGCGGCAATCCGGGGCCGGCGGCGGCCGGGGCCGTCGTCTCGACGCCGGGCGGCGACGTGCTCGACGAGGCGGCGGAGGACATCGGGATCGCGACGAACAACGTCGCCGAGTACCGCGGGCTGCTGCTCGGCCTGCGGCGCGCCCGCGAGCTCGGCGCCGGCGAGGTCGAGGTCGTCAACGACTCCGAGCTCGTGGCCGAGCAGGTCAACGGTGCCTACAAGGTCAGGCACGCCGACCTGAAGCCGCTGCACGCACAGGCGGTCCAGGCGCTGGGCGAGTTCGACCGCTGGTCGATCCGCTCCGTCCCACGCGCGCGCAACGCGCGCGCGGACGCGCTCGTCAACCGCGCGCTGGACGCCCGCGCCGAGCGCTGAGCCCCGGGGGCGCTGCGGATGCTCGACACGCTGACGGCCCGGCCCGCGCTCGCCGCGCTCGCCGGTGCGCTCACGATCGCGTTCTCGGCGATCCTCGTCGACCTCGCCGGCGTCAGCCCGTCGACCGCAGCGGTCTTTCGCTGCGCGTACGCGCTGCCGGTGCTCGGGGCGCTCGCACTGCACGAGCGCCGCCGCCACGGGCCGGCCCCTGCCGGCAGCTGGGTGCGCGCGAGCGCGGCGGGCGCGTTCTTCGCCGCCGATCTGATCCTCTGGCACCACTCGATCGCCGACGTCGGCGCCGGCCTCGCGACCGTGCTCGCGAACCTCCAGGTCGTGCTCGTCGCGCTCGCCGCCTGGCTGTTGCTCGGCGAGCGGCCGTCGCGGCGCGTCGCCGCTGCCGTGCCGCTCGTCGTCGCCGGTGCCGTCCTGATCTCCGGCGTCGTCGGCCACGACGCATTCGGAGCCGATCCCGCGCGCGGCACGCTCTACGGCGTGCTCACCGGCGTCGCGTACGCGGGCTTCATCCTCGTACTGCGCGACATGGGCCGCGACCTGCGCCGGCCGGCCGGCCCGCTGTTCGCCGCGACCTCGATCGCCACCCTCGTCGCGATCGTCGCCGGCGCGCTGCTCGGCGAGCTCGACCTCGTGCCGAGCTGGCCGGCGCACGGCTGGCTCGTGACCCTCGCGCTCAGCTCGCAGGTGGTCGGCTGGCTGCTGATCGCGATCGCGCTGCCGCGGCTGCCGGCGTCGCTGACGTCGGTCGTCCTCACCGTGCAGCCGGTCGGATCGGTGCTGCTGGGGATCGTCCTGCTGGGCCAGGATCCGGCGCCCCTGCAGCTCGCCGGCGTGAGCGTGGTCGTGATCGGGATCGTCGTCGCGACGCGCCGCGCGAGCGGTCCCGACACCGCGGCGGCGTGAGCCTGCGCCAAGCAGATGAACGGCGATGATCGGTTGACCTTGCGCTTGGCGTACCAAAGGGAAACACTGCTGGAACTCATCGGTGCGCACCGGGCATGGAGGCGCACCGTCTCTCGGAAGGAGACCCGTGGGAACCACCCTCCCCTTGCAGATGACGGTCAACGGCGCGTTGACCGATTCTGACGTCGAGCCGCGCATGCTGCTCGTCCACTACATCCGCGACGAGCTCGGTCTGACCGGCACGCACGTCGGCTGTGACACCTCCAACTGCGGGGCCTGCACGTGCCTCGTCGACGGCGAGTCCGTCAAGAGCTGCACGGTGCTCGCGGTCCAGGCCGCCGGCGCCGAGGTCACGACGATCGAGGGCATGATCGGCGACGACGGCGAGATGCACCCGCTGCAGGAGGGCTTCTGGGCCCAGCACGGCCTGCAGTGCGGCTACTGCACGCCGGGCATGATCATGGCCGCGGCCGACCTGATCGAGCGCCACGGGCCCGGCCCGATCTCCGATGCGGACGTCCGCAAGGGCCTGGAGGGCAACCTCTGTCGCTGCACGGGCTACCAGAACATCGTCAAGGCGGTCCAGGCGGCGGCCGAGGCGATGGGCTCGGTGGCGGCATGAGCATCCTCGAGGATGCACCCGCCAAGCACGTCGGCCAGTCGATCCGTCGCAAGGAGGACCCGCGCCTGATCACCGGGCGCGCGAAGTACGTCGACGACATCACGGTCCACGGCGTCCTGCACATGACGATCGTCCGCTCGCCCGAGGCGCACGCGAACATCGTCTCGATCGACACGTCGGCCGCGCTCGCGATGCCCGGCATCAAGGCGATCTTCACCGGCGACGATCTCGGCGACCTCGTCGCGCCGCTGCCGATGGCGTGGGCGCCGCCGGGGGTCGAGATCAAGACGCCCGAGCGCTGGCCGCTCGCGCGCGGCAAGGTGAGCCATGTCGGCGACGCGGTCGCGATGGTGATCGGCGACGACAAGTACGTCGTCGCGGACGCCGCGCAGGCCGTGCGCGTGGAGTACGAGGTGCTGCCCGTCGTCGTCGACGTCGAGGAGGCGCTGAAGGACGAGACGCTCGTCCACGAGTCGCTCGGGACGAACAAGACG
>DASXCR010000233.1:0-7900 GCA_036491075.1 Solirubrobacteraceae bacterium
GCGTTGGCGACGTCCGACTTCACGGTCGCGACGCTGTTCTTGGCGACCGAGCTCGTGGACTTGGCGGACGCCGTAGCCGGAACGGCTGCGACGGCTGCGAGGGTCGCCATGACGGCGACGGAACGGCGGAACTGTGACATGCGGGTGGTGCCCCCTTCGGTAACTGGGCGGCCTCTGAGAGGCCCCTGGCTTTGCGCCCCCGTCTCGCGACGAGTTTGCCTTTTCGTGTGTCTGACGCCTATCACGCGTTCGCGCGATGGTTGTGATGCGCTATTCGAAGAATCTTCGAAGCTGGCACACAAACGCTCATTTGCTCAGCGGGAGCCAAGCAGCTTCTGCAGCAGGCCCTGCACGCCGCCGAGGACCTGCTGCACCGGTGCGAGGACGGCGGACGTCGTCGACGGCGAAGACGAGGAGGCTGCGGGGGCGTAGGCCGGCAGCTTGAGACCGAGCGGGGCGAGCACGCGGTCGATCGCGGTCTCGAGCGGCCCCAGGGTGCTGTCGAGCAGCCCGGTCGCCTGCGCGAGCGCGCTCGGCGTTCCGCCTCCCGCGAGCGCGGCCGCGTCGGCGAACGCCTGCTGGATCTGGTCGCGCAGCGGCTGGAGCTTCGCGATCGCCTTTTCCACGGGCGACTTCACGACCGCCGGCACCGTCGCGGGCTTGGTCTGCGAGGTGCTGTCGTGCGCCATGCTCGAGGCAGACGGGGCTGGCGCCACGACCGGCGCGGCGAGCGGCGGCACGTCGCGGCGCGCGGTCGAGGTCGCCGTGGAGCGAGCCGCGCCCGCGCCCGAGGTCGACGTGCCTGCGCTGACCCGCACGCGATCGGCGTGCCCGCGCGTCGCGGTCGCCGGCGTGCGCAGCCGCGTCGCCGAGCGCGCGGCGAGCGCGGCCGCGTGCAGAGCCTGTGCGTCGGCGCGCGCGGAGCCCGGGCCTGCGGCCAGCGCCGCGCCGCCGGCGTGGCGCGCGGGGTCGGCGGCGTGCCGGACCGCGACCGCCGCCGTGCCGGTCGTCGCCACGGCCGCCGCGACGGCGAGGGCCTTGGCGGCCAGCGGCAGCGCCGTCCAGCTGATCGGGCCGCCGGCCGCGGCCGAGGCGCCTCCGCCCGTCGCGAGCAGCGCGCCGCCGCCGCCCGCGCCGCCGGCACCGAGCGCGCCCATGACGGCGGCGCCGGAGAGCCACGGCGCGATCATGTGCAGGTCGGCGCGGCGAGCGCCGATCGAGCGCTGGAAGCTCGCGCAGTCGTCGCAGGAGCGCAGGTGGGCGCGGATTCCGCGGGCGCGCAGGCTGCGGCGGTCGCCGTCGGAGATCGAGTGGCGGACGCTGTCGCAGGCCGTCGCGCGACCGTCGAGCGCGTCGTGCAGCGCGTTGCGCGCGTCGAAGACGGCGCGCCGGGCGGCCTCGTTGCTGAGGCCCAGCGCGAGTCCGATGTCGTCGTAGCTGAGGCCGTTGAGCTCGCGCATGACGAGCGCGCCGCGCTGGCGCTCGGGCAGGGTGCGAAGGTCGTCGACGAGCTCGGCGAGGCGCCCGCGCTGCTCGGCGTCGACCTCGGGCCCGGGGACGATCGGCTCGAACGCCTGCGTCAGCTCGGACTGCGGCCGGCGCCGGCGGATGATGTCGATCGCCTCGTTGTGGGCGATCTTGTACAGCCACGGGCGCAGCGGGCGTCCCGGCTCGCGCTCGGGAAGCGCTCGCAGCGCGCTCTCGAGGGCGTTCTGGGTGGCGTCGCGCGCGTCCTCGGCGTCCAGCAGGATCGAGCGCGTGTAGCCGAGCAGCGGCCCGTAGTAGCGCTGGTAGAGCGCGGTGAAGGCCGCGCCGTTGCCGGCTGCCGCACGCCCGGCGAGCATCTCGTCGCCAAGCCGCGACCAGGGCATCACGCGGCTCGGAGACGGTGCGAGTGTCGCGGTCGCGGTCATCGTCTGGCACCTATCGGCAAAGACAGACGGATATCTGAGGACTCGCGAAGGGTCTAGCCCCTCGTACTCTTGGCCAGGTGACCGCCAGCGCTCCGATGGTCGCGAGCATCGGCTCGTTCTTCGACGCGATCGGGTCGTTCCTGGACAGCCTGTCGCGCGTCGGCTGGCTGTCGCTGCTGCTCGGCGCGATCTCGTTCGTGGTCTACCTGACGCTGCGCTCGCGCGCGTTCTTCAACACGCTGCGCGCGGCATATCCCGCGGAGCCGTTTCAGTTCCGGCGGGTCTGGGGCGCCTACATCGCCTCGTACGGGTTCAACAACGTCATCCCGGCGCGCGGCGGCGACGTCATCAAGCTGTTCCTCGTGCGCCAGTCGATCCCGCACGCGACGTATCCGGCTGTCGGTGCCGCGATCTGCGTGGAGGCGGTCTTCGACGCGATCATGGCGGTGTTCATCCTCGCGTTCGCGTTCTCGCAGGGCGTGTTCCCGAAGCCGCCGGACTTCGCCAAGCTCGGCGCGTTCGACCTCTCGTTCTTCGCCTCGCACCCGCGGTTCATGCTGTTCGCGATCACGGCGATCGCGGTGGTCGGGCTCGTCGGCTTCGCCGTGCTGTCCCAGCGCGTGAAGGCGTTCTGGGCGCGCGTGCGCCAGGGCCTGACGATCCTCTCCGACCGCCGGCGCTACCTGCGCGAGGTGTTCCTCATGCAGCTCGCGGGCTGGGGCTTTCGCTTCGCGGCGTTCTGGTTTCTGCTCGACGCGTTCAACGTCGGCGGGTCGATCGAGAACGTACTGCTCGTGCTCGGCGTCAACGCGGTCGCGGCGGTCGTGCCGTTCACGCCCGGCGGCGCCGGCGTCCAGCAGGCGCTGCTCGTCAAGGTCTTCGCCGGCGCCGCGACGGGGGCGACCGTCGCCGCCTACTCGGTCGGCCAGCAGATCGTGATCGCGGCGACGACGCTCGGCGTCGGCTTCGTGGCGCTCGTGACGATCTTCCGGATCCGCTCGTTCAAGGAGGCGATCCGCATGGGCAAGGCCGAGCGCGAAAGCGAGAAGGCGGCCGAGCGCGCCGCCGCTGCGGCGCCGTAGGTACTGCTACTGGAGGCCGGAGCGCGCCTCGCGCACCAGCGCGACGGCGTCGGGGAAGACCGTGGCCATGACCGAGCGGATCTGCTCGGCCTGCTGCTCGACGGTGCCCTGGATGTTCAAGCGGTTGATCGCCGCGACGGTCATCTCGACCGCGAGCTTGATCGCGTTGTCGGCCCATACGAGGCCCTGCTGGGCCTGCATGGACTCCGCGAACTCGGCCATCCGGCGCTGCAGCTCGTCCGGGTCGCCGAACAGTCCTCCGAAGCCGCCGCCTTCCATGCCTGCATCGTAGCGACCGCGCGTGCGCGGGCGACTCGCCTGGACGCGGGCACGGTGCGGCGCCCCGACGTCACGGTCGGCGTCGGCGGCCCGGTCGGCTTCTCCCATGCGACCGGTTCCAGCAGCACGACGTGGTCTTCACGGGCGCGCAGCCGGGCGCGTGCGAGACGATCGCGCTACCGGCTCGGGGTCGCGGGCACCGCTGTGCCGTAGCGTGGGCCGCATGCCGCAGATCGAAGGCGCGGGCGTCGCGCTGCACTACGTCGAGCGCGGCGACGGGCAGCCGCTGCTGATCGTCCATGCGATGGCCTCGGACGCCGCCGCGTGGTCGCCGGCCCTGGACGCGCTCGCGGCCGCGGGCGCCCGCGCGATCGCCTATGACCGACGCGGCTATGGCGAAAGCGGCGCGCCGCAGCCCTATGCGGCGACGACCGTGCAGGAACAGGCCGAGGACGCCGCTGCGCTGCTGACCGCGCTCGATGCCGCGCCCGCGCTGCTCGTCGGCGACGGGTTCGGCGCGCTCGTCGTGCTCGAACTGCTCGTGCGCCGGCCGCGGCTCGCGAGCGCCGCCGTGCTCGTCGACCCGCCGGTGCTCGCGTTCGTCCCGGCCGCGATGTCCGCGCTGGCGGCCGAGCGCTCGCTGCTCGAGGGGGGGCTGCGCGACGGCGGCCCGTCTGCGGCGATCGCCGCCTGGCTGGGCGACCGCGGTGGTGCCGACCGGCTCGTCCGCGCGCAGGCGTCACAGCAGGGGTTCTTCGCCGACTACGCCGGCCAGGCGAGCTGGTCACCCGCGCGTCGTGAGCTGCGTGCGATCCGAGCGCCGGTCGCGATCGTCACGGGCCCGGGCTCGTCGCAGGTCGCCGTCGCGGCGGCCGATGCGCTGCAGGCGCTGGTGCCCGACGTGCGCCGCAGCGGCGACGGGGACGCCGTCGCCGCCGCATGCGCGCTGCTCGCCTGAGGACCAGGGAGCGAGCGGGGCACCGCGCCATGTGCCGCGCTCGCGTGTCGCGCGCCGTCCGGCGCAGTCGCGGCGCGATCGACGCACCGCCCGGCCTCACACCCGCCGGGCCACCACCGACACCGTGCCGCCGCGCCCCGCGAGGCCGAATGCCGCTTCGAGCACGACGGCCACCGGCACCAGCGGCAGCGCGAGCGCCGTCACGAGCGCGTCGCGGCTGCGCAGCGGGGTGTTGCGCTTCAGCGCGTGATACAGCCACGACGGCACGCGGGTCCAGCGGCTCACGAGCGAGACCCACAGGCCGAACGGGTTGTGCTCGGCGAGCACGTGTCGCGTCGCGACCGGCTCGAGGCCGTGCGCGCGCAGCAGCGTCTCGAGCCCCGTGACCGTGAAGTGCGTGCGGTGGCGCGGGACGTCGAGGTGATACCAGCGCGCCCCGCCGAGGCGGGCCTGCACGCTCGCGAGGTTCGGCACGCCGACGACCAGCATGCCGCCGGGCCGCAGCCAGCCCGCGATCCGCTCGAGCGCCGCACCGGGGTCCTCGACGTGCTCGAGCACGTGCCACAGCGTCGCCGCGTCGAGCGAGCCGGCCGGGACGTCGGCGTCGTCGATCCCGCCGCGCACGAGCTCGATGCCGATCGCTCGCGCCCCCTCGATGCCGCGCCGCGACGGCTCGATCCCGTGCGCGTACCAGCCCGCCGCGCGCGCCTGCGCCACGAAGCGCCCGCGTCCGGCGCCGATGTCGAGCAGCCGCCCCGGCGGCGCGGCGCCCGCGCGCGCGAGCTGCGTGAGTCGCGTGCGATCGAACGCGCGCAGGATCGGTGCGACGAGGCCCGCGCCGCGCGGCGTGCCGCCGCCGTAGGCGCCGGCCTCGTGCGCCTCGGGCGGCGCGGCGGCCAGCGTCACCGCGGTGGCGCACGAGGCGCAGCGGACGAGCTCGTAGTCGCCGGGCAGCGCGGGATCGGAGCCCGGCGCGGTCAACCACGCGGCCAGCACGCCGCCGCATGCCGGGCAGGCGCGTGGCGCCGGTGGCCGGACCGTCACCCGCCGCGGTCGTGGAAGTAGAAGCCGGGCAGCGCCGCGCGCGTGATCTGGACGGCCATGTGGTGGGCGAGCTCGAGGTCGCCGGTGCGCACCGCGATGTCGTCGAGCGTGACGATGCCGGTGACGCGGCCGGCGTCGACGATCGGCAGGCGCCGGATCCCGTGGCGGACCATGAGCTCGGCGGCCTGCTCGACGTCCATGCCCGGCTCGGCGGTCACGACCGGCGACGAGCTGTGCGCCGAGACCGGGTCGCCGGCGTCGCGTCCGTCGGTCAGCGCGCCGAGCGCGAGGTCGCGATCGGTGACGAACGCGGCGAGCGCCCCCTCGGCGTCCAGCAGCACCACGGATCCCACGTTGCGCTCGCGCATGAGCTCGGCGACCTGGCGGACGGTGGCCTCGGGACGCGCGGTGACGACGCCTTCTGTCATCACGTCTCGGATCTCCACAGGCGCAACATACACTTGCGCCGTGGCCACCACCGGGGACGAGACGCTTGCCGACGAGCGCGGCAGGCGGATCCAGGCCGGCGGTGCCGCGATCGCCGCCGGCGTGCTGACGATCGGCGGCGGAGTGCTGACCCAAGTGGTCTACAGCAGCCTGCCCGACGTGCACCTGATCGGCGTGCTGCGCGAGCAGCTCGGCCCGCCGTCGTCCAGGCCCGGGCTGAAGGCGCACCAGGTCTTCTGGTACCACGACCACGCCGCCGCGCTGATCCTGCTCTCCGTCGTGCTGGCCTTGGCCGCCGCGACGATCGGGCTCGCGCTGTCGCAGCTGTACCGCTCGGTAAAGGCGCGCCGTCCCGAGCTCAAGCCCGCCGTCGTGTACGCGGTCGTCGCCGGCGCCGTGCTCGTCGCGGTCTCCGGCCTCGTGCGGGCGGTCGCCCAGGCCACGGGCTCCGCGTCGTACGCCGGCGCCGCGCATCAGACGGCTGCTGCCGCGCGCGACGTCCTGCAGTCACCGACGATCGTCGCCGCGGCGCTGATGCAGCAGCTCGGAGTCTTCGCGCTCGGCATCGCGTTCGTGCTGATCGCGCTGAACGCCATGCGCGTCGGCCTGCTGACGCGCTTCATGGGCGTGCTCGGGATCATCGCCGGCGTCGTCTTCATCGTGCCCCAGCTCGGATCGTCGCTGCCGATCGTGCAGGCGTTCTGGCTGTGCGCGCTTGGCGTCCTGTTCCTGCACCGCTGGCCCGCAGGCATGCCGCCCGCGTGGGTGACCGGCGAGGCGCAGCCGTGGCCGACGCAGCAGCAGCTGCGCGAGTCCCGGCTGGAGAGTCGGGCCGCCGCCGGGGAGGGCGGGGACGAGGCGCCGCGCCGCAACCCGATGCGGCGCGCGCGGCCCGAGCCACCGGAGACGCCGGCGCCCGAGCTGCCCGAGCGCCGCCCCCATCCGTCGTCGAAGAAGAAGAAGCGCAAACGCAGGTAGCGGCCGCCGGCGACGCGCCCGGCGCGCTTGCCGCACATCGGACCCGCGCGGACGGGTACGTTGCAGGCATGACCTACGAGGAGGCGTGCGCCCAGCATTCCTGGGAGGTGCCCGACCGCTACAACATCGCTGCGGACGTCTGTGACAAGCATCCGCGGGACAAGCTCGCGATGGTCCACGAGGACCCCGACGGCGAGGTTCGCGAGCTCACCTGGGGAGAGCTTCAGGACATGTCCAACCGGTTCGCCAACCTGCTCGGGGAGCAGGGCATCGAGCGCGGCGACCGCGTCGCGATGCTGCTGCCGCCCACGCCGGAGACCGCTGCCGCGTTCCTCGGCACCTGGAAGGCGGGCGCGATCCTGCTGTCGATGTCCGTCCTCTACGGCGACGAGGGGATCAACCATCGCCTGAAGGACTCGCAGGCCGCGCTCGTCGTGACGAACGCTGCCAACCGCTCGCGCGTCGAGGGGCTGACCGAGGTGCTCGAGCTCGAACCCGGCGGGCTCGACGAAGGATCGACCGGATATGACCCCGTCGACACCGCCGCCGACGACCCCGCGCAGCTGTACTACACGTCCGGCACGACCGGCCTGGCGAAGGGCATCCTGCACGCCCATCGCTACATCCTCGGTCACAACGAGTTCGTCTACTGCCACGACATCCAGGACGGCGAGCGCTTCCACGGCATGGGCGAGTGGGCTTGGGCGGCGGGGATCTCGCCGCTGATCGGGCCGTGGCGCTACGGCGCGGTCCAGGTCGTGCTGCAGCGTCGCGGCGGGTTCGACCCCCACCAGCAGCTCGAGTTCCTCAGCCGCCACCGTCCGACGAATGTCTTCGGCACGCCGACCGCGATCCGCTCGATGATGGGCATCTCGGACGCCGGCACGCGCTACCCGCAGGACTTCCGCATCGTCTGCTCCGCGGGTGAGCCGCTGAACCCCGAGGCGATCCGCTGGTTTCGCGACCAGTACGGCGTCACCGTGCTCGACTACTACGGCCTCTCGGAGTCCTATCCGCTGTGCGGGAACTTCCCGTTCATGGAGGTACGCGAGGGGTCTATGGGCAAGCCGATGCCCGGCTGGGACGTGCAGATCCTCGACGAGGACGAGCGGCCCGTCGCGCAGGGCGAGCGCGGCGAGATCTGCCTGCGCGCGCGCTCGAACCCGCACTATCCGCTCGGCTACTGGAACAACGACGAG
>DASXCR010000234.1:0-4761 GCA_036491075.1 Solirubrobacteraceae bacterium
TGACCCACCGGACGCAGGAAGTGCCCGGCCGGTCGGCGGCCGCCCGGCCCGGTGTGCGGCTTCAGGCGGCCGGGGCGGGCTCGCCGGCGGCGATGCAGATGCGCGAGAACTCGTCGGCGTCCAGGCTGGCGCCGCCCACCAGGGCACCGTCGATGTCCGGGAGCGCCAGCAGCTCGGCGGCGTTGTCGGGCTTGACGCTGCCGCCGTACAGGATCCGGGTCCGGCCGGCCTGCTCCTGGGAGCGGTCGCCGACCAGCGCGCGCACGAAGGCGATCGCCTCGTCGGCCTCCTCGGCCGTGGCCACCCGACCGGTGCCGATCGCCCAGATCGGCTCGTAGGCGATGATCACGTCCCCGAGGCGCTCGGTCTCGACCCGGGCCAGGCCCTCCTGGACCTGGTGGCGCAGCTTGCGCTCGGTGTCGCCGCGCTCGCGCTCGTCCTCGGTCTCTCCGACGCAGAGGATCGGCTGCAGACCGGCCTCGAGCGCGACCGCGAGCTTGTGCGACAGCGCCTTGTCGGTCTCGTTGAAGTACTCGCGGCGCTCGGAGTGGCCGAGCACGACGCCGTGCGCGTCGAGCTCGGTCAGCATCGCGGCCGAGACCTCGCCGGTGTACGCGCCGTGGGATGCCTCGTGCATGTTCTGCGCGAAGACCTCGACGCGCGAGCCGCGCGTCGAGTCGACCATCGCCTGCAGCGCCGTGAACGGCACGCAGATCGCGACGTCGACGCCGTCGACCGACGACACGCGCGGCAGCAGCGCCTGGATGAAGTCCTCGGCCTCGGCGACGGTCTTGTGCATCTTCCAGTTGCCGGCGATGAACGGCGTGCGGGCTATGAGAGCACCTCCAGACCGGGGAGCCTCTTGCCCTCGAGCAGCTGCAGCGAGGCGCCGCCGCCCGTGGACATGTGCGTGACCTGGTCGTCGAGCCCGAACTGCGCGAGCGCGGCGGCGCTGTCGCCGCCGCCGACGACCGTGACCGCGTCGGTCGCGGCGACCGCCTCGGCGACCGCGCGCGTGCCGGCCGCGAACGGCGCCAGCTCGAACGCGCCCATCGGGCCGTTCCAGAAGACCGTGCCGGCGCTCGCGATCTCGGCCGCGTACAGGGCCGCGGTCTTCGGGCCGATGTCGAGGCCCATGAGACCCTCCGGTACGTCGATCTCGTCGCACGCGATCGCCTCGGTGTCGGCCGAGAACGCCGCGCCGAGGACGTGGTCGACCGGCAGGCGCAGCTTGCCGCCGGACGCCTGCAGCGCGCGTGCGGCAGGCTCGACGCCGGCCTCCTCGCACAGCGACGCGCCGACCTCGTGACCCTGGGACTTGAAGAAGGGGTAGCTCATCGCACCGCCGATGAGGATCGTGTCGGCGACCTTCAGGAACGCGTCGATGACGCCGATCTTGTCGGTCACCTTCGCGCCGCCGACGATCGCGACGAGCGGACGGCCGGGGTTCGCGAGGATCCCCGTGAGGGTCTGCACCTCGCGCTGAAGCAGCCGCCCGGCCGCCGAGCGCTCGACGTGCGCGACGACGCCGACCGTCGAGGCGTGCGCGCGATGCGACGCCCCGAAGGCGTCGTCGACGTAGAAGTCCGCAAGCGCGCCGAGCCGTGCCGACAGCTCGGGGTCGTTCTTCGTCTCGCCCTGCTCGTAGCGGATGTTCTCGAGCATCACGACGTCCCCGTCGGGCACGTGGTCGAGGTCCGGCGCGAGCGGGACCTCCGTGCCGAGCAGCTCGGCGAGGTGATCGGCGCACGGCTTCAGCGAGAACTCGGGCTCGCGATCCTTCGGGCGCCCGAGGTGTGAGACGAGCAGCAGCCGTGCGCCCGCGGCGCGCAGCTCCGTGATCGTCGGCAGTGCGGCGCGGATGCGCGCGTCGTCGGTGACGACGCCGTCCGCGAGCGGCACGTTGAAGTCGACGCGGACGAGCCCGCGCAGCCCGCTGACGTCGCCGAGGTCGTCGAGCGTCCGCACTAGCGATCCGTCCTGTGGTGGGCTGTCGCGGGACCGGCCACCTCTACAGAACCTGCTGGAGGACGTCGACGCAGCGGTTCGAGTAGCCCCACTCGTTGTCGTACCAGCTGACGACCTTCACGAGCGTGCCCTGCATGACGCTCGTCAGCAGCCCGTCGACGATCGACGAGTGCGGGTTGCCCGCGATGTCGCTGGAGACGATCGGGTCGGTCGTGTACTGCAGGATGCCCTCGAGCGGCCCGGAGGCGGCTGCGGCGAAGGCGGCGTTGACCTCCTCGACGCTCGTCTCCTTGGCGGCGACGAACGTGAGGTCGACCATCGAGCCCGTCGGGACGGGGGCGCGGACGGCGAAGCCGTGCAGGCGGCCGTTGAGCTCGGGCAGCACGAGGCCGACGGCCTTCGCGGCGCCGGTCGACGTCGGGACGAGGTTCATCGCGGCCGCGCGCGCGCGGCGCAGGTCGTTGTGCGGGCCGTCCTGGAGGTTCTGGTCGGCGGTGTACGCGTGGATCGTCGTCATCAGGCCGTGCTGGATGCCGACCGCCTCGTGGATGACCTTCGCGAACGGCGCCAGGCAGTTGGTCGTGCAGGACGCGTTGGAGATGACGTCGTGCGAGTTCTTGTCGTAGAGGTCGAAGTTCACACCGAGCACGACCGTGATGTCCTCGTCCGTGGCGGGCGCGGAGACGATGACCTTCTTGGCGCCCGCGGTGAGGTGCTTCGCAGCACCCGCGCGCTTGGTGAAGAAGCCCGTCGACTCGAGCACGACGTCGACGCCGAGGTCGCCCCAGCCGAGCTGCTCGGGATCGCGCTCGGCCTTGACGATGATCTTCTTGCCGTCGACGACGAGCGCGTCGCCCTCGAGCTCGATCGTGCCCGGGTATGGACCGAGGATCGAGTCGTAGCGCAGGAGGTGAGCCAGCGTCGCCGGGCTCGTGAGGTCGTTGACGGCGACCCACTCGATGTCGGCGTCCGCCGCTTGCGCGGCGCGGAACACGTTACGGCCGATGCGGCCGAAGCCGTTGATTCCAACGCGTACGGGCATTCTCGATACGTCCTTCCTCGGGGGTTTCGAACTCGCTGCAAGGCGGGCGAGGTCCTCCCTCCCCGCCTCGCACGGGAGCGGGAAATCTAGTGGTTCGCGTCGGGGCGCGCCCTGCGGCGAGCCCTGCGTCGCTACGCGCGCGGGCGCGGGTGCACTAGCGTTTGCGAGCCGTGCGCGCCGGTGCGTGCTCAACCCTAACCGAACATAGGCATGGTCCGATGACCGACCCCGAAGAGCCGCGCAAGCCCGTCCCGAGCGTGCGCAACGTCGGTGCCGTCGCCGCGATGGGCGACGACGCCAAGGGCGATCCCGAGTTCGCGCGGGTCGCGCTGCGGCTGTTCGCCACCACGGACGCCGGCGATCGCGTGCTCGACCCTCGCGAGGTCTCGACGAGCCTGCGGATCGATCGCTCCAAGCTCGCCGGACTCGAGCTGTCGGTGCAGATGTCGCTGCGGCTGCGTGCCGCGCCGAGCGGCGTGCGCCTCGAGGCCTGGCAGCGGATCGCGGCCGAGCTCGCGGCGCGTGGCATCGAGACGGATCCCGAGACGCTGCACGGGCTCGGCTTCGCGCTCGTGCCCGACGAGGAGATCAAGGCCGCGCAGGCGCTGTCAGGGCGCTGACTCCGGCGGGGGCTGCTTGGCGTCCGCTTCCGCTTCCGGGGGCGTGAGGAGGCTCGCGCCGATCGCGCCGCCGAGGTCGCCGAGCTCGGCGACCAGCACCGCCGGCGGGCGGTGGTCGTTGAAGAGATGGGGCAGCATCGCGGCGGCGATGCGGTCAGCGTAGGGCTTGCCGAGCCGGATCCCGAGGCCGCCGCCGAGGATGACGAGGTCGACGTCGAGCACGTTGACGACCGACGCGACGCCGGCGCCCAGCGCCCCGACGGCGTGGTCGATGAGCTTGTGAGCGAGCGGGTCCTTGCGCTCGAGCGCCGCGGCCCAGATGCCGCTCGTCAGCCGCTCGCGCCCGCGCTTGCGGGCGATCTTGAAGAGGTCCGTGTCGCTGCCGTCGCGGTGCAGGTCGCGGGCGCGCTGCTCGAGCGCGCCGCGGCCGGCGTAGGCCTCCATGCAGCCGTGGCGCCCGCACGGGCAGCGCAGGCCGTCGTGCATCTGCACGCAGACGTGGCCGATCTCGCCGGCCGCCCCGACGCCGACCCAGGGCTTGCCGGCGAGGACGATGCCGCCGCCGACGCCGGTACCCCAGAAGACGCCGAGCGCGGAGTCGTGGTCGCGGCCGGCCCCGAGCTGGAATTCGGCGTCGGTGGCGACCTGGACGTCGTTGCCGAGCGCGATGCGCGTGCCGAGGTCGTTGGCGAGCACCTTCGCGAGCGGGTAGGGGTCGATCCAGTCCGGCAGGTTGCTGGCGCTCGCGACGGTGCCGGCCTGGGCGTCGATCGACCCGGGTGAGCCGACGCCGATGTGCGTGAGCTCGCTGGTCGCGACGCCGGCCGCGCCGGCCGCCTCGCGCATCGCCCCGGCGATCGCGGCGGCGACGTCGGCGGGGCCGCCGCTCGTCGGCGTCGGACGGCGCGCGTCGCCCAGCACCTGGTGCCCCGCGTCGACGACGACGGTCTGGATCTTGGTGCCGCCGAGATCGACGCCGCCGCGCCGTCGGTTCGCTGCGTGGGCGCCGGTCATCGCCGCCGGTCAGCCCGCCGTCGCCGCGTCCGGATGGGCCTGCAGGATCTCCTCGCCGGCCTCGCCGGTGCGCACGCGGTAGGCCTCCTCGACGGCGACGACGAACACCTTGCCGTC
>DASXCR010000235.1:0-7779 GCA_036491075.1 Solirubrobacteraceae bacterium
CCGTTGGCCTCCTTCTCGAAGACCCGCTCCCAGGCGGACAGCCCGGAGCAGGCCTGGCAGCGCGCGCAGCCGGCGGCGGCCTCGGAGTGGTCGAGGCCGGACGCGGCGAGCATCGCCGACACGCTCTTGTAGATCGCGGCGACGTAGTCGGGATCGGGCGTCGGCGTGTCCTGCAGCAGCGTGCCGCGCACCGGCCGGATCGGCACGACGAACGGGTACACGCCCATCGCGATCGCGCGCCGACAGCCCTCCTCGACGAGCTCGCGCCGCTCGCCCATGCCGAGGATCACGTACGTCGTCACGCGGCCGCGGCCGAAGACCTCGACGGCCCGCTCCCACGTGCGGAAGTAGCCCTCGACGCCGCACTGCGCCTTGCCGGCGGCGACGCGCGCGAGCACGTCGGGATCGAACGTCTCGATGTGGATGCCGACCGCATCGACGCCGGCGCGATGCACCTCGTCGAGCACGGCGAGGTCGTCGGGCGGCTCGAACTGCACCTGCACGGGCATGCCGCAGGCGTCCTTGATCGCCGCCGCGCACTTGGAGATGTAGAGCGCGCCGCGGTCACGGCGGTTGATCGAGCCCGTCGTCAACGTCGCGTCGACCGCGCCGTCGAGGCGGTGCGCCGCGCTGCAGACCTCCGCGAGCTGCGCCGGCGTCTTGACCGGGATCGTCTGCTCGCCGCGCGTCAGCTCGATGCCGCAGAAGCCGCACTGCTCGGGCGTGCCCCAGTAGATGCACTTCTGCACCACGGTCGAGGCGATCGAGTCGAGGTGCAGCAGGGCGATCTTCCAGTACGGGATCCCGTCCGCCGTCTGCATGTCGTAGATCTTCGGGCGGCGCGGAAGCCCGACGACGCCGACGAGTTCGTCCTCGCGATACAGCGACGGCTTCGCGCCGTCCAGGCGCAGCGTGTAGGGCGAGCCGGTGACGTACTCGGCGTGTTGGGGCACCGTCAGCGGCAGCCCGCGCACGTAGAGGAACAGCGCGTCGGACGGGCCCGCGCCGCCGCGCCGGCCGAGGGCGCCGTCGCCCCCGACCACGCGGACGCCGAAGGACTGCAGCTCGACGAGCAGCCTGCGATCGTCGAGCGACAGCGCCAGCGGCACGTCGCTGACGCCGGACTCAGCCACGACCGTCGTAGAGCGTCTCGAAATTGCGCCAGAAGACGTTGTCCTTGAGCTCCTGCGAGATGCCGCGAATGCCGTTGAGCTTCCAGTACTCCGAGTCGAAGTCCGACCACGGCTCGTCGGAGCCGAAGAACACGCGATCGCCGCCGACGCCGGTCTTCTCGATCTCGGTCAGCAGCCAGCGCGCGCCGAAGCCGACGGCCCACGAGGTGTCGGTGTAGACCTTGTAGCCCTCCTGCACCCACTTGAGGAACTTCGGCACGAGCTTGATGTGGCCCGAGACGCCGCCGCCCATGTGGACGAGGTAGATCTTGCAGCGCTTGCCGTACTTCTCGACGAGCGGGATGAAGTTGCCGAAGTCCGAGTTGCCGCCCGGGCTCGTGTGGAAGTGGAAGATCAGGTCGTGCTTCTCGCAGATGTCGAAGCACTCGTCGGCGATCGCCGTCGTCTCCTCGTCCCACGTGTTCGGGTCGGGGTTGCCGCCGAGCAGGAACGTCGTCTTCAGCGCGACGACGCTCGACTCGGTGACGAGCTTCAGCGCCTTGCGCGTCAGCTCGGCGTTGCGCGGCAGGAACGAGACCCACAGCGCAGCGAGGATGCGGTCGTTGGACGTCGACGCCTCGAGCACGACGTCGTTGAGGTCGAACGACAGCTCGTGGATCGGCACGCCGTAGTTCGACATCACGAGCGCGCGCTCGACCTTGAACTCCTGCATGTGGTTCTTGACGAACGACTTCGTGTCCTTGTAGTCGTAGACCGTCGGCTTGACCGGGTGCTCGAGGTCGTAGAACTTCCACGGCGGGATCTCGCCGATGTGGCAGTGCGCGTCGATGATCTTCTTGGGGTGTGTCGGCACTACTGGTCACCTCCGAAGGAGGATCGGGCCTGCTGGATGCGCGCCTCCCATTCGTCTTGACGATCGAATTTCTGCGCCGCCAGCAGCGGGGCCTGGTCCAACAGCCAGACGCCGTCGTTTGGGTCGAGCTGGACGACCTCGAGCTCCCACTCCGGGCGCGTGCCGTCGAGCGGCAGGCTCGTGCTCGTGTGCAGGGCACGGCCGCTGCGGACGTGCATCTCCAGGCGCTGGGCGCCGAGCGGGGTCACGTCGTCGAACAACGTGACCCACTCGGCACCCGATCGCTTGGCGTCCTCGAGGCGGCGCGCGGCGAGCTCCTTGCCCGTCTCGCGCGTGATCTCGCGGTGGCGGTGGCAGAACGCCGCGTCGCGGACCGCCTCGCGATCCATGAGCTGGGCCATCGACGGAGCGAGGCGGTCGATCACCATCCGCACGAGATCGCGGCGCTCGTGCCACGCGACGACGAGCTCGTCCTCGCTGCGAACGTCGCGGAGCTCCTCGGCGATGCCCTGCACGACGCCCACGTACTCCTGGTACAGCGAGGCGTTCATCATCACCGAGGGGTAGATGCGCCCCTCGGCGCGCCGCCACGCGGCGACCGCTCCGTCCCGGTCCAGCACGAGCATGGTCCTAGAGGGTCCAGGTGTTGAGCTGGAAGGCCTTCTGGCGCCACGCCGTCAACGCGGAGTCGAGCACGTCCAGCGGGTGAAACGGCTTGACGCCGGGCATGAAGTTCGCCTCGGGGAAGCCATACAGCGCGCCGGCGGCGAAGCGACAGGCGTAGACCTTCCCTCCCTCCTCCATGAACTTCGCGATCTGGTTGTTGATCGCCATATGACCGGGGAAGGCCTCGTCGCCGACCTTCGGGAAGCCGCGTGTGCCCGATGCCATGAGGATTCCGGGCCCGTAGAGGATCAGGCTCGTGTCGAAGCCCTTGCGCAGGACGCGGGTCGTCGTGAGCAGGTTCACGAGGCCGACGGAGCCCTCGTAGGGAACCGTGTGCATGAACGTGTACGCCTTCTCGCCCGGTTCGGCCTTGATGTCCTCGAAGAGCTTCTCGCTGGTGTCGAAGAGCTCGGTTCCCGGTTCTGTCAGGTCGGCCATGCCGTCTCCCTCTGTCGAGCCGGCCTCGCAGCCAGCCGGACCCCGGCCTCGCCGGAGTCCTTATCGGATTGTGAATGCATTCCTAGCGCGACCTGAGCCGCACGTCAAGTCAGACCCTCCAAACAGCCCGATCCGCCGGAATGTTTCGAGTTTGTTGCGACCTTGACTGGTGTGTACTATCCGACACGACATGGAAACGCGCTCCGAGAAGATCCCCCCGCTGACGCTCCCAGACATCGAGCGCACGGTCTCCGCGCTGGGCGCCAAGCTGGCGCTGGCACGGGCCGAGCGCGGCTGGTCGCTGGCCGAGCTGGCGCGCCGCGCCGGCGTCTCGACCGCCTCGGTCCACAAGATCGAGAAGAGCGGCATGACGCCGACGATCGCGACGCTGATGAAGGTCGCGGCCGCGCTCGGCACGAGCGTCAGCTACTTCATCGACGAGGACGTCACGGCGCCCGCCGCGATCGTCGTCCGCGGCGACCTGCGGGCGCGCCTGTACACATCCAAGAGCGGGATCGCGCTCGACAACGTCTCCGGGCGCTATGGCCGCTACCGCCTCGCCGGCGCCGAGGCGCGCGTCGAGCCGCTGGCGACGAGCGGCCCCGACCCGATGCGCCACCCGGGCGAAGAGCTCATCTACCTGCTCGAGGGCACGATGCGGGTGACCGTCGACAACGACGTCACCAACCTGCAGCCCGGCGACTCGATCCACTTTCGCACCGACCGGCCGCACATGTGGGCAAACCCGTCCGAGGCGCCGGCGCGCGCGCTCTGGTTCATGGTCAGAGGAGTGGATTGAAGTGACCCATCCTGTAGGGACTGATCGCCGATGAGGATCATCATCGCCGTGGGCGGCAACGCCCTGCTCAAGGAGAACCAGCGCGGCACGTGGGCCGACCAGCTCGACAGCGCGCGCCCCGTGGCCGAGGCCGTCGTCGCGCTGCGCCGGGACGGCCACGAGGTCGTGCTGACGCACGGCAACGGCCCCCAGGTCGGCACGCTCATGCTGCAGCACGCGATGGGCGAGCCGCAGGTGCCGGGGCTGCCGCTGCACGCGCTCGGCGCGATGACGCAGGGCGAGCTCGGGTACCTGCTGCAGACGAGCATCGCCGAGATCGATCCCGACGCCCCGACCGCGACCATCCTCACGCGCGTGCGCGTCGACGACGACGACCCCGCCTTCGACAACCCGACCAAGCCGGTCGGCCCGTTCTACACCGAGGAGGACGCGCGGCGACTCTCGCGCGAGCGCGGCTGGGTCGTCGGCGAGGACTCCGGACGCGGCTGGCGCTGCATGGTCGCGAGCCCGAAGCCCGTCGAGATCCTCGAGCTCGACGCGATCCGCGTGCTCGCCGAGAGCGGCGCGATCGTGATCGCCGGCGGCGGCGGCGGGATTCCCGTCAGCACGCGCGGCGGGACGCTCGCGGGCATGGCCGCGGTCATCGACAAGGACCGCTGCTCGGCGGAGCTCGGCATCGCGCTGCACTGCGACATCCTCGTGCTGCTGACCGCCGTCCCCCGCGTGGTCTCGGACTTCGGCACCCGCTGGGAGCGCCCGCTGTTTGCGATGAGCACGGACGAGACGCACCGGCGCCTGCAGGACGGCGAGTTCCCGCCCGGCAGCATGGGCCCGAAGATCGAGTCCGCCGAGCGCTTCGCGACCGGCGGCGGCGGGGCCGCGATCGTCACCGACGCCGACTCGCTGCTGGCCGCGATCCGCGGCGAGGACGGCACCTGGATCCAGGCCGAGCCGCAGGCGGCGCTGCTGTGAGCTGGCAGGCGAAGGTGATCGCGAACCGCTACGCGGACAGCGTCAAGCTGATGGGCATCGCCCGCGGGCTGCGCGGCGCCGATGGCGTCAGCGGGTGTGAGATGGGGATGGGCACGGCGGCCAACCTCGAGCTGCTGACCGCGCGCGGCGTCGACGTCGGCCAGGCGGGCCCGTCGGACATCGTCGTCGCGGTCGAGGCCGACAGCGACGAGACCGCCGCGGAGATGCTCGCTCGCGCCGAGGACGAGCTATCCAGCGGCGGCGGCGCAGGCGGCGGCTCGAGCTCGGGCGCGAGCGCCGAGCGCGAAGCGCCCCGCTCGCTCGTCTCCGCCGGCCGCCGGCTCGCCGACCCCAACGTCGCGCTGATCTCCGTCGCCGGCGAGTACGCGGCGCTCGAGGCGCACCGCGCGCTCAGCGCGGGCATGCACGTCTTCCTCTTCTCCGACCACGTCTCGCTCGCCGACGAGCTCGCGCTCAAGCGCCGCGGCGCGCAGCTCGGCCTGCTCGTGATGGGTCCGGGCTGCGGGACGGCGATGCTCGCCAACGTCGGCCTCGGCTTCGCGAACGTCGTCACCGCGGGGCCGGTCGGCATCGTTGCCGCCGCGGGCACCGGCGCCCAGGAATCGGCCTGCCTGCTCGACGCGGCCGGCGTCGGCGTCTCGCAGATCGTCGGCGTCGGCGGGCGCGACCTGTCGGCCGCGATCGGCGGGATCATGTTCCGCCAGGCGATGCGCATGCTTGCCGCCGACGACGAGACCGAGACGCTGCTGCTCGTCTCCAAGCCCCCGGCTGCAGAGGTCGTCGCGTCGCTCGCCGACGACCTGCCAGACGGCAAGCGCGTCGTGGCGGCGTTCGTCGGCTGGGAGGGCGGCGAGGCGCCGTTCGAGATCCACGACACGCTCGAGGCCGCGGCACGCGCCGCGGCCGGGAGTGCGGTCGAGGACCTCGGCGAGCTCGAGGTCGCGGTCGACGCGGCGCGCGAGCGCACGAGCGGCGGGCGCCTGCTCGGCCTGTACTCCGGCGGCTCGCTGGCGCACGAGGCCGTGACGCTGCTCGAGCGCGAGCTCGGACCGCTCGAGGGCAACGTCGGGCACGGGTCCGACGCGCGCAACGGCGGCCATGCCGTGCTCGACCTCGGCGAGGAGGAGTACACGCAGGGTCGCCCGCATCCGATGGTCGACCTCGACGTGCGGCTCGGCTTCCTCGCGGACGCCGCCGCCGACGACGCGGTCGGCTGCGTGCTGCTCGACGTCGTCCTCGGCCACGGCGGGCACGCCGATCCCGCGGGCGGGCTCGCCGACGCGATCGCTCGCGCCGCGAAGGACGCCGTCGTCCTGGCGCGCGTCTGCGGAACCCCCGGCGACCCGCAGGACGCGGTCCGCCAGACGAAGATCCTGCGCGAGGCCGGGGCGATCGTCGCGCCGTCCAACGCCGCCGTGACGCGGCTCGCCCTGCGCGCGCTGGGCACCGGAGCGCCCGTATGAAGATCGCGATGCTCACGTACTCGGTCAAGCCGCGCGGCGGCGTCGAGCACGCGCTCGCGGTCGCCGAGGCGCTGGCCGAGCGCGGGCACGAGGTTCGCGTCTGCGCGCTCGCGCAGCCGGGCGAGCGCTTCTTTCGCGACACCGCGGTCAAGACGCACCTCGTCGAGCACGTTCCCACGCACGAGCAGTTCGACGAGCGCATCCTCGCGATGGTCGACGCCTACCGCGAGGGCCTGCGGGCGCTGCTGGCCGAGGGCGACTTCGACATCGTCCACGCGCAGGACTGCATCTCGGCCAATGCCGCGCTGGACCTGCGCGACGAGGGCGTCGTCGACCACGTCGTGCGCACCGTCCACCACGTCGACGAGTTCATCTCCCCGTCACTGATCGCGTGCCAGGATCGATCGATCCTCGCTCCCGACCTCGTGCTCTGCGTCTCGCACCCGTGGATCGACCGTCTCGCGGCCGAGTTCGGCGTCCACGCCCAGCTCGTGCGAAACGGCGTCGACCGGGCCCGCTTTCGCTGCCCGCGCGACGTCGCCGAGCGTGCGGCCGATCGCGATGTCCTGCGGCTCGCCGAGCGGCTGACCGTGCTGACCGTGGGCGGCATCGAGCCGCGCAAGGGCTCGCTGACGCTGCTCGAGGGCTTCGCTCGCCTGCGCGAGCTCGTGCCCGAACGCGACCCGCTGCTGCTCGTCGTCGGCGGCGCGACCCTCTTCGACTACCGCGACGAGATCGACCGCTTCACCGCACGCGCACGCGAGCTCGGCATCGACGAGCACGTCCGCCGCGCGGGCACGGTGAGCCCCGCCGAGCTCGAGCGCCACTACCGCGCCGCCGACGTCTTCGCGTTCCCCTCGACGAAGGAGGGCTTCGGCCTCGTCGCGCTCGAGGCGCTCGCCGCCGGGCTGCCCGTCGTCGCTTCCGAGCTCGACGTCTTCCTGACCTTCCTCGCCGACGGCGAGAACGCCCTGCTGTGCCCCGCCGGCGATGGCCATGCCCTCGGCGATGCGCTCGCGCGCGTCGCGCGCGACCCGGCGCTGTGCGCGCGGCTGCTGACCGGCGGACACCGCGTCGTCGCGGCCTACGGGTGGGACACGGCGGCCGGCGCCCACGAGGAGGCCTACCGGTGCTTTCAGGCCGAGCGGATCGGGGCGATGTAGGTGGCCCGCGACGCACGCCGCGTGCAGGCGCGCTGGACGGGCGACCTCGGCGCCACCGCGACCGCTCGCAGGCACGAGGTCCGCGTCGACGAGCCGGTCGAGGTCGGCGGCGCGGACGCGGGCATGATGCCGACCGAGCTCATGCTGTCGGCGCTGGCGAGCTGCTTCTGCCTGGCCGTCGCGCACGTCGCCGCCAAGCGCGACGTCGCGCTTCCCGGCCTGCGCGTCACGATCGACGCCGAGCGCGCCGGCCGCGAGCTGCGCTACGGGA
>DASXCR010000236.1:0-30961 GCA_036491075.1 Solirubrobacteraceae bacterium
CTCGTCAGGCCGCCCGCGAGGCGGACGAGAACCGCCACGCTGAGCCCGATCCCGACGACGACGTGGGCGTGATGTGCGCCGAGTAGCGTGAAGTACATCGAGCCATAGGCGCTGTCTCGCGGGCTGAAGCGGCGCAGGTCGTCGGCGTACAGGACCGCCTGCGCCGCGACGTACGCACCCTGGACGGCCAGCGCGCCGAGAATCCATCCGCGCGCGGCGCGCAGCCGGCCGGCACGTGCGGCGCGTGAGGCGGCCAGCAGCGGGAAGGTCGTCGCGACGAGCGCGGCGGTCAGCGCGAGCGGGAGCGCGACGGACGGCGGCGCGATCGGCGCCGGAGGCCAGCGACCGGCCCGGAAGCTCAGATAGAAGTAGCCCGCGATAAGGCTGCCGAAGATCCCGGCCTCCGTCGCGACGAACAGCGCCATGCCCCACCAGCCGTTGGGTCGCGCGACGCGACGCTCGGCGATCCGCGCGGCCGCCGCGTTGCGCACCACCCGCGTGGCACGCGTGGCCGCGCTCATGACGCCTGCGGCTCGTGGACATGCCAGGAGAAGAGCACGAGCGCGCCGAGCACGAGGAAGCTCACGGCCGTGATGACGTGGCCGAGCAGCAGCATCGCGAAGACCCCCGCGAGCGCGAGCGCGAGCAGCAGCGGCGCCCATGAGCCGGAGGCCATCGTCAGCACCTCGTCGTAGTCGGCGTCCAGCACCGTCGACGCCGGCGTTTCGTGCCCGTGGTCGAGGACGAGCTCGCCGCGATCGAGCTTGCGGGCGTCCTCCTCGCGATCGGCGGCGTCCCACATCGCGTAGGCGCTCGTGACCTTCGGGATGACGGCGAAGTTGTACGCCGGCGGCGGCGAGCTGATCGACCACTCGAGCGTGTCGCCGCCCCACGGGTCGCTGCCCGCGGGCGGGCCGCGGCGCAGCGCGATCACGAGCGTGGCGAGGACGAGCAGCAAGCCGCCGGAGAGCAGATAGGAGCCGAGCGTCTCGAGCAGATTCAGCGCCGCCCAGCCGAGGCCGGGGTGGTAGGTGTAGTCGCGACGCGGCATCCCCAGCAGGCCGAGGATGTGCATCGGAAAGAAGGTCGCGAACGTGCCGGCGAACGTCACCCAGAAGCTCGCCTGGCCCCAGCGCTCGTCGTACATCCGCCCGGTGACCTTCGGAAACCAGTAGTACAGCCCGCCCAGCAGCGGGAAGACGGCAGCGCCGAAGATGACGAAGTGGAAGTGCGCGACGACGAAGTAGCTGTCGGTCAGCTGCTGGTCGAACGGGATCGCGGCGAACATGATCCCGCTCAGCCCGCCGATGATGAAGAAGACGATGAAGCCGACGATCCACAGTAGCGGCGTCTTGAACCTCGGTGTTCCGGTGACGATCGTCGTCATCCACGCAAACAGCTGAATCGCGCTCGGGATCACGATGACCAGGCTCGCGGCCGCGAACGAGATCGTGATGATCGTCGGCAGGCCGACGGCGAACATGTGATGCGCCCACACGCCGAAGCCGATGAACGCGACGAGGATCTCGGCGAGTGCCACGAGCGGGAAGGCGACCATCTTGCGGCGCGTGAACGTCGGGATGATCGAGGTCGCGATCCCGAACGCCGGCAGAATGATGATGTAGACCTCGGGGTGGCCGAAGATCCAGAACAGGTGCTGCCACAGCAGCGGGTCGCCGCCCTGCGCGACGTCGTAGAAATGGAAGCCGAGGCGGCGATCGAGCTCGAGCAGCACGAGTGCGACGGTCAGCGCGGGCAGCGCGAACACGATCGCGCCCGACACCGCCAGGAACGCGTAGCAGAACAGCGGCATCCGGTTCAGCGACATGCCGGGCGCGCGCAGCTTGAAGATCGTGACGATGAAGTTCACGGCCGCGGCGGTCGTGGAGATCGTCGCGAAGATGAGCCCGAGCGCGTAGAAGTCGATGCCCTCGCCGGGCGAGAACTGCTTGGAGGCCAGCGGCACGTAGTCAAACCAGCCGGCGTCCGGGCCCTGCCCGACGGCCATGCCGGTGTAGATGAACAGCCCTGAGGCGACGAAGACCCAGAACGACAGCGCGTTCATGCGCGGGAACGCCATGTCGCGCGACCCGATCATCAGCGGCAGCAGGTAGTTGCCGAACGCGCCCGTCGAGACCGGGATCACGAACAGGAAGATCATCGTGATTCCGTGCATCGTGAAGACCTGGTCGTAGGCACCCGGTGAGAGCACGTGGCGCTCGGGGGCGGCGAGCTGGGTGCGGATGAGCAGCGCCTCGATGCCCCCGACGAGGAAGAACGCCGACGCGGTGAAGAGGTACATGAGACCGATCCGCTTGTGGTCGGTCGTCGTCAGCCAGCCGATCAGGCCGGGACGCTGCGTCCAGATGCGCTCCAGTCGATCAATGCGCGCGCGGGCCTCGGGTGTCGTCGCGACCGTGGCCATCTCAGCGCAGGCTCTCGAGGTAGGCGACGAGCGCGTCGGCGTCGGGCGCGGTGAGCGCGAGGTCGGGCATCCGGTTGCCGGGCTTGATGCGCTGGGGATGCAGGATCCAGTCGCGCATCTGAGCGGGGGTGTTCGGGATCGTCAGCGCCGCGAGCGTCGTGCGGCCACCGACGTGGGTGAGGTCGGGTCCGATCTCACCGTGCGCGGGCGTCCCGGCGATCGTGTGGCAGCTCGCGCACGAACTCGCCTCGAAGACGCGCAGGCCGGCGCGCTGCTGGGGTGTCACCGGGCTCGCAGCGGGTTGCGCGTTGTGGGCGAGCCAGGCCTTGAAGCGCGCCGCTGACTCAGCGATGACGGTGGTCGCCATGTTCGCGTGCTCGATGCCGCAGAACTCGGCGCACTGCCCGCGGTAGACGCCGGGCTTGTCGGCGTAGAGCAGGATCCGGTTCGGGTAGCCGGGAATCATGTCGGCCTTGCGGTTCAGCGATGGGACCCAGAAGCTGTGGATGACATCGGCGGTGCGCAGCACGGCGTTGATGCGCGTGCCGACCGGGATGTGGATCTCGTTCGCGGTCACGACGCCGCGGCCCGGATAGCGCACCTCCCAGAACCACTGGTGGCCGGTCACGTCGATCGTCATCGACGTGCTGCCCACCGCCGGGGCGTTCGTGACGCTCGCCACCGAGAAGTTCGCGATCGCGAAGACCGCGGTCACGACGATCAGCGGCACGAGGATCCCGAACGTGACGACGAGGCCGGTCGTGTGGCGTTCCAGCCTGCCGAGCCCGATCAGCCCCGCGTGATGGCGCTGGCGCCAGCCCACGGCGAGCAGCGCGATCGCGCCGAGCAGCACGACCACCGCCGCGGCGAGCATCCACCACCACAGATCGGCGATCTCGCGCGCCGGCCGGCTGTGGGTGTCGAGGGTCGACTGCGCCCCGCATCCACCGATCGCGACGGCGCCCAGCAGCATGCTCGCCGCGACCCCGGCTCGCTGCCCGCGGCCTCGGGCGATCCCGACGTTTCCGCGCTCCCTGATGCACGCACGCCACATGGCGAGCGACGGGGTACCCGTCCGCGGGCGCCCGCACTCCGCATCGCGGCCGCAGGCCCGCAGACGTCCTTCAGCGGACATCCGCCATCGCGACACGGGATGGGGTGCATGGAAGTCGCTCGCCGGGGTCACCTGCTCGATCTCGATTATGACCCCGGGAGGCACCTTGGCGCGCAGCACGCGATCTACTGGCCCGCCGGCACCGGCGCGATCGATCCGCGCCGACGCGTGTTCGCACGATCGCTCGTGGTCGGTGGGGATCGTCAGTCTTCGGACGTCGCACCGCGGCGTTCCTGGACCCATTGCGCCAGCATGAACTCCAGGCTCTCGACGAGCGCGAAGACCAGCGATGCGCTCAGCGCCCCAGCCATCCATGCGATCGGTCCGCTCAGTACCCCGGCGACTCCTCGCGCCGCGCAGATCGCCAGGCCGACCGAGATGAACGACAGCGCCGTTCCCAGCGTGATGACCTCGTCGGCACCTTGCTCGAGCGGCGCCCGAAATCCCTGACTCAGTAATCCCTCGAGACCACCGAATGCGAGGACCGCGCCGACGCCGAACAGGATCAGGTCACCAAACGCGGGCGCTCCGCGAGCGAGCTCGACGGCTCCAAAGCTCGCGGTGATCGTCACCGAATAGCCGAACGCGGTCGCGTTTCCGTGCAACGACTTGTGCATCGCGTAGGTCAGACGTTGTCGCGCACCCCGCGGCGCAGCCGCCGTGCTCGACGATCTGGCGTCGCTGTCGCCCATGGCCATCGCTTCGACGGGGACACGCCGATTCCCCCGTGGGTGCGCCGGGTTCGCCGTCGCCGTGACGTGCCGCCGGAGTGACTCCGAGCGCTGCATGAGACCTGTTCTTACGCTATAAGGAGCCCGACTGCCTGACACCCCTCGATCTGGAGACACTTGACACCGACGGAGCGATCCGCGCCGCCGGACAGCGGCATGCGTGACGAGGAGGGCGCGTTCGTCGCCTGCTCCTCTGGGCGGTCGGCGCGCGCAAACGCTTGAACGCCCATCGGCCCGCGCTGCTCGAACCTGATCTGACCCGACCCCGCGCGCGTTACACCCTTGTCGCCTGCTGTCGACCTACGGCGGCAGCGCCCCAACGCGGCGTCGCGAAGCGGCGCCGTAGATCGGAGCCCTATGTCTGAGGTCACCAACGAACTGTTCGACACCATCGATCGTCAGAACAGGCATGAATCGGCGCACACGCGGCGCCAGCTCGTCAAGACCACCGGTGCCGCGCTCGGGTCGATGGGCCTGCTCGGGCTGATCGCGAACGACGCCTTCGGCGCGGTCAAGACGGCCGACGAGAACTCGGTCGCGAACCTGACCGCCGTCGCTGCCACCGCGGAGGTTCTCGCGACGATCGTCAACACCGTGGGTCCCGAGAAGCTCGGTTCGCGCCTGGATGCGGTGACCGCGCGCAACATCCGTGCCGCGGCGCAGCAGGAGAAGAACCACTACGAGCTGCTGACCTCGAGCGCGGTGGGCGGCAAGGCGGTCACGACGACGATCTATGTGCCCGACGAGGTGTTCGCGACGCCCGAGAACCTGCTGACCACGCTCGTGGTCGGCGATCAGGTCTTCATCAACGCCTACCTGCTGGCAACGACGGTCTTCGCCCGCCAGGGCACGCTCAGCGGCTCGAAGTTCGCCCGCTACGCCGCGGAGATCATGGCGACCGAGGCCGTGCACCGCGCGCTCGCCCTGCAATCTCTGGGAAAGCTCGGCAACGATCGGGTCTACGCGAAGTTCGGTCAGCGCGAGCAGGTCGCCGGGCTGCCGACGACCGGGTCCGGCGGCTTCTACAAGATCATGGATGCCGTGACGATCCTGCAGTCCGCCGGCTTCGGATTCGGCAAGCCCGGCAGCAAGCCGGGTACCGCCTACGACTACGCGACCGTCGCGGCACGCACCCCCAGCGACCCGGGCGTCAACACGATCTCGATCTCCTGAGCTGCGCGACGGGTTTCTGAGGCCGATCCCGTCCCGCGGGACCGGCGCCACCCGGCGGCACGGGCTCCTCGGACCGGGCCGTCGAGTCGTCTCGTCGCGACGCGTGCCCAGCGCGTCCACGGCGCCATCACGACCTGCGCCATCCGGTCGATGAGAGGCGCTAAGGCCCCGATGGGCACGGCAAACCACGGGCTGCGACGGCGCCGGAGGGCGGCGGAGGTGCAGGCGCCAACTGGCCCGGCCGGACTATTTTACGCTGTAAGGTCGGTCGCGGCCCGTACCGCAACGAGAAGGAGCAACGCAATGTCTGGCACCTCGAGTCCTGCGCAGAGGCTCATGCCGCTGTTCGGTGCGGCGTACGTGGCGATCGGCGTGATCGGGTTCTTCATCACCGGCTTCGGTCAGTTCCTGCAGAACACGGGCGACACGTTGGTCGGCTTCAGCATCAACCCGCTGCACAACCTCGTCCACATGACGATCGGCGCGTTCCGCTGATCATGTCGCGCCAGTCGACGACGACCGCAGAGGGCGCATGCCTCGGCGTCGGGATCTTCTATATCGCGGCGTTCGTCATCGGCATGGCCGGCCCCAACAACCTCACGATCATCTCGATGTCCGGGCGCGGCGATCTGGAGAACTTCAATCACCTCGTCAACGGCATCGCACTGCTCGGACTCGGGTTGATCTCGTCCGGTGCGACCGAGGCGCGGGCGAGGCGCTCCGGCGTGCCCACCGGCGAGACCGCGCGCTAGGCCGCTCGCGGCCACACCTCGCCCGGCAGCCGCGGCGTGGGGCTGGGAGCCGCCGGACCGTTGACGCGCGACTATGCTGACAGGCCGATGGCCGCCAGCCCGATCCGCGCTCCCAACGGCCGCGGGGCCACTCGCACGCCGCTCAGCCGACAGCTCATCGTCGATACCGCGATCGCGATGATCGAGCGCGACGGGTCAAGCACGCTGAGCATGCGCCGGCTCGGCACCGAGCTGGGCTTCGAGGCGATGGCGCTCTATCACCATGTCGCCAACCGTGCAGAGTTGCTGCGAGCGATCAGCGACCGGGTCCTGGAGCCACTGCAGGAGACATCCATGGCCGGGGGCTGGCGCGTGGCCTGTCATCGCTTCGCGACGGCGCTGCGCGCGATCGCCGTTGCGCGACCGGCCACGTTTACGCTCATCGGCATGCAGCCCTTCGACACACCGGCGTCGCTGCAGCCCGTCGAGCGACTCCTGCAGACGCTCGTCGGTGACGGCTTCGCCGCGGTCGAGGCACTGGGCGTCTACCGCGCGGTGGCGGCATTCGCGCGCGGCTACGCGCTCGCCGAGGCGACAGGCTTCACGGTCGACGCCGCCGGGGCGCGCGGTCGCGAACACCTCGAGGCGCTGCCCAGCGAGGACTTCGCGATCCTGCACGGCCGGGCCGAGGACCTCATCGGCCTGGATGCCGACAGCGGCTTCGAGCGCGGGCTGCGGGCTCTGCTCGACGGTCTTCCAGCGCCAAGCTGAACTCGAGACCGGGCAGGTCGGGCTCGGTCCTGACCGAACCCCCCAGCATGGACGACGTCTCGGTGATCGTCGCGGAGCGGCGACCGAGCGTCCAGCGTCGCCCGACGTCGTCGACATTACGGTGTAAGGTCGGCGCCTCCCGGCGGCCATGAGTACGAGGATCACGACACCAGCCGGCCCCACGCCCACGAGCGTCGATGCATTGCGCCCGCGGTGCGCTTGGCCCGCACTCGCGCGGTGAGCCTCGCCCGGCCGGGCCTACGCAGCCTCGCAGCGCTGGCGCTGGCGATCGGGGTCGGCGCCGGGCTCGGCGCGGTCGCCTTTCGCTACCTGATCGTTGCCCTCACCACGGTGTTCTCCGGGCACCGCGACTACAGCGCCCTGGGACACGTACCCAACCCCCACGTGCACGCACTCGGCATCTGGTTCATCGTCCTCGCACCCGTGGTCGGAGGCGCGCTGTACGGCCCGCTCGTGTCGCGGTTCGCGCCCGAGGCGCGCGGACACGGCGTCCCCGAGGTGATGCTAGCCGTCGCCGAGCACGGCGGACGCATCCGCCCGCAGGTCGCGATCGTCAAGGCACTCGCGTCCGCGCTGTGCATCGGGTCAGGCGGATCGGTCGGGCGCGAGGGACCGATCGTCCAGATCGGTGCCGCGCTGGGATCGGTCGTCGGCCAACTCGCGCGGGTATCCACGGCGAATCTTCGGCTGCTGGTCGCCTGCGGCGCGGCCGGCGGCATCTCGGCGACGTTCAATGCCCCGATCGCCGGCGTCTTCTTCGCACTGGAGGTCATCCTCGGAGACTTCCCAGCCCAAGCGTTCGGCGTCGTCGTGCTCAGCTCGATCACCTCGGCCGCGATCGCACACGCCTTCTTCGGAGATGCCGTGTTCCTGGCGCTCCCGCGGTTCACGCTCTCCTCGCCGGCAGAGCTAGTGCTGTACGCCGCGCTCGGCGCCGCCGCGGGCGCCATCGGAGTGCTCTTCATCCGCGTGCTGTACGGCATCGAAGACCTGGCCGACCGCCTCTGGAACGGCCCGGCATGGGCGCGACCCGCCGCCGGAGGCCTGCTCCTCGGCCTGCTGCTGCTCGCCGTCCCACAGATGTACGGCGTCGGCTACCCCGTCTTGACCAACGCCGTCCGAGGCGAGTACGCGATCGCGTTCGTGCTGTTGCTGCTCACCGCGAAGATCGTCGCGACAAGCCTGACGATCGCGATCGGCGGCTCCGGCGGCGTGTTCGCGCCATCGCTGTTCATCGGCGCGATGCTCGGCTCGGGCTTCGGGCAGGCAGCCCACGCCGTCGTCCCAGGCCTCAGCAGCCACCCAGGCGCCTACGCGCTCGTCGGGATGGGCGCGGTCTTCGCCGGTGCCGCGCGAGCACCGATCACGGCGCTGATCATCCTGTTCGAGCTCACCGGCGAGTACACCATCATCCTGCCGCTCATGGTCGCGATCGTCGCCGCCACGGCCGTCAGCCAGCACCTGTCCGAAGACACGATCTACACGCTCAAGCTGCGCCGCCGCGGCATCGACATCAACCGCCCCCGCGTCCCCAGCGTCATGCGCACCGTTGCGGTCAGCGCCGCGATGACGCCCCTCCCCAAGGCCGTGAACGCCCACGAGTCACTCGACGTGGTTGCGGCCCGCCTCAGCTCCCAGCCCCACCAGACGCTCCCCGTCGCAGACGGCGACGGTGAGATCATCGGGATCGTCGGCATCCTCGACGTCGAGGAGCACCTCAGCCGCGGGTCGCACACGACTGCCGGCCAAGCCGCACGCGCGCCGGAGCCGCTGTACGCCGACGACACCCTCGAGCACGCCGCGCGCGCACTCGCGCTGGGCAACGACAGCGGCCTTCCCGTGCACGCCGCCCACGATCACCGGATCGTCGGATGGGTCACCCACCGCGACATCCTGCGCACCTACCACCACGAACGCGAACGACTGACCCCCAGCGACGACGACACCCGCGGCACGGGGACGCGCCGCGACTCACCGATGCGGTGACGGCGCCTCATCGTCGCTGCGGCGCGCAATCCAGTCCACGCCCGGCTTGTCGGTGAGACCGTGCGCGAGCGTCGAGACGAACACCACAAGCGCTGCCAGGTTGAAGAGCCGCTCCGAGGCGCCCAAGTCGTCGCCGAGGACGAGCAGCGCGAACGTCATCGTCGCGACCCCCTTGGGCCCGAACCAGGCCATGAACGCCTTCGTGTGCGCGCTCATGCCGCTCCGGGCCAGTGCCAGCCACACCGCGACCGGTCGCGCTATGAGCAGCGTCACGAGCACGATCGCCACGGCGGCCAGGCCGTCGCCGAACAAGCCGTGAATGGTCAGCAGGCTGCCGAAGACGACGAAGATCGCGAGCTTGGCGATCTCCACGATGTCCTGCGCGCGTTCCTCGAATACGGCGGCGACCTCGGGCCGGCGGATGCCGAAGACGATCGCGCAGACGAACACGGCGATCAGTCCGTTCCCGTGGGGCGGAAGCGTCGTCGCGCCGTAGGCGATGAACGCGACACCGAGGGCATACAGCGCGAGCTGGTGAGACGCGATGCCCTCGCTGCCGTCGCGGGGCCTGGGAAGCACGACGCTCGCGAGCACGCCGATCGCGATCCCGAAGGCGAGTCCCAGCCCGACATCCTGCAGCACGAACCTCCACCACACGAACTCGCCGTGGTGTGCCGCCAACGCGGCGCTGAGGGCGAGCACCGGCGCGAGCGCGAGACCATCGTTCATGCCCGATTCCAGGTTCAGGGAATGACGCACGATGCGCGGCACACGCGGATTGGTCACGACACCCGACGACAGGACCGGATCGGTCGGCGAGAGCAGCGCTCCGAGAAGAAACGCCTCCGTCCACGAGAGGTCGGTGAGCGCCTTCGTCGCGAGCGCGACGATCACGGCGGTGAGCGGCATCGCGAGCACGAGCTTGCGCACAGGGAGATGCCACGCCGTGCGCAGCATCTCCTCCTCGACCGCGAGGCCGTCGCGAAACAGGATCACGATCAGCGCCGTCAGCGCGACACCTTCGACGAACCCCGACCCCGGATCGAACGCCAGGACCCCCAGGCCGCCCGTGCCGAGGATGAAGCCCAGCACGACGAACAGCGGCGCCAACGCCAGAAAGCTGCGCTGCGCGACTGCGGAGATGACCGCGCCGAGCATCAGGAGGCCGCCAAGCAACGCGGCCACGGTCTGAAAATCGGTCACCGCCCGACAGCCTGGCAGACGCGCGCCGCCCGCCAGCCGCTCGCAAGGTCGACGCCGCCCCGGCCTGGTGGTCGTCAGCTTATGTCTGCGCCCGGCGCGACCCGTCGCCCGCCTCGTCCGCGTGCGGGGCCCGGGACGAGTTGCATGCGGAGCTCCAATGACAGTTCGTGGACCGTACGCTCGTTCGCCCGCGCCATTGTTGGACGCTGCCGTGCTGGGCAGGGCGAGCGAACCCCATTGCCCAGCTAGCTTGCATAGCAAGTCACCGGCTGCTACCTTGCGACGCATGGCAACTGATGAGCACCGTCGCACCCAACTGCTTCGTGGCGTGCTGGACCTCTGCCTGCTGTCGGTGATGCAGGAGGGCCCGGCCTACGGCTATGAGATGACCAAGCGCCTGCGCGCTCGAGGGCTGACGATCGTCGGCGAGGGCTCGATCTATCCGCTGCTCGGTCGCCTGGAGCGCGACGGCCTCGTGCAGACACATCGCGCCGCAAGCAACGGCGGGCCGCCGCGCAAGTACTACGAAGCGTCGCCGGACGGCGAGCGCACGCTCGCCGCGGGCGTCAGCGAATGGCGCGCGACGCGCGATGCCGTCGATGGCGTCCTGGGGCTCGTCGAAGCGGAGGTACGGCCGTGAGCTCGTTCGTCGATGAATGCCGTCGGGAGTGGAAGCGGCTGCGCGTGCCGGCCCCGATCGCCAACGAGATGGCGGCCGACCTCGAGGCCGACCTCGCCGAGGCGCAGACGGAGGGCGCGTCCGCCGAGCAGGTGCTCGGCAGCGGCGCGTTCGATCCACGATCGTTCGCGGCCTCGTGGGCGGCCGAACGCGGCGTCATCCACGCACCAGCGCCTGTCGCGAAGTCCCATCGCTCCCTGCGCTCGCTCGTGCCGGTCGCCGTCGCGTGCGTCGCGGCCGTCGTGATCGTCGCCAGCGCCGTCGCGCTGCTCGCAGGTGGGCGCTCCGCCATGACGAGCGTCGCGGTCGCCTCCCCGATCGACCCGCGTCACGCTCCTCCCGCGGCGGCCCGAGTCTTCCCGACGCAGATCGACGGCGGCGGCTACCACCATGCGCTCGGCTTCGCCGTGCTGCTCGCCGCGATGGTGGCCGTGCTCGTCCTCGCCATCCTGTACTGGTCACCGTGGACCGATCCCGGTCGGCGATCGCGCCGTCACGCGTTCGCCGACGACGGGCCCGACGGCCTGCACCGGTACTAGCTCGGTCCTAGCACGCCGGTAACGGTCATCGTGCTATGGACCGTCACCCGCACCACGATCGGGAGCACGCCGACGTCTGTCTACTCCGTGTCAGCGTCAACGCAATCCAGGCCGCACGCGACATCGAGCCGCAGCCGCATACCTTCAAAGGTCTCCGCCACGGACGGCGTCGAAGGCGGCCAAGGCGCGTCCCGCAGCGCCCAAAAACAGGCATCCAGTCCGCTCCTTGACCTATGCGCGGGCAGCCTCGACGGGTCCGCCGACACTCCCACGCGCGCAACGAGCGTACCCTGCGACCACACCGCGTAAATCGTCAAGCACGATCCGCGGGCCCGTCGCGCATCGTGGTGACGGCACCCCTCATGCGCAGTCCACGAGCGACCCGCCGAGTTCTGCTTGGTAGCTGACGGACACCCGTCACACGCGGCCATCGGGCTGGCCGACTGATCGCGTCAGTTCGACGTCGCCGTCATCGGCGGGGCCGTCCTCACGGGCCCGGCCGTGCACCCCTCGGAACGCCGCGAGGCGACGCGACTGCGCCCGGACGCGACGCGACCGTCGCGTGTGGTCGGCGGTCGGGGCTCAACGCTACGCTGGAGGGGTCGCGGGGTTCTCAGGCGTCCTTCTGCCTCCCGTGCAGATCTCTGCTCAGAGGGACGCGATCGGAGGCTGGCCATGGCCAGCACCACAGACGAACGCCCGACCGGCGGCAGCCTGACTGCCGCGATCTCGAACGCCGTCGTGCGGATCACCGCCGAGTACACCGGGCGCGGCCCGACGAAGGCGCGCACCTCGATCCGTGACGACATCGTCGTCGTCCTGCTCGAGGACACCTTCACGAAGGCCGACCGGTCGCTGCTGGCCGCCGGCCAGAGCGACTTCGTGCTCGAGACGCGCCGGCGCTTTCAGGCCACGATGAGCGAGGATCTCGTCGCGGCGGTCGAGATGCTCACACAGCGCAAGGTGACCGCATTCATGTCCGCCAACCACGCCGAACCAGACATGGCCGCCGAGATCTTCGTGCTCGAGAAGCTCGACGGCGCCAAATCGTCAGCAGCGGAGGACGCGAAGCTGTAGATTCGTCGCAGGGGCGCGCGTTCGTCGATTACTGTTAATCAGGGGACGTGGGGACCTGCAGCACCACGGCGCGTCCTGCGATCTGCAGGCGCGCGCGCCCGCTGGTGCGCAGCTGCTGCGCTGCCGCGGCGGTGACCGTGAAGCGCAGGGTCCCGGTCGCGCTGGCGCCGGGCGCGAGCGTCTCCAGCAGGCCCCCGTAGCGCCCCTCGCGCCTTCGTCCAGAGCCGTCGTGTCGGTCCCCGTGACCAGGGCGGGCGGCGTCTGCTTCAGCGCGCCGTCGAAGCGGTTCGTCACGCGTACGCGGGCCGTCAGCTCGCCGTCGGCGGAGGCACCCGCAGAGGACGCGAGTCGTGCCGAGAGCACCCGGACGCGGGGGATCGGCCCCGAACTCGCGCGCGGCGGCGAAGCCGTGGTGGTCGTCCGCGCGGTGGTCGTCGTGGACAAGGTTGGCGTCGATGAGGTCGGAGTTGACGAGGTGGGCGTCGACGAGGTCCGGGCCGGCGAGGTCGTCGCCGACGCGACGCTCGCGGTCGCAGCCGCGGTGCTCGAGTTGCCGCTCCCCGTCAGCGACGCCAGCGACGCGGATGCCGGCCCCCACGGGCGCTGCGCTCGCACATGGTGATGACGCCCCGAGGGCGGCGACTCACGTTCCCGGCGCGCGCAGATCCAGTTGGCCGCAACGCCCGCGGTGAAGCTCGAGGAGGCTCCCGCACTCATCTCCGTGCCGGGGGACGGTCGGCCCACTTCAGTTCAGACCGACCGCTCCGCGAGCGCGTTCGCTCGTGCGAGTGCCGTGCGCGCCCGGTGTCGTGCGTCGCCGGCACGGGTCGCGGCCCGCGCCGCCCGGTGCTCCATCGCCTCGGCGCGAGCCAGCAACTCCTCGGCGCGACGACGTTCGGCGTCGACCGGCGTCGCGAGGTGAGGCAGATGGGGATCGTCGAACTCGGCCTGCTGGACATCGAGGAGGCCCTGGTGCTCGTCGCGGGAGCGCTGGGCATCGTCGAGAACCTCCTGGCGGGCGGCGCGACGGATCTGCGCGAGGCCGCCTCAAATCGCGATTCCGACCGCGACCGGCGCGATGCAGCGCGGGTGGGGAAGCGGGGTCGCTGCGCGCCCGCTCGCCGGCGGATCTCAGAGCCGTGTGCGCTCCGGATCGTCCAGCTCGGTCGCGCACAAACTTGCCTTCGCGCATGAACGACAGACGATCCATGCTCGCCAATGGGTTGCAACAATCAGCTCCGCTCGGACGTCCGCGATCGTGGTCCCACATCCCGCGCAAATCGACACACGGTAAGTGCCGTATCGGCTCGCCGTCATCGACAGTCAGCCTGTTGCGGCCACGTCGCTGCCGTCCTCGCTCGACTGGTCGAGCGCCACCGTTGCCGCCGCGGGCGCCGCTGTGCGTCGGCAGGCGATCGGAGCGCCGCCACGACGGCGGCAACGCAGCCCGGCTGCTGCGGCAGACGACCAGTCCGTGTGCCGCACGCCTGGGAATATCCTCTTGGTGCGTCATCAGCCCCGCCTTTCGTCACGAGCCGAACGACGTGTCCTCTGGCTGTCGCAAATGGCGCTACGCAGCGGTCGCCGGGTCCTGGCGAGCAGATCGCGCAACAGCCGGTGCGACGAGAAGTCATGGCGCCGGGACCGTCAGGACGACCGTCCGTCCCACGATCCAGCTGTCCGCGGCCCGTCGTGCGCAGGCTCTGCGCCGCGGCCGTGGTGAGGGTGAAGCGCAACGTCCCCGTAGCGGCACGGCTCGCCGCTACGCGGGTCACGACGCACGCCGAGGTTGGGAAACGCGCGGCGCAACGCCGCGACCGCAGGATCGAGCATCACCGGCTCGCACAGCAACATCAGCGTCGCCGACCCCGTCGCACCGCCACGCGACGACGGCATGTGCCAGGACTCGATCGCCAGCCACGGCTGTCCGCCACAGATACGCGCGGTGAGCGTGCAGCGCAGCACCTGCACGAGATGCTCACACGCCGCCGCGGTCTCGTCATGCGTCGCCTCGTCAGACTGCCCCAGCGTCAGTGAAAGCGTGTCATCTCCCGCAGCCGTCGGGGCCGCACCCGCTCGAGGACCGTGAACACCGCGACCACGACCAGCGCGGAGACCATCACCCCGAGCACCGCGACGGGTGTGCGGATCTGGACCCACAATCCGCCCAGGTCGCCGGTCGCCGAGCCGGCAGCGACGACCAGCAGCGCCGGAAGCGACAGCAACGAACTCAGCACGGCGATCGGGCGCCACGTGATCACGCCGGCCACCACGCGGTGCGGCGCGCGCCGCGTTGACGGGGCCCGGGATCGTCAGTGGGATCTTGGTCGCGCAGCATTGGGTGCTCCGGGGTTGCGAGGACGGGCCCTGGGTGTTCGGGGCGCTGGTGCCTTGTCGGTCGTCGCGCAGAAAAGCCCATGGCGAGATCGCGCGCGCCGGAATCGCTGGTCGGCGGCGTCACTCGTGCTTGGCGTGGAGTCTCCCGGTGGGCGCCACTAGCTGGGAAGGCGCGCATGACGGCGCCGATCGCGCGGCGCTGCGTAGCTGTCCTGCCGGTCGGTCGGCGCTGAGTCGTAGGTCCCGAGGCGGGTTCACGTGCTCGAAGATCGTCGGCGTCAGCCCGGCGAGTCGCCGCCTCGCTCGTAGAAGGCCACGGCCGCGGGGTTACGGTCCCAGACCGAGCGATAGCCGGGGCCGATCGACGAAGCCGGAGACCGCGTGAGCCCGAGGATGTGCCCGGACGCAACGGCAGCCCCAATGACGCCGTAACCGAAGCACCTCTCGCCGCTGCCGGCCGGTAGTGCCGCAGCGCGCTCGATCTCGTCGGCGTACTCCGCGGCTCGCGCACCGCCACGGTCCTGGCCAAGGCCATCGTACGATGAGTTTCTTGCGTCGAGCCTGGTCTTGCTGCGCAACAGGCTGATCGCGGAGATCGAGGATGCCGGCAAGAATCGTCGTGACGGAGTTCGTCTCACTGGACGGGATAGAGGCACCGTGAGGCGAGGTCGGGTCACGTTCCGCGTCGGCGCGACGCCGCTGCCGAGGCGGGCGCAGATCGTCGACTGCGTGCGCAGATCCTAGACGCTGACTTCGACGCCAGCTTTGAATTCAGCTGCGTGTTGCGCGCACGGTCGGCTCTCGGGCGGCGGGGTCAAGCGGCTCGCGGGCGTACATGTCGGCGGGTGGCGTGCCCGGAGCGCCGACGGATGGTGGCGCGGTCGTGAGGGCCACCGAGAAGCGCGCGACCGACAGCAACGCGCCGACCGACATGAGGGCGCTGGACACGAGGCCGAGCCACAGGCCCGTGCCGTTCGCATTGGCGCCGGCCACGACTGGTGGTGGGTTGATCGCTACGAACACGACGATCACGAGCGCCGCGACGGACGGGCCGATGAGCCAGCTGTTGGGGCGCGGCGCGCCGAAGCCCAGACGGCTCAGTACCGCGACGAGCGCGATGATCGCGATTGCGGCAAGGATGAGGTCCCACGCTTCAAACGCCGTCCAGGCATCAACTCCGTGGCGGTACCAGTTCAGAAACAGGCTGATGAGCAGAAGTATCGCTCCGAGGCCGACGAGCAGCTGCCCGGTCTCGGCGTTGCGATTCGCTCCTCGCGCGAACCCGCCGGGCCGTGACGGTGTGCCTTCGAGTCCTCCTCCGATAGCCATGCTCGCTCCTCGTCTCGCGTGATACGAACGCAGCTCGCATACCCGCACGCTCAGCCTCGCCAAACGCTGCGCCGCGGCTCAGCGCTGCGCGGGCGGCTGCGGGTCGGGTGGCGGCAGCTCGAGCGGTATCTCGATCGTCTTGGTGTCGCCCGCCTCATTCCAGGCCGGTGGCTCGGTGACTCCCTCCGCGACGCTGTCGGCAGCGCTGCCGAGAGCCTCTTGCAAGCGCCTGAGCTCCTCGACAAGCCGGCCCTTGCGACGTTCGAGAGCGATCACCTGGGCGCTGGCCAGCTCGCGCTGACGCTCGGTCTCGGTCAGCATCTCCTCGCGCTGCGCGCGTGCCTGGGCCGTGATGCTCTCGGCATCGCGTTCGGCCGCCGCGACGAGGTCGTCGCAGCGCCGGTTGGCGCCCGCGAGCATCTCGCCGGCCTCGGCCTGGACGCGCGCGCGAGAGTCGGCGACCTCGGTCTGCGCGCGTTCGCGTAACTCCGCCACCTCCGCGAGTGCGAGGTCGAAGATCTCCGTGACACGCGGCCCGATCGTCGCCGGGGCTCCCTCGCCGATCTCGGCCTCTGCTACGCGAGCTCGCTCTTGCGCCTGACCCAACGATGCCAGAAGCGACGCAACGTACTCGTCGACCTGCACGCGGTCATAGCCGCGCATCGCGGACGAGAACTGCGGATGTCCGCCGATGTCATCACTCATATATCGGCTCCTTGAGGTGCGTGCGCCGGACCGGCATGCTGGCGCGAATCGGCTGGGCGGACAAGTATTGCGCGACTGCAACCACTCCCCTCAAGGAGATGAAGCCGGAGCGATGCCGGCGATGGTGCGCTTCCGTGCGTCGAGTTGGCGTCGCCGGCGCGGCAGGCTGCGAGCGCCTGGTGCAGGCCGGGGCGTTCGCGGTTGGTGAGGCGGTCAGCCGCAACGTCTTCAGCCCGAGAATCAGTCGTCGGCGACCCGAGCAGCTACGGGCAGGCCGACGCTGCGAGCATTGCGCGCGAGCGGCCCGTCGAGCGTCCACAGCTGCGCGCTGAGGGATTGCGCGAGCGCGACGCACGCCGCGTCGGAGAGCGGGTTCGCTCGCTTCGGGGTCATTTTGGTCGGAACGGCCGCGGGTGCGCCCAGGAAGAAGGATCGATGAGCGCCGTCGCAGATGTCGAGCTCACGAGCACGGCACCGCCGGTCCGATTCGTGTTCGCAAGGACGCTGGTCATGCTGCTGGCGAGCTCGATCAGAGGCTCGTCGCGACGGCGCTGCCGACAATCGTCGTCGATCTCGGCGGCCTCAGCCACCTCTCCTGGGTCGTCAGTGCCTATCGGCTGGCGCAAACGGTCGTCACCCCGCTGTACAGGAAGCTCGGCGAGCTGTCCGGCCGTAAGCTCGTGCTGCAGGCGGGCTTGGTCGTGTTCCTCTCGTGGGGCGCGGCGCTGGGCGGCGTCAGCCCGGACCCAACGGAGCTGATCGCCTTCCGTGCGTTACAGGGCCTCGGCGGCGGCGGGCTGATGGGAGCGCGCGAGCCGGGATCGACGACGACGGCGCCCGAAAGTCACGCCGACCAGCAAGCCGGTAGGCGCGGCGACGCCGCTGGCGCCGCGTTCGGATGCTGTATCCGCAGCGATGGCTGATCGGCATGCTCTGACAGCTGCGCGGGTACCCGCGCAGCTTGCTGCTGGCCTGATGACCCTCGACTCCGGGAGCGACGCGATGAGACCACCCAACAACGACGTTGCCTTGACGCGGCGGCGCGTCCTGGTACTCGGCGGCGGTGTCGCCGGCGGCCTCGTCGCGTCACGTGGAGTGGCCGTCGCGACAGCCGCCTCGCGCCCGACGATCCGCAAACAGCACGGCAAGCTGCCCGCTCGGGAGATCCAGCACATCATCGGCGCGGAGGGCTCGCTGTCCAGTGGCGTGCTGAGCATTGAGATCGACCGCACCGACATCGGGACCGTCCACGGACCGCAGGGCGTCGACTTTCCGCCAGCGTTTGAGATCAACGGCGACCTCACGTTCCAGCCACTGGGCTCCCGCGAGGCGTTTTTCAACGGTGACCTGGCGCTCAAGGCGTCCGAGCTCAACGCCGTCATCGACGCGATCCTCTCCAGCGGCCTGGTGTTCCAAGCGCTGCATCAGCACTACTTCGACCTGGACCCGATGGTCTGGTTCATCCACTTCCGCGGCCACGGCGCACCACTTCGACTCGCGCGCGCCGTGCGCAAGGTCCTCGACGCGACCGCGACGCCGCTGCCCCAGATGGCGCCGGTGAACCCGACGACGCCGCTTGACCACGCCAAGCTCGCCAAGACGCTGCACGGCTCCTCGGAGATCGGCGACGATGGCGTCGTCACTATCACCGTCAGCCGGCACGGCCCGATCGTCATCGACGCCGTCAAGGTCAGTCCCGAAGCCAACATCTCCACGAACATCCAGTTCCTGCCGCTCGACGCGACCGCGACCCGCGTCGCCGCCGCGCCCGACATCGCGATGACCGCAGACGAGGTCGACCCCGTCTGCAGAGCGATGCGCCACGCCGGCTTTGAGATCGGCTGCCTCTACAACCAAGAGACCAGCGAGCACCCCCAGCTGTACTTCGCGCACATGTTCGCCACCGGCGACGCGCAGACGCTCGCCGTCAAGATCCGCCACGCACTCGACCACACACGCGCCGACTGACCAAGCGGGCGCGCGGGCGCGGGTGCTTGACGCGGCGCTGCGGATGACCCGCGCCCTAGCGCCCGACAACCGCCGTCCACTCAGAGTGCGAGCGGCGATGTGGTGCGAACCGCACCACACCACACGGTGCGATTGCACGCTCTTGGGGACGATTGCGCCGGCCTCCCGCTGATCGATCGCCCGGCGAGGGAGCTGGCCAAGGCGCGATCCCCCGCGAGCCGGGCGGGTCAAACGCTGGTGGTGATGGTTTCCGCGGGCGTGCCGGTGCGCGTCTCCTCGACGGCCTTGGCCCTTGAGCAGTCGCTTGCAGTCTTGCGCTCCCCGGCGAGCGCGGATACGCCGATTCCGGCCGCCGTCAAACGCGCGTTCGCGCCGCAGCAGTCGACAAACGCCCGCGCGATCAAGACCAACTTTTGCACCGTATGGGTGGTCCCCGACTACGAACGCCAGACCCTTTGCCTGGCATCCCCGACCCAGTCGATGGATACGGGTACACCTGCCAAGGGGCAAGAGGTGCGGCTGGGGGAGCCGTGTTCGGCCAGATGGTCTCGCCGGTCCCGTCGAGGGCCTCGGAGATCGTTGCTGTCGTGCCTGACGGTGCCCCCGCGCCGCAGGTGACGCGACCCGACGGTGTGGTCCAGTCGCTGCAGCCAACGGACTCCGTTATCACGTATGCGACGACAGATCCCGTCGAGATAGCCCTCCACGGAACCAACGGAGAGGCCGTGACCGTCCCGATGCGGAGTGAACCACGGGGTCTGCTCACACAGGACTGTGGCAACGGCAAAGTGATCGCATCAAGGTTGTCGGTCCCGGCAACTGCTGAGGATATTTGCGAAACAGCGCCGAGCCAGGCGTGATCGCCCGGCTATGCGTGATGTGCGGCTTCTTCTGCCGCCTCGATCATCGATACGAGCATGCTGATCGCCGTACGCGCCATCCGCGGAGCTCAGGAAACCGCGGTCGGTTTGACCCTCGCTTGACGGCCGCGTCCGCCACCGCGCAGCATCAGCAGGTCCTCAGGCCGCGACGAGGGTGCGCAGACGGTCCGTCGATCCGGCGCGCTCGCCGGCGTCGGCGAGCGGTCGTCGTAGCACGCACAGCAGGGAGAGGCCGGCCGGGATGCGGGCGCCACGTGCGATCAGCCGCGCCTCCACGGTGAGCGGCAGCTCGAGCAGCTGGTTGAGCACCGCGGGCGTACGCTCGAGGTCTGATCGCTGGACGGCCGGAGGGCGCACACGCTGGACCCAGCGCACGAGCGCCGCGGGCGTCAGCAGCAGGCTGTTGAAGTACGTGTCGCTCTCGAGCTGCATGCCGGCGCGCTGCGCGAGGCCGGTCAGCGCGCGACGGGTGTAGCGGCGGTAGTGCAGGTTGACCTCGTCGTGCGTGGACCACAGCAGAGGGTGCGCCGGAACGGTGAGCACGATCGTGCCGCCCGGTCGCGTGACGCGCCGAAGCTCCTCCAGCGTGCGGCAGTCGTCGGGGGTGTGCTCGATGACGTCCATGCAGGTGACGACGTCGAACGTCTCGTCTGCGAACGCGAGCTGCTCGATGCGCGCGAGATGGACGTCGTGATGGCCGCGGGCGTGGGCGCAGTGCACCGCGTCTGGGCTGACGTCGACCCCGCTGACGCTGCCGTAGTGGCGCAGCTCGTCGAGCGTGCGGCCGGACCCGCAGCCCGCGTCGAGCAGACGCGCGGTGGCAGGCATCTGGAGGCGGTCGAGTGTCGATCGCAGCACCTGGCGACGACCGCGGTACCACCAGTGCCGTTCATCGTGGGCGAGCATGGCGTCGAACTCTGAGGTGACCATGTGACGAGCGTCCTCGCGGCGCGATTTCGCGATGCGGGGGTGGTGTTGAGATCTCGTTAGGTCAGTCGTCGGCGATCGGCGCCAGGGGCAGCGTCAGGCGAAAGCTCGCGTGGTCGCCGTCCTCGAGCTCGAGCTCGCCGTCCATTCGTCCGGCCAGTTCGCGCCCGATCGCGAGGCCGAGCCCGAATCCCGGCGCGTCGCCGGTCGCCGGACCCCGTTCGAAGCGCTCGAAGATCCGGGCGTGCTCGGAGGCCGCGATCGGCGGTCCCGCGTCGCCGACGGCCACCCAGGCGCACCCGCGATCGGCGTCGTCGCGACCGACGGACAGGACGATCGCGGCGTCGCGCGGGCCGTGGCGGACGGCGTTGTCGAGCAGGATCCGCACGATCTGGGCGACCGCGCCGGGGTCCGCACGCGCCCACGCCGACGCTGGGCCGTCGAGGACGAGCTCGTGACCCGTCTCGCGGGCGCGCAGCTCGAACTCGGCGACGACCGCGCGCACGAGCTCGGCGAGGTCGACGCGCTCGCTGCGAATCGGGATGCCGGCGTCGAGCCGGCTGAGATCCAGCAGATCGCCGGCGAGGCCCGCGAGGCGCTCGGCCTGCTGATCGGCGCGCGCGACCTGCTGCCTGGCATCGTCGAGGTCGGGCAAGGCGCGGTCGAGATCGTCGCGCAGCAGGTCGAGCATCACCCGCAGCGACGACAGCGGCGTGCGCAGCTCGTGCGACGCGGTCGCGACGAACGACAGCCGCGCCTGCTCCTGGCGGCGCAGCCGGTCCTGCATCGTCACGAGCGCGCGCGTGAGGTCGCCGACCTCGTCGCGCGAGGCGTCAGCGCCCATCTCGACGACGGGTCCGAGCTCGGCCACGCGCAGCGCGGTGTCGCGCAGCGCGCGCAGCCGCTGCGCGAGGCGGCTGGCCAGCAGCAGGCCCAGCGCGAGCGCGATGACGAGGCTGATCGCCGCGGCGCCGAGGAACGCGCGCCGCACGACGGCGACGGCGGCGCTCGCGTCGTCCAGCCGCCGGACCGCGACGACGGCGACCCGAGTGCGATGGACCGTCACCGGGATCGCGACGTGCGCGACCGTCACCGAGCCCGCCACGAGCACCCTGCGCACCGTCCGGTGATCGCGCAGCGCCGCCTGCGCCTCGGGAAACGTCTCGCCGCGATCGAGGTCCGTCGCCGCGAGCACGCCGCCGCCGCTGGCGAGGATGACGATCTCGGCGTCGGCGCTGATCTTCAGCGTCTTCGTCATCCGGCGCAGCGCGGGCGACCTGGGCTGCAGGTCGCGCGTCGCGAGCTTCGTGAGCAGCGGCCGGTCGGCGCGCAACTGCGCGGAGATGCCCTCGATCTCGTCGCGCCGCAGCCGGGACTCGAGCGGCGACAGCAGCAGGAACGCGGCGACCGCGAGCGTTACGGTGCTCGTGAGCAGCAGCGCGGCGACCAGCCGCCCTCGCAGGCCTCTGAACATCCGTCAGCTCGCGTTGACGCGGTAGCCCGCCCCGCGTACGGTCAGGATGATCTGCGGGCGCTCCGGGACGTCCTCGAGCTTCTCGCGCAGATGGCGGATGTGCACGTCGATCGCGCGTGGGTCGCGATAGGCGCTGTCGCCCCAGATCGCGCGCAGCAGCTGCTGGCGATCGAAGACGGTGCCGGGCGACAGCATCAGCGCCTGCAGCAGCTCGAACTCCGAGAAGGTGACCTCGACCGGCGTACCGTCGCGCCGGACCTCGCGCTGGGAGACGTCGAGGACGATCGCCGCGACCTCGAGCACCTCGCCTCCGAGGGCCTGAGATCCTGCGCGGCGCAGCACCGCGCGGATCCGGCTGCGCAGCTCGGCGGGGCGAAACGGCTTGACGACGTAGTCGTCGGCCCCGGCCTCCAGGCCGAGCACGGCGTCGACCTCCCCGTCGCGCGCGGTCAGCATGATGATCGCGATGATGTTGCGTCGACGGCGCAGCTCGCGGCAGACGTCATAGCCGTTGGGACTGGCTGGTCCGAGCGAGACGTCGAGCAGCAGCACGTCATAGGACTCGGTGCTCGCGCGGTCGATCGCGGCCTGCCCGTCGGCGACCGCGCGGACGCGGTGGCCGTCGCGCTCGAAGGACTGGCGCAGCGCCTCGCGCAGGGCCGACTCGTCGTCGCAGATCAGGATGTTCATGTTCGACTGGGCCACCGTGGCACAAGCTAGTGCAGCGCTTCCGGGGCTCCGGCACGCAGCAGGATCCAGATCCTCACGCGCTCCCCGTGCAGCGCGCGGCGCGTGAAGGCGCGGACGCGGTAGCGCCGGCCGGCGATGGTCCGCTCGCCGCGATCAGGCAGCCGCACGCGCTGCGCAGCGGGCAGCGACGTGCGCACGTGGCTCGCCCCCGCACCGCGCGCGACGACGTCGACGCCGTGGTTGCGATGCATGAAGCGCACGAACCCGATCAGGTCCTGGTCGGAGATCTCCAGGGTCGCGACGGTATGCCCGCGCGCGTCGCGCAGCGGTCGCGCGGATGGTGCGATCACGAACGGCACACCGACGTCGACCACTGTGCGGCGGTGGCGCACGATCAGCAGGCGCGAGACGTGCCAGTGATACCAGGCGCTGTCGAAGCGGCGGGCGACCGCGGCCCGCAGCGCGGCGTCGTCTCCGGCGCGCGCGGCGGCTCGCAGAGCGGGGTCGGCGGCGACGCGCCGCAGCAGCTCGCGCACCACCGGGCCGCGCTGCTCGAACGTGTAGCGGCGCTCGGCGACTCGGGTCATGCGGTCGATCGCGCTCGTCGCCGATGACGGCTTCGGCGTGCGCGGCGGCGCCGTCGCGGTTCTCGCCAGCGGCCGAGCGGCGGGCCGACGGCGCTGGCTTGCGTGCCTGCGGTGCTGCGCCGCGACCGTCGGCGAGGTCGCAAGGCGGTAGAGGGTGCGTGCCGGCTGACGCGCCGCGCGGCTGACGTCGACGCCGTGGCGGCGAGCCCAGCGCAGGACCGCCGGACACGTGGAGCCGGCCCCGGAACACGGTGCGAGCAGCGCGTACGTGACCTCGTGGCGGGCGACATCGGCGGCGAGCTGCGCCGCCGACAGCAGCGGGCGGTGATAGAGGCTCGTCAGCATCAGCACGGGGCGCCCGTCGCGCGCGATCAGCGGACCGGCCTTGGCGACCGCGCTGCTCGCAGTCTCATAGCGCGCGGAGCCCTGATGGCCGATCAGGTAGCGGCTGAGTGCTGCCACCTGCGCCTTCGGCGCGGCCCCCGGACGGCCTGAGCTTGACGCTCCCAGCGTGGCGAGATGCAGCGCGCTGGCTGCGGGTACGGCGAGCAGCGCGACCGCCGCGACGATCGCCAGCAGCGCGGTCTGCGGGTGCCCGGAGGGACGCTGGTCGGCGAGCGCGAGCGACGCCGTCGCGACGGCCGCCGCGGCGGCCACGACGCCCGCGCCGGCCCAGGTGTGGACGGCGACGGCGGGGGCCAGGACCGCGGTCGCGGTCACCGCTGCGATCAGCAGCCAGCGTGCCGCGCCCTCGCGCTGCGCGCGCTCGGTGAGCCAGGCGAGGCTCACGCCGATCGTCGCGGCGACGGCGGGCGTGAACGCCTCCAGGTAGCGCGGGTGCAGGCGGCCCATGGCGCTGAACAGCACGCAGCCGAGCAGCAGCCAGACGGCGAGGAACACGGCGCCGGCCCGGCGGCGGCGCTGCTCGGCGCTCCGCGCAGACCCGGGGGCGCGACCGCGGATGCGCGCCGCCGCGAGCGTCGCGAGCGCAGCAGCGCCGAGCGCGAGCGCGGCGATCAGCGCCGAGCCGATCAGGCGCCCGTACTGGACGCCCCCGCTGGTAAACAGGCGCGCGATCCCCGCGGGATCAAGCAGCGCCTGCGCCGCTGTCGGGCGCGTGCGGATCCGGTCGATGCCGTTGAAGGCGAACACGACGCTCCACGCGCTGCCGTTCGTCGAGCCGATCGCAAACGGGCGCTGCGCGGCCGGGCTCAGCGACACCGCGACGAGCCACGACAGTGACACGCCGGCGAACGCGCCACCGGCGGCGGCGAGCTGCGCGACGCGTCGCCGCCAGGTGCCCGCGCCGAGCGCCAGCGCGAGCACGAGCAGCGCCGGCAGCGCGATCAGCGCCTCGAACAGCTTCACCTCGAACGCGAGCCCCAGCATCGCCCCGGCGCCGACGAGCGGCGCGGTCCGCCCGGTCTGCGACGCTCGCACGACGAGCCATGCCGCGGCGACGATGCAGAGCATCATCAGCGAGTCCATCGTGTCGCTGCGGGCGGTCACGACCGAGATCGGCAGCACGGCGAGCGCGGCGGCGGCGAGGATCGCCGCGCGCGATCCGAACAGGCGACGCACGAGGTCGTGCAGGACGACGATCGCGAGGATCCCTGCGACGACCTCCGGGATGCGCAGCGCCACGCTCGTGAAGCCGAAGAGCTTCGTGCTGGCGACCTGCAGCCACAGATCGACCGGGATCTTGTCGACGGACACCTGCCCGGCGGGCTCGTAGACGCCGTAGAAGAGGTTGTGCCACGACGCGCCCATGCTGCGCACGGCCGCGTCATAGAACGGATCGAGGCGCACGCGCCGAAACGCGATCAGCCGCAGCGCCGCGCCGATGCCGACGACGACCGTCAGCGGGAGCGCGGCGGCCACCCGGGCGCCGCCGCGGGTCGCGGCGAGCGATCTCCGCGATCCCTGCAGCGCCGCGGTCTGCACCTCAGCAGCCGGTGACGGGCCGCGAGCCTCGGGGGACCGCACGGCGCAGCGCCGCGAGCTCGCAGAACGCCCGCAGCACGACGCTCGGGCGAGCGCCCGAGGCGCTGCCGGCAACGCGCGGCAGGTGACGGACGCCGAGCTCGTCCACGCGGGCCCCGGATGCCTGCGCCTTGACCAGCAGCTCGGTGCTGATCATCGCCCCGCTCGACGTCAGCCCGAAGCCCTGCACGAGCTCGCGGCGCAGGAGCTTGAACGCGCAGTCGACGTCGTGGACGCGCAGCCGGAAGACGCGGCGGATGAGCCAGTTCCAGGCGGCGGCGTTGATTCGCCGGTGCAGCCGGTCCTGGCGGCGCACCCGCCAGCCGGCGACGACGTCCGCGCGCACGGTGTGCTCGAGGAAGTCCTCGAGCTCGCGCAGGTCGAACTGCAGGTCGGCGTCGGTCAGGAACACCCAGTCCATCGCCGCCGCCGCGATGCCCGAGCGCACCGCGTCGCCGTAGCCGCGGTTGCGCACGTGCACGACGAGGCGGACGTGGCGGTTGGCCTCGACGAGGCCGGCGACGATCGCGGCCGTGTCGTCGCGGCTGCCGTCGTCGACCACGATGACCTCGTACTCGGCGGCGCAGCGCTCGCCGGCCGCGACCGCGGCGCGGACGGCGCCCGCGACGTTCTCGGCCTCGTCGAAGCACGGCAGCACGATCGACAGGCTCGTCACCGCGTGCGGCGAGCGTGCCGCGGGCGGACAGGGCGCAAGCCGCAGCGCAGGATCGACGAGCACGTCCGAGACCGCAAGGGCGGCGGTCGCAGCGGGGGAGGAGGGCATGTGCAGCATGCTGCGTGCTCGCGCACTGTCCCCCGTTGGGCGCGTGTTAGCACTGGGTTATCCGCGAGCGGGCGCGCCGCGCGCCGATCACGGCGCTCGGTTTGGCGAGCGACGCTGCGCGCTACCGTCTCGCGGCGGTGCCCCCTCGAGCCGTGCTGTCACGCGTCTGGGCGAGCGCGCTGGTCGTCGTCAGCGCGCTCGGCCTGCACTGGTCGGGCGCGTCCGCCGACGTCACCGGCGCGCCACGCGCGGGCGTCGTTGCACACGCGCCACCGCGCCGCTCGGTACAGGCCGCGAGCGCCGGCTGCGGGGCATCGGCGCGTCCCGGGGACACGACGATCCGGGTGCTCGTGGCCGGTGGCCAGCTGCGCACCGCACGCCTGCACGTCCCGCGCGCGGCGCTCGGGCACCCGGCGCCGCTGCTGCTGGCCTTCCACGGATCGGGCGCCACCGGCCGCTTCATGGAGCGCTACTCGGGGCTCACCGCTCCGCTCGACGCGGCCGGCGCGATCGGGGTCTTCCCGGACGCGGCCGGTGGCCGCTGGCAGCTCACCGGCGACGTCCTCGGCGGCGACGTCGCGTTCGTCGGCGACCTGCTGGACGCCGTCGAGCAGCGCGTCTGCGTCGACGCTCGGCGCGTCTGGGCGACCGGCGTCTCAAACGGCGGCGGCTTCACGGCGCTGCTGGCCTGTGAGCTGTCGGAGCGCATCGCGGCCGTCGCGGTCGTCGCCGGCGGCTTTGCCTCGCTGTCGGCGTGCCGTCCGGCACGACCCGTGTCGGTGCTCGAGATCCACGGCACCGACGACCCGGTCGTCCCCTACGCCGGACGCCCGCAGGACGGACGCCGCGGCGCCGTTCGGGCGTGGCTCGCCGGCTGGGTGCGCCGCGACGGATGCGCGCGCGAGCCCCGCACGAGGATGCTCGCCGCGCGCGTCGCCCTGCTGACCTGGAACGGCTGCGCCGCCGGCACGGCGGTCTCGCACATCCGGATCGCCGGAGGTCGCCACCAGTGGCCGGGCGCGACGCCGCCGGACCCAGGGCCGCGGGCCGGCTTCTCCGCCGCCGGCGAGATCTGGAGGTTCCTCGCGGGTCGCCGCCTGCCGGCGTAGCCGCGCAGCCGTTCAGGCTGCCATCAGGTGCCGCGATGCAGGCTGTGCGGCGTGCTCGCCGCGATCCTCGAGAGACAGGTCTCCGATCCTCGGGCGCGACGCAGGCCCACGACCTGAGTCCGAGTCCGGCACATCCATGCTGAGTCCTCGCGCTGACGCTCCGCTCGCCGCGCGGGTCTTGCTGCTCGCCAGCGCCGGGATCGTGGCGGCGTGGATGGTGCTGCTGCCGCGTACGGCCGATCTCGCCGCGCAGGTGTATCGCGTGGGCCCGTTCGAGCGGGCGGGCTGGATCCTGTGGGACAACAACTGGTTCGGCGGACACAACCTGCCGGGCTACAGCCTGCTGACGCCGTGGCTGATGTCGCACGCGGGCGTCGGGCTGACGGGTGCGGTGGCGGCCGTGACGACGACGGCCGCGTTGCTGGGGATGCTGCGCGGCGGCGAGCCCGGTCGCGGGGCTGTTTCTCGCGATGGTCGTCGGTGTCTGGTGGACGGTGCGGCGCAGGCACGCGCTGGTCGCGGTCGCGGCGAGCGCGACGCTGGTCACGGTCGTCTGCGGCCTGCTGTTCGGCGACGGCGGCTCGCAGCCGTACCCGGTGGCGGCGGCGGGCGTCGCGGTCCTGATCGCGCTGCTGCTGCGGCGCGGCCTGTCGCGCGAGGCGCTGCTCGGGCGTCGCGCGCTGCTGGGCTACGTCGTCGTCGTGGCCGCGAGCTGCCTGCTGCCGACGCCGATGGGCAGCAACATCGCGCGGCTCGGCGTCGCGTTCGCGGTGCCGGTCGCGCTGCTCGCGCGGCGCCGGGCGGCGAGCGTCAGCCGGGCTGCGGGGTGTGTCGCGGCGGCCGCCTGGATGGTGTTCGCGCCCGCGACGGAGGTCGCCAAGAGCGTCGACGCTCCGGCGACGCATGCGTCCTACTACGCGCCGCTGCTCGCGCAGCTCGCGCTGCGCGACACGACGCCGGGCCGCATCGAGGTCGTGCCGAGCGCGACGCGCTGGGAGTCGGTCTACGTCGGCGCGCGCTACCCGCTCGCGCGCGGCTGGGAGACGCAGATCGACCGCGCGCGCAACGCGCTGTTCTACGCGCGGGGCCTGAGCGCGGCGAGCTACCTGCGCTGGCTGCAGCGCAACGCCGTCGCGTTCGTCGCGCTGTCGCGCGGTCCGAAGGAGCGCTGGGGTCGCGCCGAGGAGCGCCTGCTGCGACGCGGGGTCCGCGGCCTGCGGCTCGTCTGGGCAGCTTCGAACTGGCGGTTGTACGCGGTCGTGCGGCCGGCGCCGCTCGCCGACGGCGCCCGCGTCACGGACCTCGGCGTCGACCGCGTCGCGATGCGCTTCGCGACGGCGCAGACCGCACGGCTGCGCGTGCGCTGGTCGCCCTACTGGGATGGCGGCCCGGGCGTCTGCATCGCCAAGCGCCCGGACGGCTTCATCGACGTCAGCGCCGCGCGCGCCGGCCCCGTCGTGCTGCGTATCTCGCCGCTCGCGGCGGCCGAGGGGACGCGCGGGTGCTGAGCGCTGCGCACCCGATCGCCCGGCCGAGGACCACGGCTGCGACCACGCTGCGCGGCGGCGCCGGCATCGGCGCGCTCGCGGCGATCGGTGTCGCGGGCGTCGTGCTCGCCGCCGCAGCGGCCGGCCAGCGCCTGCGGTTCTTCGTGCCTGCGGCGCAGACGAGCTTCCCCGGCTGGATGCGCGGCCCGCTCGCGCACCTCGGCGTGCGCCTGGATCCGCACGCGGGCGCGCTGCTGCTCGTCGCGCTGTTCGCCTGCTACCTGATCGCGGTCGCGTGCGCCGCGGCGATCCCGGGGCGGCTCGTGATCGTCACACTGGCCGGGCTGCAGCTCGTGTTCCTGCTCGCCCCGCCGATGTTCTCCGCGGACGTCTTCGGCTACATCGACTACGCGCGACTTGGCGCGATCCATGGCCTGGACCCCTACCTGCATGGCGCGGCCGGCGCGCCCGACGACTCGGTCGCGCAGTTCGTGCGCTGGCACGACGCGCCCAGTCCCTACGGGCCGCTCTTCACCGTGGCCGGCTACGCGCTCGCGCATCTGTCCGTCGCGGCGACCTACTGGATCTACAAGGTCGTGGCGGCGCTCAGCGGGCTGGGCTGCGTCGCGATCGTGTGGCGGATAGCCGCACGCGGTGGCGGCGATCCGCGGCGTGCCGCGCTCTTCGTCGGGCTGAACCCGCTGTTCGTCGTCTATGGCGTCGGTGGCGCGCACAACGACCTCCTCGTCGAGCTGTTCGTCGTCGCCGCCATCGCGGCGGCCTTACGCGGCGGTGCGCGCAGCGCCGGCGCGCAGGTCGCGGTCGCGGGGCTGCTGAAGATCTCCACGGGTCTGGTCTTCCCGTTCCTGCTGCTGAGCTCGGCGCGGCGCGGACGTCTGCTGGCGGGAGCACTGCTCGTGACGGCGCTCGTCGGCGTCGCGTCGCTGCTCGTCCTCGGTGGACGAGTCGTCGGGTTCGTCCCGCAGATCATCCAGCAGCAGCGGCTCGTGGCGCGCTACAGCATCCCCAGCGAGCTCGGTTTCCTGCTCGGCCAGGGCGGTCTCACGCCGGCGATCCGCATCGGCTGCGCCGGCGCGCTGATCGTGGTCGTCACGACGTTGCTGTGGCGCACCTGGCGCGGGGCGGACTGGGTCGCCGCTGCGGGCTGGGCGACGCTCACCGTCCTGCTGACCACGGCGTGGCTGACGCCCTGGTACGCCGTCTGGGTGCTGCCGCTCGCCGCGATCTCGCCCAGCACGCGCCTGCGCGCTGCGACGCTCGGCTTCTGCACCTACGTCATGGTCACCCGTGTCGTCCCCTATCTCGCATGACAGCGCGCGTCGTCAGCGGGCAGTTCGCGCGCTTCGCCGTCGTGGGCGCGAGCAACACGGTCCTGACCCTGGCCGTCTACACGCTGCTGCTGTGGGCCGGGTTGCCCTACATCGAGGCGTTCGCCCCCGCGTTCGCGGCCGGCGCCGTGAGCGGCTACACCCTCAACCGGCTCTGGACGTTCGACGTGGCGGCCGCTCGCAGCAGGGGCCTGATGCGCTACGCGTCCGTCCAGCTCGCCGGCCTCGCCCTAAACGCCGTGCTGCTCATCGCGTTCGTGGAACTGCTCGGGATGCAGCGGCTCATGGCGCAGGTCGTCGCGGTCGGCTGTGTCTCGCTGCTGACGTTCGCAGCGAGTCGACGGTGGGTGTTTCGCGATGGCGGCTGCCCGACGGGGTAAGTGGCGCAGGCGGGGAGGACGTTGGCGCGCCGGTCGGATGCACGGATGTGTCAACGCGACCCGTTGGAGCCGCGATCGGTCGCCCCCCAGATGCTGGCGCAGATGAGCGCGGCGAGGCCGGCGACGATCGGCGATCGCGCGAGCACTCCGGCGACCACGCCGATGACCAGGGCACCGGCATACGGCAGGTTGCGGGCCACGCTCTGCACCGGGTCAGCGTTGCACGCCTCCGCGGCGCTCACCTGACTGCAAGATGAACGCGTGCTGGATTCCGTTCGCAGGTAGCGGATGTCCGTCGCGCCGGACGCCGGCGGTGAGCGGTGGTTGCGATGTGAAGATCGCGTCGGGATCCGAGAAGGTCGTTGACACCTAGCCAGCCGATGCCTAGGGTTACTAGGTATGAAGACGAACACCACGGTCAAGGGTCAGCTCGACGCGTTGATCCTCGCGACGCTGCAGAGGGCACCGGCGCACGGCTACGCGATCGGGCTCGCGCTCAAGCTGCGCAGCGACGGCGCGTT
>DASXCR010000237.1:0-9273 GCA_036491075.1 Solirubrobacteraceae bacterium
GCCCAACGGCTTTCAGAGCGTGATCCGCTATCGGGGGCGCAACGTGCGTGTGCGCGAGCCCGACGGCATCCACCTGAACATCGCCGGGTCGGCGATCGCGGCGAAGGTCGTCGCCGCCGCGCTGCGCGATCCGTCCTCCGGGCAGGACCCCAACGCGGCCCCACCGGCACACTGAGCCGATGACCACGGTCGTCCGTCGCCGGCGCGCGGTGCCACTGCTCGCGCTCGTCGCCGCGCTCGTGCTGCCGGCCGGTGCCGCCGGCGCCGCGCCCACGGGGCCCTACGCGGCGCTCGGCGACTCCTACAGCGCCGCGCCGCTCGTGCTCAACCAGGTAGGCAAGCCCACCGGCTGCCTGCGCTCGGACCACAACTACCCGTCGATCGTGGCCGCGGCGATCCACGCGTCGCCGGTCCGCGACGTCACGTGCTCGGCGGCCACGACCGTGCACATGACCGCGCCGCAGGCGGTCGCGCTCGGCACCAACGCGCCGCAGTTCGACGCCCTCACGAGCGACACGGCGCTCGTGACGATCGGCATCGGCGGCAACGACGTCGGTCTCGTCGGGGCGGCGACCAAGTGCATCGAGCTCGGGCTGCTCGCACCGACGGGCACGGCCTGCCGCTCGAACTTCGCCGTGCCGGGCGGCGGCGACCGGCTCGTCCAGCAGATCGCGGCGACCGCGCCGAGGATCGCCGCGACCCTGCACGCGATCCATCTGCGCTCGCCGCGTGCGCGGGTGCTGCTCGTCGGCTACCCCCACGTCGCCCCGAGCGACGGCAGGGGCTGCTACCCGCTCGTGCCGCTGTCCGACGACGACATCTCCTACCTCGACACGATGCTGCGCGGCATGAACGCGATGCTCGCCCAGCAGGCGGCGGCCAACGACGCCGAGTACGTCGACACGTACGACGACAGCGCCGGCCACGACGTCTGCACGTTGCCCGGCACGCGCTGGTTCGAGGGCCTCGTGCCGACCTCGCCGGCGTACCCGCTGCATCCGAACGCGCTCGGCGAGGCGAGCATGGCGCGCTCCGTGCTGCGGGTCCTCGGCGAGCCGCGGCCGGCGCCGAAGCTCAGCGACCTGCGGCGCACGCGACGTGCGTTCGCGGCGGGGCGCGCGGCACACCTGACCTATGACCTCGACCGGGCGGTGCCCGTCACGCTCGCGCTGCAGCGCGCCACGCTCGGCCGGCGCGCCGGGACGCGCTGCGCGATCCCGTCCAGGGCCAACCACGGCGCGCGGGCGTGCCGGCGCTGGTCACGCGTGCTGCACACGATCGTCGCCGACGGGCGGCTCGGCGACAACAGCGCGACGATCGCCTCGAAGCTGCTCGGTCGCGCCGCGGCGCTGTGGCGCGTGACCGCGACCGCGTCCGGCGGAGCGGGTCAGGCGGCGAGCGCCGCGCAGCGCATCGACTTCCGGGTCACGCGCAAGCCCTGAGCGGCAGGCTCCGCCTCAGTGGCGGGCGCGCACGACGACGCGCGAGGGATCGGACGGGTGCACGGTCACGCTCGAGCGGCTCCTCGCGGCGGCGGCGAGCGCGCGCATCCCACTCTTCGAGGCGCGCAGGTCGGACCACAGGCGTGCGGCGTCGAGCTCCCCGTGGACCCTGAGGCTCGTGCTGCGCCACGACCCGACGCTCGCGCGGCGCGCCTTGGTGTCCTTGCGGGCGAGACAGCGCAGGGCCGCCACGAACTGCGGCTTGCCGATCTCGGTCAGCGTGCGCGAGGTCTGGGGGCAGCCGGTGTGCTGCGCCTTGAGCTCCGCGGCGCGCGACGCGACGGCGCGGTCGGCGAACGCGCCGATCGCCGCGGCGTAGGCCTGGCGGCCCGCGGCCGAGATCGTGCCGTGGACGAACTTGTCGGCCGGATCGTTGGGGTCGCCGGCCTCGAGGCTCACGACCTGCGTCGTCGGGCGCGCGGCCGCAAACAGCGTCGCCTGCTCGAGCGGGATGATCGTGTCGTCGCCCTCGTGCATGAGCATGACGTCGGCGTGGATCTTCGCGACGAGGTCGATCGGGTTCCAGGGAGCGATGTCGGCGGGCGCCGTCCCGAAGAAGCGCTCGGCCTGGTAGAGGACGAGCTGGATGCGGGAGTCGCCGTTGTCGGCCTCCTCCTGCTCGTAGAGCGGGAGGTCCGTCGGCGCGCCGAGGCCGATGACGCAGTCGATCGAGCGAAACTGCGCGGCGGCGACGAGCGCGAGCTGTGCACCGGCGGACTCGCCGTAGATGCACAGCGGGACGCGGCCGCCGCTGCGAGCGAGCTCGTCGCGAGCGGCGTTCAGGACGTCCGCGAGGCCGGCCGTGCCCTCGTTGTAGTCGATCGAGACGACCCGCCAGCCACGCTCGTGGAAGATCGTCCCCGGCGTGGTCATGAGGATGTTCTGGGCGTTCGCGTCGTGCCCGGCCCAACCGCCGGCGTGGACCATGATCACGGTGCCCCGGATCGAGCCGTAGTCGGGGTCCAGCGTGATCGGGTCGGCGACCGGCGCGACCGGTGCCGGGGCCGATTTCGAGCCGAGCAGCCCCGCGAGGGGGTTGGCGGCGTGGGCGCTCGGGACGAGCGCTCCGAACGCGCACGTGCCGGCGACGAGGACGGTGGTGGCGAGGCGACGTAGCGAGCTGGACACGAGACCTCTATCGGCCGATGCGTCCAGATGTGTGAGCGTCGATCGCTGGGGGCGCTTCGGCGGCGGCGACATCCGGTCCAGCGGTCGCGATGGGATTTGCGCCGTGGGTCGGAGGACCGGCGCGCCAGGGCCGTCGATCATGGTCAGCATGCAACGACGCACACCGCACCGAGTGCCGCCCTCGACACGCGTCCCGCGCGGTCCCGTCCACCCGCGCCGGCAGCGGTCGCGTCCCGGGCGTGGGATCGCGTTCGCCAGGGCGCACCGCAGCACGGGAGGCGAATGCCGATGAAGGCCCTGCGCGCACGTCCCCGCACCCGCATGGGTGCCCCACGCGGCAGGGCACGCCCGCCGCAGCGGCCGGTGAGAGTCCTCAAGCGCCCGAGTCCGCCCGATCCTCCTGCGGGCGGCAGGGACGCGTAGCCGACTCTCGCTTCGGCGAGCGACCGCGATCGCCGCGCCGTCGCCTCCGGCGCGGCGATCGCGCACTCCGACGGACGCTCGCGAGGCCGCGCTTCGGGGGCGAGTAGGCTCGCCCGCATGGCCTATCGCGAGCAGGCACCCACCGTCATGCTGGCGCCGTGGGTGCAGTGCACGTGGCAGCGCACGGGCGCGGGCGGCCCGCCGGTCCGCGTCGTCCCGGACGGCTGCATCGACATCGTCTGGACCGAGGGCGCGGGGACGCAGGTCGTCGGTCCGAACACGCGCGCGTTCCTCGTGGGCCTCGAGGCCGGCACGCGCGTCGCCGGGGTGCGCCTGCATCCGGGAGCGGCCCCGCCCCTGCTCGGCGTCGACGCGGCGGCGCTGCGCGACGCGCGGGTGACGATCGACGGCGTCTGGGGCGACAAAGGGCTGCGCCTCGCGGAGGCGCTCGACGCGCACGACGATCGCGGGCGCGTGCTGCTCGCTGCGCTGGCCGCGCGCGCGCCGGCCTGCGCCGCGCCGGACCCGCTCGTGCGCGCGGCCGTGACCGCGCTCGACGACCCCGAGCTCGAGCTCTCGGCGCTCGCCTACGACCTCGGCGTCAGCGAGCGCCAGCTGCGCCGGCGCTTCGCGGCCGCGGTCGGCTACGGGCCCAAGCGCCTCGCGCGCGTCCTGCGCCTCGCGCGGGCGCTCGACGCGGCCCGCACCGGCGCGCAGCTCGGGCGCGTCGCGTTGGACGCCGGCTACGCCGACCAGGCCCACTTCGCCAACGACTGCCGCGAGCTCGCCGGGGTCGCGCCGTCCGCGCTGCTCGCGGCGTAGCGAGACGGCCGTTTCCTACAAGACGCCAAGCCGCCCGGACGCGATCATGTCGCCCATGACCAGCGACCTCACCGCGATCCCCAACATCGGCCCGGCCGTCGCACGCAAGCTCGAGCGCCTGGACGTGCACAGCGCCGGCGACCTGCGCGGCTGCGACCCGCACGAGCTCTTCGAACGCCTCTGCGCGCTCGACGGCCGCCGCCACGACCCCTGCCTGCTGGACACGTTCGTCGCCGCGGTCTCGTTCGCCGACGGCGGCCCGGCCCGGCCGTGGTGGGAGTTCAGCCGCGAGCGCAAGGCACGCGAGCATGCCTGACTTCGCGATGACGCTCGGCTGGGTGATCGTCTACGTCGAGGACCCGCCGGCCGCCGCCCGGTTCTACGAGCGCGTCTTCGGGATGCGCGTCGAGTTCAGCGTCCCGAGCGGCGAGTACGCCCAGCTCGACACGGGCGTGACCAAGATCGGGTTCGCGGCGTACGGGCTCGGCGAGCACAACTTCGCGGGCGGCGTGCGGCATGCCGCGGCCGAGGGCCAGCCGCCGAACGTCGAGCTGGCGCTCGTCCACGAGGACGTCGACGGCGCATACGCGCACGCGATCGCGGAGGGCTGCGAGGGACTCGCGCCGCCGCAGGACAAGCCGCAGGGCCAGCGCGTCGCCTTCGTGCGCGACCCGTTCGGCACGCTGCTCGAGCTCGCGACGCCGCTGTAGCGGTCACCTCGCGGTCAGCACGGGTCGGGATCGCTCAGCGTCACGCTGTCGTGGCCGTCGAGCTCGGCGACGGCGACGAAGACGCGCGCCGAGCGGGCGGTGCGCAGGTTGCGTCCGACGTAGTCCGGGCGCACGGGCAGCTCGTGATGGCCGCGGTCGCAGAGGACGGCGAGCTGGACGCGCGCGGGGCGGCCGTAGTCGAAGAGCGCCTCGATCGCGGCGCGCACCGTGCGCCCGGTGAACAGCACGTCGTCGACGATCACGACCGTGAGCCCGTCGACGGCGAAGTCCAGGTGCGTCGCGTGCACGACCGGCGAGCCCGCCCGCAGCGTCACGTCGTCGCGGTAGAACGAGATGTCGAGGTCGCCGAGCGGCAGCTCGATGTCGTGCAGTTCGGTCAGCAGCCGGCGCAGCCGCGCCGCGAGCACGGCGCCGCGGCGGTGGATGCCGACGAGCGCCAGCCGCGCGGGATCGCCGCCGTTCTCGACGATCTCGTGCGCGATCCGCACGAGCGCGCGGCGCATGCCGTCGCGATCGAGCATGACCGTCTGATCAAGCATGGTCTGACCGGGCGCCGGCCGCGATCCCCCACAGCAGCGCCCGCCCCGAGCTCGCGCCCCAGGCGCAGAGGCCGCGTGCCGCGCGCTCGGCAGCCTGCGGATCGCCGTCGCGGATCGCCTGCAGGGCGCGCGCGGCGGGCGCGGGCAGCTCGCCGAGCTCGGCGCAGCGCAGGTAGTCGCGGCCGAGCGGCGCGCAGTCGTGCGCCGGCAGCGTCATGCGTGTGCCCTGCGCCCAGCGCCACGCCATGTAGCCGGCGAGCACGTCGTCGCCCGCGGGCGTCAGCCCCTCGCCGAGACCCGCGAGCCGTGAGAGGCCGCCGCCGACATCGCCGCGCGCGAGCGCATCGAGGCCTGCGGTCAGGATCGCGGGGACGGGCGCGACCACGCGCAGCGCGGCGACCAGCGCAGGCCGCCAGTCCGCCGACAGCGCCGTCGCGCGGGGCGGCGGGGCGCTGCGCGCACCCGCGAGCACGATCCGCAGCGGCCCGACCTCGAGCACGTCGTCGGCGACGCGCACCGGATCGCCCGGCAGGAGGTCGCCGCGCGCGAGTCCGGCGACGAGGACCGACAGCGGCCCCGGCGGCGAGCGCACCGGCGCGAGCAGCACGTGACGATCTCCCAGCAGCAGGTAGCCGCCCGGGCCGAACGCGAGCGCGACCGTGCCCTCGGGGCCGTCGCGCAGCGCGCGGGCAGCACCGGGCCCGAGCGCGGTCGCGCGCAGCACGCGCGGGGCGTCGCGACCGCCCCAGCGCGGCTGCGCGACCGCCGTCTCGATCACGCCCGGCCCGTGCCCGGGGCGTCGAGCTCGGCGGCCAGCGCGATCGTCGCGTCCTGAAACGGCCCGGTCGGCTGGTGAGCGATGCCCGCGCCGATCTGGCCGACGCCGTCGCGCGCGTGCAGCACGCCGGTCGTGATCTGCGGCGCGATCCGAAGCTCGCAGACCAGCCGCGCGTCGATGCCGACCGGCGTCGGCGCGGAGTCCATCGCGGGGATCGTGAAGCGCTGCGAGCGGCCGGCGCAGATCTCCCGCATGCGCTCGGTGCGCGCGATCGCATCGGCCGCGTCGCCGCCGAAGAACGCCGCGACCGCCGGCGCCGCGCCGACGGCCATGCCGCCCAGCCCGACGCACTCGATCACGGCCGAGTCGCCGATGTCCTTCGCCGCGTCCTCCTCGGTATAGCCCTCGCGCAGCAGCGCGTCCTTGACGGGCGGCGACGGCGCCATGAACCAGCGGCCTGGCATCGACGCGAGCTGCAGGCCCATGTCGGTGCCGTTGCGCGAGATCACCGAGACGACGCTCGCGCCCGGGACCCCCGACCCCGCCAGCAACGTGCACTTCGACGCACCGATCGTGAGGCTGAGGAAGAAGTGCCAGTTCGTCGACAGGAAGCGCGCCGCCTTCTCGCCACCCAGCGCCGCGAAGCCCGGCAGCAGGTCGCGGATCAGGAGGTTGCCGGTCGCCTGGCTGCGCATGTGCAGCTCGTCGCCCTGATGCAGGCCCTGCGCCGCGAGCTTGAAGATCTCGATCGGCCCGAGGCGCTCGATCAGGCGGTTCATCAGCGGGCCGAGGTCGTCGCGGAAGAATCGCAGCCGCTCGATCGCCTCGTCGGCGTCGGTGCCGAACCACAGCGTCTTGCCGGCGCCCTCGTTGAAGGTCGAGAACGCGCGCACACCGGAGCCCTCGTCCTCGATCACCCAGACCGGCATCGACGGCGAGCAGACGCCGGTCATCGCGCCGACGTGGTCGTTCTCGTTGCCCGAGGCCAGCCCGATCGCGCCGGACTCGATCAGCTCGCGGGCGGACGGCCGGTCGCCGGCCCAGCCCTCGAAGATCGCGGCGGCCACGAGCGCGCGGCGCTGCGGGTCCGCGAGACGATCGGGCGAGATCGGCGGGCCGGAGTGGATCAACATGCGGCCCTCGGCCAGCACCGGCTGGACGTCGCGCGCGGTCGACACGGCGACCGCGCGCGGGGACGCCGCCTCCATCCGCGAGACGACGGTCTCGTTCGCCGCGGCGACCGTGGCGCCGTGCTCGCCCCACAGGCGCTCGAGCGCGGCGACGGCCCGCGGGTCGCCGGACGCCGGCGGGCGCCAGTCGACGTCGACGACCGGGGTGTCCTGGTCGCGGATCGCCGCGCCGAACGCGGCAAGCCCGACGTTGACGACCTCCACCCTGCGCAGCACCGCCTGATCGAGCGTCACGTTCGGCCTCCGATTCCTGGTTGTGGCTCGTCCACTAGATTCGCCGCGATGCCCGACCCTGAAGCCCTTGCGGCGCTCGTCCGAGACTCGCCCGCGCTGCACGCCAAGCGCGACCTGCGGCTCGTCGGGAAGCTCGGCCCGGTCGGCGACGGCGACGACGGCGCGCTGATCGCGCACGGCGACGAGTGGATCGTGCTCTGCGGCGAGGCGATCCTGCCGTCGTTCGTCGCGGCGCAGCCGCGGGCGGCGGGCGCGTCGGCCGTCGTGACGAACGTCTCCGACGTGCGCGCGATGGGCGGGCGGCCGCTCGCGATCCTCGACATGCTCGTCAGCCCCGACGAGGCGCATGCCGAGCTCGTGCTCGAGGGGCTGGCGTGGGCGGCCGACCTGCTCGGCGTCGAGGTCGTCGGCGGGCACCTGACGATGGGCGGCGCGCCCTCGCTGTCGGCGACCTGCACGGGCATCGCGCGCAGGCCGCTGCGCGCCGCGGCGGCACGGCCGGGCGACATCCTGCTCGGCGCGTTCTGCCTGGAGGGCCGATACATGGGCGACGACACGGACTTCTTCACCTCGCTGCGCGACCGCGCGCCCGAGCACCTGCGCGACGACGGCGAAGCGCTCGCCGAGGTCGCCGAGGCCGGGCTCTGCCACGCCGCGCGCGACGTCTCGATGCCCGGCGCCGCCGGCTCGCTGCTGCAGCTGCTGGAGGCCGCGCACTGCGGCGCGCTGCTCGACGTCGATCGGCTGCCGCGTCCCGACGGCGTCGGAGTCGAGCGCTGGCTGAAGACGTTCCCGAGCTTCGGCTTCCTGCTCGCCGCCGCGCCCGAGCACGCGCAGGCGGCGTGCGAGGTCTTCGCGCGGCGGGGCCTCGCGTGCGAGCCGTGCGGGCACTTCGACGACTCGCGGGCGCTGAAGCTCGAAAGCGCCGGCGCCGGCGCCACCGTCTGGGACTTCGACATCGCCCCGCTCACCGGCCTGGGCTGAGGCCGGTGCCGGCTGCGCGGGCCCGACCGCGGCCGGCGCCGAGCGCGATCGCCATCGGCTGATGATCGACGCCGAACATCGGGGTCACCGCGCCGTTCGTGCTCCAGCCCAGACGCTCGAAGAAGCGCACGTTCGGCACCTGGACCTGCGCGAGCATCAGCCGGCCGCCACGCTCTGCGGCGGTGCGGACGGCGAAGCGCACGAGCATCGCGCCGAGCTGCAGGGCGCGCTCGGCGGGCAGGACGGCGAGCCGGTCGCCCTTCCACAGGCCGTCCCCGTGCAGCGGGTACAGGCGCACGGCGCCGACGACGTCGCCGCCGGAGCGTGCGACCGCGTGCAGCGTCGCCGGGTCGTCGTCGCGGGCGTCGCGGTCGTCGTCGGCGAACAGCGCCTGCGCCTCGACGAAGATCCGCCGGCGCACCGCGAAGTGCTCGTCGAGCTCGGCGCGCCCGCGCGCGAGCCCGCACGCGAGCGGCGCGCGGTCAGGAAGCGTGGACGGCGCCGAGCTCGAAATGGCCACCGTTGGCCTCCTTCTCGAAGACCCGCTCCCAGGCGGACAGCCCGGAGCAGGCCTGGCAGCGCGCGCAGCCGGCGGCGGCCTCGGAGTGGTCGAGGCCGGACGCGGCGAGCATCGCCGACACGCTCTTGTAGATCGCCGCGACGTAGTCCGGGTCGGGCGTCGGCGTGTCCTGCAGCAGCGTCCCGCGGACAGGCCGGATCGGCACGACGAACGGGTACACGCCCATCTCGATCGCCCGCCGGCAGCCCTCTTCGATGAGCTCGCGACGCTCGCCCATGCCGAGGATCACGTACGTCGTCACCCGCCCGCGGCCGAAGACCTCGACGGCCCGCTCCCACGTGCGGAAGTAGCCCTCGACGCCGCACTGTGCCTTGCCGGCCGCGACGCGCGCGAGCACGTCGGGATCGAACGTCTCGATGTGG
>DASXCR010000238.1:0-19671 GCA_036491075.1 Solirubrobacteraceae bacterium
ACCGCCACGCCGAGCGTCACGATCGGGCTGACGATCTCGGGCTTGGTGGGGATCAGGACGCGGTACTGCGTGTTCGTCGGCACGGACAGCAGGGGGAACTCGAACACGCCGGTCGGGCTCGTGAGCTGGACGTTCGACGTCGTCTGGAAGCCCTGCGTGTAGGGGAACGGATTGGACTGCAGCACGACCTGGCGGCCGGCGTTGCCGGTCCCGCTGAGCGTTCCCGCCAGGACGGTCGGCTTGCCGAGCCCGACCGGGTTCGGCGTCGCGGCGAGCGTCAGCCCGAGCGGCTGCGCCTTCGTCTTGAACGTGCGGTCCGCGCCGCGGACCTGACCGTGGCCGTTGGCGGCGACGAGCCGGTAGTGGTAGGTCGTGGCCGGTGCGAGCGCGACGACCGTGCCGATCACCGACACCGCCTTCGTGCCGGCGCCGGCCGCGACGGGCGCCGTCGTCGCGCCGTACAGCGATGTCGTCCCGTACTGGAACAGGTAGGTGGTGGCGTCGCCGCTGGGGTCGACCTTGCCCAGCAGCGAGGCCGTCGACGGCGTGACCTGCGCGACGCTGCCGGTGGTCACGGCCGGCTTCGCCCCCGCGCCCAGTGCGGTAGCGGGAACGGCGAGCGACAGCGCGAACGCCGCCGTGATCCAGAGCTTGGCCCTTCGAGTGGTGCGGGGCAACGTGTTCCCTCCGTGATGGTGCGATGTGCGGTCCGGCGCGGTGCCCGGACCGTGGATGCGTACACGTCCCCTACCCACCGGCGCGCAACGCGTCGTCGGCGGTCTCATCGACCTCTCACGTTCGAGCGAACGTCACAGCCGGGTCAGCCCGCGCGCTCGGCGCGCGCCTTGAGCTCCTGCGGGCGGCCCTCGATCAGGATCGCGCGCATCTTCTGCTCGAGCGCTCCCTTGAGGAAGCGCGTCAGCAGCGCGCCCGGGTCGGCCTCGAGCTCGTACGTGGCGCGGGTGCGCCCGTCGCCGAGGTCCTCGAGCCGCCAGGAGCCTCGCAGCGACTTGAGATCGCCCTTCTCCTGGGTCCAGCTGACCCGCGCCGGCGGCTCGTAGTCAAATCGCAGCCTCGACGTGAAGACCTTGATCTTCGCGTCGGTGACGGTCTCGCCGCGCGCGGCCCGGCCCTCGGCGTCGCGTTCGAGCACCTCCATGCTGTCGACGCCGCGCTGCCACTGCGGTGTCGTCTCGATCTGCTCGACGATCGCCCAGACGGCGTCGATCGGCGCGTCGATCTCGGTGCTCGCGCTGCCGCTCATCGCGCCCATGACCATGGACCGTACTCGACCTGAATGCGGGCGCGAGGGTCAGCCTGACAGGGCCGACAGCCGCCTCACCGCCTCCGCGATCACCTCCGCGCGCTTGCAGAACGCGAAGCGCACGAGCGTGCGCCCGGCCTCGTCGGCGATCGCGATCAGGTCGTGCGCGACGCAGACGCGCGCGATCGCGCCGAGCTCGTCGCGCGACAGCACGCGGCCGGTCGGGTTGTGCGGCGAGTTCAGCGATCGAGGTCGAGGCCGTACAGGCGGCGCTGGTCGCCGGCGATCGCGGCCCGCAGCTCGGGGACGCCCGCGAGCGGCGCGTGCTGGTTCGCACGGCCCGAGCGCATCGCGTCCGTCACGGCCCGCACGACCTCGTCGGGTCCGTCCGTCGGGGAACCCTGGCCGAGGTTCAGCGCGCCCGTGCTGTGGCGAGCGCCGACATCTCGGTGAAGATCGTGCTTTCGAAGGGCGCCAGGCGGCGTGCCGTCACCGCGGGTTGCTCTCCCCGTCGTAGTACTCCAGGCCAGCGGATCGCCGCACCATGACGTCGTCCGCCGGCACGCCCGTCCAGATCCCGATCTTGTCGCTGTCGGGGTAGACGGTCGCGGTCGGCAGCACGACGGTCGACCACATCAGCACGCGCACGGTCTCGCCCTCGGAGTCGTTGCGGACCTGATGCGCGCCCTCGGGGCCGCGGGGGAAGCAGACGATGTCCAGCGGCTCGAGCTCGTCGGTGCCCCCGGGATGGCGCAGCGCCGGCCGTCCGGCGAGCACGAGCAGCCACTCCTCCTCGCCGCACTCGTAGTGATAGGGACACAGCGCCTGGCCCGGCGCGAGCTCGTACAGCGAGGCGCCGGTCTGCCGCGCGCCGAGCTGCGGGCCGAAGCGGAACATCCCGGCGCGAAAGCCGTCGGGATCGGTGGGGTCGTACCGAAGCGGCGGGTCGGACAGGTTCACGCGACGCATCGCGCCATGATGACGCGGCCGGGTCGCGGTGGCCTACCGGTCGTCGAAGCGGACGCTGACGCGCGTGTCGGCGTCCTCCCCGGCCGCGAACGCGAGCAGCCGCATGCCCTCCTCGGCGAGCGCGAGCCGGTCGGCGCGTCCGATCGGCGCGAGCGGCGAGATCGCGAGCGTCGTGACCTTCGGGCCGTGGAACACCTTCCACGTGCCGCGCACGAAGCCGTCGACGAGGAACGTCCTGTGCGCCGTGACGCAGCGGCGATGCGCGTCGCAGACGATCCGCGAGCGGTCCGCGTGCGAGAGCACGGCGTTGTCGCCGCCGGGCAAGAACCGCGGCGGCGCGGGAGTATCCGGATCGGGCAGCGGGCCGTCGGGCACGTCGAGCAGCTCGTGGCCGTGCTCGTCGCGGAAGTGGCGCAGACGGGGACGCAGGCGGTCGACGGCGTCGTTGAGGCCGCGCAGCCCCGACCACGTGCGCATGTCGTCGATCCGGGCCGGACCGAATGCCGCGAGGTAGCGCAGCAGCAGCTCGTCGGTCCGGCCGGCGCCGTGCAGCGGCCGGCCGAGCCAGCGCTCGGCGGTCGTCTGCGTCGCGCGGCCGTTGCGACCCCACAGGCCGCGCGGCGGGACGTGCACGAGCGGGGCGAGCGCCGCGAGCGCATTGCCTAGGACGCTCGGCTCGTGGCCGGGCCAGCGCTCGGCCAGCAGCGTCCCGATCTCGCCGAGCGTGCGCGGCGTCAGGTCGACGAGCTCGCGGCCCAGCACGACGAGCTCGTCGAGGTCGACGTCGCCGAGATGGCGGCCGAGGAGCCCGCGCAGGCGGCGGTCCATGACTGGCTGCAGGAGCGGACGCAGCGCGAGGCAGTCGTGCGCCGTGACGACGTGCAGCGTCCAGCGCATGAGCGCGATCCGCACGACGAGACGGCGGTCGACGAGGCCGGCGAGATCGTCGGGCTCGAAGTCGCTGAGCCGCGACCACAGTCCGTAATACGGAGCATTGGGGCTCTGCGCCTGCATGCCGACGAGGTGCTCGAGCGTGTCGGCGACGCGCGCGGGCTGGCGGCGCAGCAACAGCTGGCGTTCGAGCAGCGCGCGGTTGAGCGCGCGCGGTCCGAGAGTCGCCCCGGGCCCTGGTGGCAGTGCGCTCTCGCGGTCCGCGACGAGCACGTCGGATGGCAGCACGTCATACATCGCCGTCGGCCAGCCTACTCCGATCGCTCGTGCAGGACCGCACAAGGTGAGCGGTGGCGCGCCGGGTGCGGCGCGCCACCGCCCGCCGCGCGCCTTCGCGGTGGTGCTTGGGCGGCACCTACGCGAACGCGCACTTCGGATCGCTGACGCTCCGGAGGCGGTGCGCGGCCGGTCAGTCGGAGCGGTCGGCGGGGACCCCGGGTTCGCCGGCCGGCAGGCCGAGCATGCTGAGGTTGCGATTGGCGTAGGCGGGCTCGCCGGTCAGCTCGCGGCCGAACCACGCGGGCGGCGTCCACGCGCGCGCGGCATCCTCGTCGTCGAACTCGACCTCGGCGACGATCAGGCCGTCGAGCGCGCCGGCGTACTCGTCGACGCTCACCGCGACGCCGTCGACGCGCATCTCGCGGCGCGACTTCTGCAGGCGCCGTCCGGTCGTCAGCTCCCACAGCGCGTCGGCCTGGCGCGAGCCGAGCTCGAGCTCCTCCTCCACGCGGACCTCGCCGCCACCGCGCTTGATCGTCAGCGTCGCCCGGCCCGGCGTGCGGCGCACCCGCACCTCGGTGTCGCCGTCGAGCGCGAGGTAGCCCTGCAGGATCGCCCTGCGGCGCGCGAAGGCGAGCGCCGCGGGCAGCTCCGCCAGCAGGAACTTGCGCTCGATCTCGATTCCGGTCGGCATGGCTTGCACTCCTTCGGGTCGCCGCCGCGCGATGCGTCATCATGTGCGACCCACACGGCGCAGTCCTCATTGTGCCAGCGCTTCACCCAGCGCTTCACCCAGCGCATGACATCCCCTCGATCCAACACCCCGTCGGTCTTCGCACGCCTTGCGCTGTGGTGCATGGCGCACCGCTGGCAGACATTCCTGATCTGGGTCGTCGCGGTCGTCGCCGCGTTCGCGATCGGCGGTGCCACCGGTACGCGCGAGGCCTCGAACTACCGCCTCCCCGGAACCGACACCCAGCGCGCCTACGACCTGCTCGCCGCGCATGCGCCGAAGGCGAACGGCGGCACCGACCAGCTGGTCTACGTCGCCCATACGGGCACGCTGCGCGCGGGCGTCGCACGCAGGCAGATGCTCGCCTCGCTGGCGAAGGTGCGCCACGATCCGATCGTCGCGGACGTGTCGGACCCGGCGGCGCGCGGCGGCCAGCTGAACAAGGACGGCGTCATCGGCGTCTCGACGGTGACCTACAAGCACGACTTCCAGGCCTACAAGGCGAAGGACTTCACGCGCATCGAGAAGGAGGCGTTCGCGGCGCGCAGCCCGGCGCTTCAGATCGAGCACGGCGGCACCGGCGCGGAGTTCGCCCGCCCGATGGGCGGCAGCACGGAGTTCATCAGCGTGATCGCCGCGGCCCTGATCCTGATGCTGACCTTCGGCTCCGTGATCGCGGCGGGCGTGCCCCTGCTCACCGCGATGCTCGCGCTCGGGACGACGATCGGCCTCGTGCCGGTGATCTCGCAGGTGGTCGACACGCCCGACTTCGCCACGCAGCTGGCCGCGCTGATCGGCCTCGGCGTGGGGGTCGACTACGCGCTGATCGTGGTGACGCGCTACCGCGCCGAGTACGGCCGCGGCGACGTCACCCGCGAGGAGGCGATCGTGCGCGCCCAGGACACGGCGGGGCGCACGGTCTTCTTCGCCGCGTGCACGGTCGTGATCGCGCTGCTGGGGCTGCTGCTGCTCGGGCTCTCCTTCCTGCACGGCCCGGCGATCGCGTCGGCACTCGCCGTCCTGCTGACGATGCTGGGGGCGCTGACCGTGCTGCCGGCGCTGCTCAGCAGGTCGGGCAACTGGATCGACCGGCTACGGCTGCCGCTGCCCGGCCGCGCCCGCCGCAGCGCCAACGCCGCGGCCGGCGAGAGCGCCGCCTGGGCGCGCTGGTCGGGGTTCGTGCAGCGCCGGCCGCTGCCGTGCGCGGTCGCCGCGCTCGCCGTCCTGCTCGCGCTCGCGTCGCCCGCGCTCGGGATGCGGATCGGCACTTCGGATGCGGGACTGGATCCCGCGGGCTCGACGACCCGCAGCGCGTACGACCTCATCGCGAAGGGCTTCGGACCGGGGATCAACGGCGCGTTCCTGTTGGCGACGAAGCTGCCACGCACAGGCGACACGGCGGCGGGCAGGCAGATCGCAGCGGCCGCCGGGCGCGATCCGGGCGTGGCGGCGGTGCTGCCTCCGCGCCTGTCGTCGGACGGCCGGATCGCGATCATCACGCTGTTCCCGAAGACCGCCCCGCAGGACGAGGCGACCACCAAGCTGCTCGACCGCCTGCGCGGCACGATCCTGCCCGCGGCGGAGCGCAGCACGCAGGCGACGGTCTACGTCGGTGGCCAGACCGCCGGGCAGGAGGACTTCAGCGACGCGATCGCGGCGAAGCTGCCGCTGTTCGTCGGCACGGTCGTGCTGCTCAGCGCACTGCTGCTGATGGCCGTCTTCCGCAGCGTCTTCATCCCGGTCAAGGCGGCGTGCATGAACCTGCTGTCGATCGGGGCCGCGCTCGGGTTCGTGACGCTCGTCTTCCAGAAGGGCTTCCTGTCGGGCCCGCTCGACGCGGGGACCGGGCCGGTCGAGTCGTTCGTACCGGTGATGATGTTCGCGATCGTCTTCGGGCTGAGCATGGACTACGAGGTGTTCCTCGTCTCGCGCATGCACGAGGAGTGGCAGCACACGGGCGACGCCTCGACGGCGATCCGCAACGGGCTGGCGACGACAGGCCGCGTCGTGAGCGCGGCGGCGACGATCATGGTCGTCGTGTTCGCGACGTTCGCGATCGGCGACCAGCGCGTGATCAAGGAGTTCGGCATCGGCCTCGCGATCGCCGTCTTCCTCGACGCGTTCGTCATCCGCTGCCTGCTCGTGCCTGCCCTGATGCAGCTGGCGGGCTCGCGGGCGTGGTGGCTGCCGCGCGGCCTCGATCGCCGGCTGCCACAGATCGCGCTCGAGCGCGAGTAGGGCTTCGCCACGGCGCGCTGGCTGGCGCGGCGAGAGGTGTCCGCGCCGTGCGGCGTGACGGGCGGCTCGCCGCTCGTGGGCTTCGGAGAAGCGGTCGTTGGGCGGCGCGTCCGCAACGACCTCGAGCCCGACTCCGTGACCCTGGCGGAAGTCGAGCCCGATCGGTCGGGTGCGTCAGGACTGCTGGCTGTCAGCGGTCGGAGACGGATGCACCGGGGTGCCGCCGCTCTTGGGGTCGTTGTTCTCGTCGGTGTCGGTCGAGTCGGTCGGGTTGACCCCGACGCCCTGATCGTCGACCGCCGCGCCGTCCGGGGCGTGCGGCGTGTCGGCGTCCATCCGCTTGACGCCCTCGTCGCTGGCCGTCGGCGTTGCGTTGTCCTCGTGGGTCGTGTCGGTCATCTGCGCTCCTCCTGCTTGGGTCCGATCCGTGTACCCGATCACGGGCGCGCGCGATCCTCTCCGCGGCACTCCCGTTGGCGCGGCGTCAGAGCTCCGACAGTGCTCGGCTCTTGTCGTAGGCGGCCAGCGCGGGGAACGCCGCGGCGATCGCGACGGCGCCGGCCACGCACGCCACCCCGCCGGACACCACCGACGTGCGTACGCTCGAAAGCGAGGCCACGACGCCCGACTCGATGTCGCCCAGGCGTGGGCCGCTCGTGACGACGAGCGAGAACACCGACGACATCCGCCCGCGCATCGCGTCGGGCGTGACCGTCTGGTTGATGACCGAGCGGCAGACGGCGCTGATGCTGTCGGCCGCGCCCGCGACGGCGAGCAGCGCCGCGGCCGGCCACAGCGAGCCGACGAGCCCCGCGCCCGCGATCGCGAAGCCCCACGCGCAGACGGCGGCGATCGTGATCCGTCCCAGACGCTGCGCGCCGCCGAGCCAGCCCGTGGTCAGCGCGGCGATAGCGGCGCCCGCCGAGACCGCCGCGAACAGCAGGCCCGTCCCCGCCGCGCCAGCGCCGTAGACGCTGACGGCGAGCACCGGAAACAAAGCGCGCGGCATCCCGAACGTCATCGCCGACAGGTCGATCGCGAACGATCCGAGCAGCGCCGGGCTGCGGCGTACGAAGCCCAGGCCGTCGGCGATCGACCGGCGGATGCGCACCGGCGCCTGCCCGGTGGCGAGCGGAAGCTGCGGGCCGAGGCCGCGCAGCGCGAGGACGATCGCCAGGCAGCTCAGCGCGTCGATCGCGTACGCGCCCTCTACGCCGGCCGCCGCGATCAGCAGGCCGCCGAGGCCCGGACCGAACACCATCGTCAGCTGGAACAGGCCGAAGTTGATCGCCAGGGCCGCCGGCATGTCCTCGCGCGTGACGAGGTTCGGCACGATCGCCGTGCGCGCCACGTTCTGCAGCGCGCCGAAGCCCGCCAGCAGGCCGCCGAGCACGTACAGCACGAGCACGGGCGGGCTGCCGAGCAGCGCCGCCCCGCACAGCGCGGCCGAGAGCACCACGAGCGCGAACTGGTCGAGCAGCAGCAACCGGCGGCGATCCATCCGATCGGCGAGCGCGCCGCCGAGCAGCGCCATCAGGACCAGCGGCCCGAGCTCGGCGGCGCCGAGCAACCCGGTCAGCAGCGCGGAGCGCGTCTGGGTGTAGATCTGAAACGGCAGGGCGACGAGCGTCGCCTGGGTGCCGAGGCCCGAGACGAAGTTCCCCAGCACCAGCAGGCGCAGCTCACGCGACGCGCGCAGTGCGCTGACGTCCGGCGCGAGCCTCGACAGGCGTCCGCTCAGGATCCGCAGGCCTTCATGCCGTACTTCACCGCGCGTGCGTTCGCGTCGGCGAACGGGTCGGGCGCGCTCGTCGACGAGTACTTGACCGGGTTCGCCTTCGCGGCGTCGATGGCTCCCGCCAGAGAGGCGATGTAGGCGTCGATCGTCTTCTCGTCGCGCTTGGGCGGCGTCAGGTCGCGCAGCTTGTCGACCATCGCGTCGTAGGCGGGCAGCGAGGTGTCCTGGAGGAACTTCGCGACCTGGGGGGTCGGCGGCAGCTTGCCGGTCTTCTTCGTCTGGGCCCGGATCTTCGACGCCGCCTTGGCGATCTGGTTGCTCGTGCCGAGGCAGATGTCGTTCGCCTTGAAGATGAACTGCGCCTTCGTGAGGCGGACGGCAGGCGGGCCGGCCGCCGTGGCGGGGGCGACGGTCGCCGTGCTCTTCGCGCCACCGCTGCTGCCACATCCCGCGGCGAGGGCGGCGACGAGCATCGTGAGGACGGCGGCTGCGACGTTGCGCTTCATCGAGAACCTCTCCCAGGTGAGGACATGCAGCCGCGCACCGTAGCCGTTCGCGCCGCCGCGAGCTGCCGCCGGCGCGACGGGCACGGGGTTGCGCGGACCGCCGCCGGGTACCCCGCCTGCAGCGAAGCGCTCACCGACAGCAAGGAGACCGACATGTCCGACGGAACCGTCGACGAGGCGAAGGGCCGTGTGAAGGAGGCCGCCGGCGATCTGACCGGCGACCAGGATCTCAAGAACGAGGGCAAGGTCGACCGCGCCTCCGGCAAGGTCAAGGACGCCGTCGGCGGCGTCGCCGACAAGGCGAAGGACGCACTGGACAAGGACTGACGGCGGCGCGGCGCCGGTTTCGGCGACCGTCCGCTCACGGCGCCCGCAGCAGCTCGAGCAGGGAGTCGGCGTGCTTGGTGAGAAACGAGGGTCCGATGCCCTTGATCGCCAGCAGCTCGTCGGCCGTCTGCGGCTTGTGGCGCACGACCTCGCGCAGCGTGGCATCGGTCGCGACCGTGTAGGCGGGCTTGCCCTCCGCGCGGTCGCGACGCCACGCCTTCAGCGGCGCGAGCTCGGCGTCCGACACGGGCGGGCCGTCCTCGACGAGCGTCGCCTGGCCGCCCCCGCCGCGCGACCGCTTGGCCGCAACCGTGATCGCCGGCAACCAGTCGGGCGGGTCGTGGACGTCACAGCAGCGCCCGCTCGGCGCGGCCGGCGTGTCGTCGCCGAAGTGGTCGAGCAGCTGGCGCCGCCGGCAGGTCTCGTCGCCGGTGGCGTAGCGCTCGATCGAGCGGTAGGACTCCCAGCGGCGGTTGGTCGCCTCGCGGCACAGCTGCCGCGCGCGCCCGTGGTCGAGGTCGCGCGCGCTGAGCTGCACGCGCACGCGCCCGCCTGAGCCGGGCGCGAGCGTCAGCGCGCCCGCGCGCTCGGCGACCGCTAACGCGATGCGGTCGCGATCGTCCTCGGGCGAGAGCTCGATCGCTCCCTCGCCGCCCGAGCGCGCGCGCAGGCGGCCGACGATCGCGCCGACCTGCTCGACGGTGACCTCCGCCTCGCGGATGAAGCGCACGAGCCGGCCGAGATCCGAGCGCGACGCGAGCAGCACCGCGCGCGCGGGCTCGCCGTCGCGGCCGGCCCGACCGGCCTCCTGGTAGTAGGCCTCGAGGCTGGACGGCAGCGCCCAGTGCCACACCGATCGCACGTCGGCCTTGTCGACGCCCATGCCGAAGGCGTTCGTCGCGACGACGACGTCCGCCGCGCCGGTCATGAACGCGTCCTGGCGGCGCGAGCGGGTGTCGGCGTTCATGCCCGCGTGGTACGCGACGACCTCGAGGCCCTCGCCGCCGAGCAGGTCGGCGACCTCCTCGGTGCTCTTGCGCGTGCCGCAGTACACCACCGCGGGCCGGTTCTCGGCCATCCCGACGCCCGCGGCGAGCGTCGCCCGCTTGCGCGCGACCGAGCCTTCGCCGTCGAACGCCAACACGTCGAAGGACAGGTTCGGGCGGTCGAACCCGCTGCGCACGCGGACCGGCTCGCGCAGTCCGAGCCGCGCCACGATCTCCTCGGCGACCTTCGGCGTCGCGGTCGCCGTGCAGGCCATCACCGGCGGGTGGCCGAGCTCGGCGATGACGGACACGAGGCGCAGGTAGTCCGGGCGGAAGTCGTGACCCCATTCGCTGACGCAGTGCGCCTCGTCGACGACGAACAGCGCGAGTGCGCGGCGCTGCAGCGCACTGCGAAACGCCGACGACGCGAAGCGCTCCGGGGCCGCGAAGACGACGGACGCGCGACCGTCGCGGATCTGCTCGAGCGCCGCGCGGTTGCTTTCGCCGACGCCGCCGGAGGCGAGCATCACGGCCGGGTGGCCGAGGTCGGTGAGGCGCGCGCACTGGTCGCGCATGAGCGCGATCAGCGGCGACACGACGACGGTGAGGTCGTCGCCCGCGAGCGCCGGCAGCTGGTAGCAGAGGCTCTTGCCGCCGCCCGTCGGCATGACGACGAGCGAGTCGCGGCCGTCGAGCGCCGACTGCACGGCCTCGCGCTGGCCGGGACGGAACGTCGAGAGGCCGAGCAGCCCGAGCAGGCCCTCCGGGGTGACCTGCGCCAGCGACGCGCGCTGTCGCGGCGCGTCGTGCGGCGGAGCGGGCGCCTCCTCGAACAGCGTGGGAGCCGCGCCGCCGGCGCGGCCCGGCGGCGCGTCGGAGCGCCCACGGGCGGAGGGTGCGGCGCCGATCTCGCTCGAGTGCGGCGGCGCGGCCGCGCCCTGTGCCTCGGCGTCGACCGTCGCCTCCATCGATGCGAGGTAGGCGAGGTAGGCGTCCTCGTCGGGGTCGCCCGATCCGGCGGCCACTGCCTGGACGCGCTGCGCGGCGAGCTTGGCGATCGGCGTCAGCGCGGCGCGCTCGTCTGGTGCGAGCTGCGGCCAGCGGGCGCGCAGCTCGTCGAGCGCGGCGGCCGCTCCCGACGCGGCCGGCTGCGCGAAGACGGAGGCGAGAGCTGCGAGGGCGCGCTGCATGGACTCCAAGGTAGTGGCGCGCCGAGACGGACCCGCGGTCGACGGGCGGTCGGCTTGGCGGTGGTCGAACGCGATCGCCCGACGCGCCCGGCGGCCCAGGAGCCGCCGGACGGAGCCTCGGCTCAGCGCGGGTCGAGCGTGGGAGGGAGCCTCGGCTCGGCGCGGTCCAGAGTCAGTCCTCGAGGATGAAGCTCACGCGCCCGTTCGTCTCCAGCACCGCGAGGCGCACCGTCTCGATGTCGCCGATCTGCTGCAGACGCGCCTCGGCGGCGAGCTCCTCGCGCGTCATCCGCTCGCGGTGCAGGTTGCGCTCGATGACGCGGCCGTGCTCGACGAGCACGATCGGCTCGCCCTCGAGCGTGCGGCGCAGGCGCGGGACGCGGAAGCTGACGTACGACGTCAGGACGGTCAGCACGGCGATCACGGAGATCACGATCACGGCGCCCGTCAGCGAGTAGTCGCTCTGCGTGACGCCCTGCTGGATGAGGTCGCCCATCACGACGAGCAGGATCAGGTCGAACGGCTCCATCGAGCTGAGCTCGCGGCGCCCCACGGCGCGTGTGATCAGCAGCAGCAGGCCGAAGACGACGATCGCGCGGACGGCGATGTCCATCAGGGCGCCACCGTGACCTTGGCGGGGAGGTGCGCGAGGACGCGCGTGCCATCCAACAGCGTGACGCTGCGATCGCGCCGGCCGGCGGCGGTCGGGTTGACCTCGAACTGCATCCAGATCGTGAGGTGGTCGCCGCTCGCCATCGGGTCGTAGCCGAGCTCGAGGCGACCGTCGCTCGACGTCTCCGTCGCGGGCGACGGCTCGATCGTGTTGAGCTGCATCTGCTCGGTCCAGCCGTTGCCGAGCTCCAGGCGGGGGGCGTGGATGTGCTCGTGGGCGACGATGTCCAGTCGGCCCTGGAAGAACAGCCCGCCGCGCAGGCGCGTCGGAGCCTTGACGGTCAGCGTCGCGGCCGGGACCTGGGCGCGGAGCGTGGTCGTGGTCTGGCCGACGACCCCGAGCAGCGCGATCACGACGGCGAGCGTCAGCAACGCGATCAGCGCACGCCGCATCCAGGGCTCGCCGCCACGGTCGGCGAGATCGACATGGCGGTCGCGGCGCAGGCCGTGGGGGAGCGCTTCCATCTCGCGGCGCTTGTACCCGCGCGGCGACCCGGGCAGCCGGCGGCTGCCGGGGGTTGTGCGCCGCGACAAGGGGTAGCGTCCGCACCATGATCACCAAGCTCGACTTCGTCGCCGTTCCGTCGCAGGATCCGGAGGTGGCCCGCTCCTTCTACATCGACACGCTCGGCCTGCGCGCCGACGAGCATGGGCGCTTCGAGTTCTGGGCGGGGGAGACGTGCTTCGGCATCTGGGAGCCCGCGAAGATGGGCTTCGCCTTCGCCCCCCAGAAGAACGCCCATCTCGCGCTGCACGTCGACGACGTCGAGGCCGCGCGGGCCGAGCTCGAGGCCAAGGGCGTGCGGTTCGCCGGGCCGACGTTGGACACCGGCGTCTGCCACATGGCGCTCTTCAACGACCCCGACGGCAACGACCTCATGCTGCATCACCGCTACAAGCCGCGCGACTGACCGCGCCGGCGCGCCTGCGCCCGCCGGCTCCCGAGCGGATGTCGGGGCCGTGATCGCGGGCTTCGCCTCGCAACACGCGGGCGACGGACGGGCGCGGTGGCGCCCGGGATGAGATCGAGGGCGATCGTCTCGTCGTCGCCTCGCGGCAGCGTCTCACGTCCATTCCGGCGCATCGGGCGCTGGAGCTCGTCGCCGGCCGATGCGGCGAGGTCGAGCGGGCGACGTCACGTCACGACGGCTGTGCCGACCGTTACCTAGGATCTGCATGCGTACGTGACCTTGTCCACGAACTGTCGAGAGGTGTCCGTGTGATGCTGCCGTTGGCGTCGATCGAGAACGTGGTGTTCCACGTCTCAAATGTCCTCCGCACACCCGTCCTGATCGTCGCGCTGGTCGCCGTCGCGCTCGTCGTGGTGGAGTGCGGAGCGCTCGGAGTCGAGCTGGTGCGACGCGGGCGCCGCAACCCCGATCGCCTGCAGAACGCGGCCACGCACGCCCGCGAGGCGATCGTCGAGGGCGATCGCGCGAGCGCCGCCAAGTACCTCGGGATCGCGGTGTCGAGCGCGGCGATGTGGAAGGCGGTGCTGCGCGTCGTCGCGCTCACCGGGCTGCCCGAGGCGTCGATCCGCGTGCCCAAGACGATCGCGGACTTCGACATCGGCTCGCTGCGGCGCCTCGAGCGCACGCGCGTGCTCGTGCGCGTCGGTCCGGCGCTCGGGCTGATGGGCACGCTGATCCCGCTGTCGCCGGCCCTGTCGGGGCTCGCGAGCGGCAAGGTCGACCAGCTCACGAGCAACCTGCGGGTCGCATTCAGCGTCACCGTGCTCGGCCTGCTCGTCGGCGCGGTCGCGTTCGGCATCTCGCTCGTGCGAGATCGCCTCTACGCCCAGGACCTGTCGGACCTCACGTTCATCGCCGCGACGCTCGAGGGCGAGGCTTCGGCGTGATCGAGGTCAAGCCGCACGCAGAACGCCACGCCGATCGGGCGGGCGATCCGCTCGACGGGCTCGTGAACATGTTCGACCTCGGGATCGTGCTGGCGGTCGCGTTCCTGCTCGCCGCGCTGCAGTCCGCCCACCTGACAGAGCTCATCACGAGCCGCAAGGACGTCACGATCCTGAGCAAGCAGTCGCCGAACGAGCAGACGATCGTCGTCAAGAAGGACGAGGTGGTGAAGACCGCCACGACCTCCTCGCAGCGTGCCTCGGGCACGGGCGCCGAGGTCGGCAAGGTCTACCGCCTCAAGGACGGGCAGCTGGTGTACGTCACGAAGAAGTGAGGGTGGCCCTCCCGGCGCGCGGGAGGCGAGGAAGCATCGTGTGGTGAAATCCGGTGAGTCACACACTGTAAAACGGCGAAGTGACCAAGGGCACATACGCGTGGACGTACGCGCCTCTATGCTGGCCAGACCGTGGCGTGACAACGCATCTCGCGCCACGGAGGTCACCGGCCGGAGGATGCAGGTGGGCGCGGGAGCTCGACGTGCGGCGGACTGATCGCCCGCCCGCCGGCGTGCCGCCGTGCCATGGCCGGGAGCGGCGAACGGGCATTGCACCGCAGCGCTCGCCGCGGACGATCGCCGCCCGTCCCCACGACGATCGCATATCGATGTAACCCCGATGTCCCCCGTGGACAAAGGAGACTCCGAGATGAAGAGACTCGCTCTCGCCATCGCGTGCTTCGCTGCGATGCTCACTCCCCTCGCCCTCGTGCAGCCGGCCGCGGCTGCCACGACGCCGATCGCCGGCTGTCCGACCACGATCACCAACGCCGACGAAGCCACCACGATCATGCTGACGCAGGGCACGTGCGCCACGCTGCAGCTCGATCCGCAGCTGAGCTGGAGTACGCCGCGCTCCAGCAGCTCCGCGGTCTCGGTGTTCGACACCGAGACCTTCGCGCCGGATCAGCAGTGGGGGCTGCGCGCCGACCACGGCGGCGACGCGACGATCACGGCGACCGGCCATCCGGTGTGCGACCCGGGCAGGCCCTGCCCGATGTACGTGGTGGCGTTCTCCGTGCACATCCACGTCGTCGGGCCGTACGGCCGCTGACCCCACCGCCGGTACCCCGAGCGCCCGCGGCCACGTGCCGCGGGCGCCACGTGGGCGAGGTCGACGCGGCGTAAGAACTCGCCGGGGATCGTCGCGAACCCGAGCGAGCCCGTGAACGATCGACCGTCGACCCAATCCGTGCCACCGGGCACCCGGCCTCCCGGCGAGGATCCCGCCGAGCTGGAGGCGATCATCCGGCGGGCCGGGCAGATCGGCATCGCGGCCTGGAGGGTGCAGACGGCGCTCGGTCTCGCGGTGACGGATCCCGCCAAGCCCGACGCCTGAGCTCGAGTCTCAGGAGCGGCGCCTGGGGTAAGAACCATGTCGCCAGCCGACGCAGAGGGTCATGGCCGCTCGATCGAGGGTTCCCGCGCGACGCGTGCCGAGGCCACCCACACGCAGACAGGAGCGACATGGCAACGCGTAGAGATCCGCAGACGCTGATCGACGACATCGGGAAGATCGAGGCACTCGACCCGCTCGTGGCGGCCGTCACCAAGCGCGTGCAGAACGCGACGCAGTCCGCGCTCGTCAAGAACGCCCTGAGCGGCACCTGGCTCGGCCACCAGCTGCATCCGCTGCTGACCGACATCACGATCGGCGCGTGGCTGAGCGCGAGCGCGGTCGACTTCGCCGGCAGCGACGCGGCGAGCGACACCGCCCGGCGCCTGACGGCGCTCGGCAACATCGCGGCGCTGCCGACGATGGCGAGCGGCCTGGCGGACTGGTCGGACACCTACGGCTCCGACCAGCGTGTCGGGATGGTGCACGCGATCGGCAACACGGTCGCGCTCGGCCTGCAGATGGCCTCCTACCGCGCGCGGCGTCGGGGCAACCGCGGGCGCGGCGCGATGCTGTCGCTCGCCGGCCTCGGCGTGGCGAGCGCGTCGGGCTACCTCGGCGGGCACCTCGTCTTCGCCCGGGGCGTGGGCGTCAACCACGTCGCGTTCGAGGACCGCACGAGCGACTGGACCGACGTCGCGGCGGCGGACGCGCTCGAGGTCGACAAGCCGCTGCGCGTGGACGCCGGCGGCGTCGCCGTCGTCGTCGTGAAGACCGAGGAGGGGCTGTTCGCGCTGTCCAACCGCTGCGTGCACGCCGGCGGGCCGCTGGACGAGGGCGAGCTCGTCGACGGCTGCCTGAAGTGCCCGTGGCACGCGAGCATGTTCCGTCTCGAGGACGGCCGCGCGACGCGCGGCCCGGCGACGATCGCTCAGCCGGTGTGGGACGTCCGCGTCGAGGCCGGCCGCGTGGAGGTGCGGGCCGCGGACTGACCCTGCGCCGCGTAGTCCTTCGCGCACGCCGGGAGCTCCAGCTTCGTTGCCAGCTTGTCGCCGCGCCTGCCGACGGCGTCGGCCTTGTCGAGCAGGCCCCTTCCGCGCGATAGCTGATCGTGCTGAAGGGCGCTGATGCTGTGACGACACACGCGCGCCGCGGACTACGACGCGATCCGTGCGTCCTTGCGATTGGCGTGAATCGACGAGAGAAACGCACACACGATGATGACCGCTCCGACGAGCCCCGTGAGGACCTCGGGAACATGATGCTCGATGCCGATGAACAGCATGAGCGCGAGCACGCCGATCGCCCAGTGCGCACCATGCTCGAGATAGCGGTACTCGCCCAGCACGCCCTGCCGGACGAGGTATACGGTGAGCGTGCGGATGTACAGCGCGCCGAGCCCGAGGCCGACCGCGATCACGATGATGTCCTTGGATATGGCGAACGCGCCGATGACGCCGTCGAAGGAGAACGACGCGTCGAGCAGCTCGAGATACAGAAAGCTCGCCAGGCCACCCTTGGCAAGGGCGGCCGCTGCCGCGGCGCGCGCCTGCGCCGTCGATGGCTCGCCACCCGCGGGCTCCTCTGCGCCGGCGGCGATGGCCGCGGTGCCGGCGGGCTCCAGGCGATCGGCGATGCCGCTGGCGAGCAGGTGCGCGACGAGCCCGGCAAGACCGGCGATGAGCACGTCGCCGCGCCTGCCGGCGGCCACGAGCGCGGACAGCCCGAGGAGCACCATGGTCGCGATCACCGGGACGATCACGCGGACTCGGCCGATGCCCGCCAGCGGCCGTTCGACGCGCAGCCAGTCGGCGTCCTTGTCGTCGTCGAGAAAGAAGTCGAGGAAGACCATCAGCAGGAAGATGCCGCCGAACGACGCGATGACCGGGTTGGCCGCCTTGAGGTTGTGCGCGTACAGATCGGGGTGCGCGAGCGCCTGGTCGACGACATCGGGGATCGTCAGGCCCGCCGCGGCGGCGACGATCACGATCGGGAACACGAGGCGCATGCCCGCGACGGCGATGAGGATCCCCCACGTCAGGAAGATCTGCTGCCAGCGGGCCGTCATGCCCTTCAGCACCGCCGCGTTGACGATCGCGTTGTCGAACGAGATCGAGATCTCGAGCACGGCGAGCAGCGCGACGACGAGCCCGACCTTCGGCCCTCCCAGCAGTGCGGCGCCGGCGACGGCGACCAGCGTCAGGCCGGCGGGGATGCGGAAGGTGTGCAGGAAGGGCAACTTGCAGCTCGTACGGCGGGCGGACGGCGCAGCGCGGCGTCCGCCCGCGCTGGATTGTCCCGCGCGCGGGGGCGGAACGCCGCGCGCGTCGCCGGGTACCGAGGTGCGCCACCGCGGCCGGCTTCGCGGCACAGGGCCGCTCGCCGGCGAGTAGGGGGAGCAGCCTCAGCGCGGGCGCACGTGGTGAGGGCCGCTCGCGCGCCGTCGCTCGCAAGCGAAGAGCCGTCTTGCAGCGCCGCCGAGACGGCCGGAACCCAGCGGCGGACTTGTCCACGCGGTTGTCGCTCGAAGTCCGTTGGCCACGACGGCCCCCAGCGTCTGGGCGACGGGTCTCCGCGGGTCCCCCACCCATCCGATGGACCAGATGAGTCAGGCCGGCCGCCGCCGCCCGAGGCCCGCGGGATTCACGCACGGTGCGAGACGACCAGGTGCGATTTCGTGGATGTGCGTTGCGCATCGTTGACGAGACGAAGCCGTTTCGATGTCTGGGCCACGCCACGGCGACCCACCCCGCGGGCGGTCCGGGCGCGCGACGCTACGAGGCGCTCGCTCAGCCTGCCCCGACGGCCGCGCGGCCCGACTGCTCGGCGACGATCGTCACGGCATAGCCGAGCTCGGCGATGCGCCCCCCGAGGTCCGGATGCGGCGGGTGCGGCGGGCGGCGCGGCGACGCCGGGACGATGATCTCGTCGTAACTGCGGGCGTCGAGCTCGTCGAGGACGTCGTCGTAGGCGCAGGGGCTGGGGGCCGCGCGACCGTCGACCTGGAGGCCGAGCGTGTCCTCGAGCATCGGCAGCACGACGGCGAGGCGGTGCTCGCCGACGTGGACGTCCTGGCTGACGCGATCGAAGACGAGCTGGTCCTCGGGGTTGGGGACGAGGACGGTGAAGGTGGCCGGGCCGGCCGCGCGACGTTCGCGGACCGCCTCCGCCAGGGCCGCCGTCGCGGCCGGGTTGCTGGCCACCACGAGGACGTGGGGTTCTTCGGTGCAGGGCTCCATCGGTCCAGTGTGGCGCTCCGACCCTGTGCCGAGGTGACGGGCACGTTGCCGCTCTGTTAGGACCGCGGGGGGCGAGCCGGCTGCGCGACGTACGCCGTCGGGCCCGCGGTCCTCGCGGTCTTGCGGGCGTCTGGTGCACGGTGCGGCGCCGGCACGCATGCTGCGGGTTTCGCCGCCGGCCGCGGAGCGAGACGCGCGCGGATGGCTGAGCGGGCTACGACGCTCCGCCGCGACCCGGCAGGTCTCCTCAGCTCTCGGCCGGGACCGGCTGGCCGGGGCCGTGCTCGGAGGGGTGCAGTGTGCCGAGCGGGCGAGGGACGTGCAGACCCTCGTCGTGATCGGGACGCTGGATGTCGCGCTTGGTGACGGCGATGTACGCGACGAGGCCGACGAAGACGATCAGCGCCACGGCGCTGACGGTGCCGTCGCCGAGCCCGAGGCCTGTCTGCGGGTGCGGCTTGCCGAACCAGTCGGCGAACGATGCGCCCAGCGGGCGCGTGACGACATAGGCCGCCCAGAACGCGAGGATCGGGTTGAGCTTGCCGCGCCACCACAGCAGTGCCGGGATCGCGATCGCGGCGGCGAACAGCACGGCGGAGGTGAGGAAGCCGAGGTCCAGCTGGATCGCCGTCAGGTCGCCGGCGGCGGTGCCGAGCGCGAACGTTCCGAGCACCGCGGTCCAGTAGTAGGCCTCGCGACGGCGCGTCGTGATGCTGTGGATCGACAGCGTGCCCTCGCTGCGATGCCAGCGCCAGAAGACGGCGGCGACGAGCAGCGCGTACAGCGGGGTCGTGATCGAGTAGGGAAGGCCCGCGCCGTCGTGCACGCCGTCGGCGACCATCGTGCCAAAGACCGCCACCATCATCACCGCAAACCAGTAGATCGGCGCGCGGTATGTGCGTTGGCGCAGTTGCAGCCGCATCGCGAACCAGAAGCCGAAGACGCCGACGAACCCCGCCAGCGGGACGCTGTTCTGGCCCAGGAAATCGGACATCGCCTCGCCCATGCCCGTGGTGAGGACCTTGACGATCCAGAACAGCACGGTGATCTCCGGGACCTTCGCGGCGAGCGGCGGCAGGCCGCGGCCGCGGCGGGTCGAGGGATTCGGCATCGAGAGGGTCCTTTCTCGACGGCGAGGCGCCGCCACGAGTCGAAGGTCACGTCGGGCACGGCGGACGCTAGTGGCGAGAGGTGCGGGCGATGTGAAGATCGCGTCGGGATTTCAGGAGCTGATTGACACCTAGCTGTCCTATGCCTAGGGTTACTAGGTATGAAGACGAACACCACGGTCAAGGGTCAGCTCGACGCGTTGATCCTCGCGACGCTGCAGAGGGCACCGGCGCACGGCTACGCGATCGGGCTCGCGCTCAAGCTGCGCAGCGACGGCGCGTT
>DASXCR010000239.1:0-22609 GCA_036491075.1 Solirubrobacteraceae bacterium
TTCGTCAGCGTGCTGGCATGCAGCTGCTCGTGGCCCTGGAAGCGACGCAGCACGTCGTCGAAGCCGGACGGCGGCACGGCGTCGATCAGCTTGCCGTAGGCGAGGACCGCCACCTGCTCGAGCTTGATCGCCCCGATGAGCAGGTCGCCGTCGCTGCTCGTCGTCGCGAACGCGTCGCGCACCGACAGCAGCAGCGGGATGCTCGACGCCGCGATCATCGCGCCGCCCAGCCCGAGGCCCGTGCGCAGGATCTCGCGCCGGCCGCGCTCGAACGCGGCGATCTGCGCGCTGTCGGCCTCGCCGTCCACGACGACGATGCGATCGGCGGCCATCACGCCTTCCCGTAGACGAACGCGTCGGGGACCTGCTGCTCGCCGAGGACGCCGAGCAGGACCGAGATGTGCTCGGCCTCGTCGGCGACGATCGACGACGCGGTCGCGCGCAGGTCGCCCTTGCCGAGCTTGGGCAGCGCGTCGACGTACGCCGCGATCGCCGTGTTCTCGATCTCCACCGCGAAGCGCAGGGTGTCGGTCTGGGAGGTGAGCTTCGGGAAGTCGTAGGAGGCCTTCGCGCGGTTGGGGATCCGGCCCACCTTGCGGATCGCGCTGGAGAGCGCGTCGGCGTGCGCCTGCTCCTGGGCGAGCAGCAGCTTGGCGAGCTGGAGCACGTCGCCCTTGAGGTGCGCGGCCCCGGCCTTGTAGGCGGCGATCGCCATCAGCTCGAGGTCCAGCGCGGAGTTGAGGACCTCGGCGTCGGCCTCGTCGGACTCGTCGGGCGCCGTCGCCACGTTCGGCGACTTCGTGTCGTCGCCGCACGCCGCGAGGAAGACGGCCGAGCCGCCGGCGACGCTGACGCCCGCCATGTGGAAGAAGCGCCTGCGAGACAGCGGATCGCGCAGGAAGCCGTCTAGGTCCATTCAGCCTCCAGTACAAAAACCGAGATCAGAGCAGACTACGCGCGGCAACGCGCCGCGCACGTCACCACCAGATGGTGGAGTCCATGCCCTCGATCTCTTCGATCGGCTTCGTGTAGAGGCCCGACGAGAGGTACTTCCAGCCGTCGTCGCAAACGATGAAGACGATGTTGCCCTCGTCGATCTCGTTGGCGATGCGCACCGCGACGCGCGCGATCGCGCCCGAGGAGACGCCCGCGAAGATGCCCTCCTCGTCGAGCAGCTTGCGCGTCCACACGATCGCGTCGTGGTTGGAGACGAAGATCTTGCGGTCGAGCACGCTGAGATCGATGATCGGCGGGATGAAGCCGTCCTCGAGCGAGCGCAGGCCCTGCACGGGCTCGCCCTGCATCGGCTCGGCCGCGACGATCTTGCAGGCGTCGCCGAGCTCCTCCTTGAAGCGGCGACCGTTGCCCATCAGCGTCCCGCCGGTGCCGAGACCGGCGACGAACGCCGTGATCTCGTCGAGCTCCTCGAGGATCTCGAGCGCCGTCCCGTTGTAGTGCGCGAGCGGGTTGGCCGGGTTGCCGTACTGGTAGGGCATGTAGTACGTGTCCGTGTCCTGCGCGAGCTCGGTGGCCATCGCGACGGCACCGTTGGAGCCCTGGTTGCCGGGGCTGTAGACGATCTCGGCCCCGTACATCTTCAGCAGCTGGGTGCGCTCGGGCGTCACGTTGTCGGGCATGACGACCTTCAGCGGATAGCCCTTGCGCGAGCAGATCATCGCGAGGCTGATGCCGGTGTTGCCCGATGTCGGCTCGAGGATCGTCTGGCCGGGCCCGATCAGGCCCTTCTCCTCGGCGTCCTCGATCAGCGAGCGCGCGACGCGGTCCTTGACCGAGCCGGTCGGGTTCGAGGACTCGAGCTTCGCCCAGATGCGGACGCCGGGCTTGGGGCTCAGGCGCTTGAGCTCGACGAGCGGCGTGTTGCCGATGGCCTGCACGATGTCGCCGTAGCGACCCCCGCAGGGCCGGTTCTGGAGCGGCAGAGTCGCCATCAGGTCACCGAGTGTAGCCCTGCGCGATCGCGGGCCTGAAGTGTCGTGCGTGCCATGTTTGCCTCATGCCCCGCGTACGTGGCAGCCAACCGGTCAGATCACTTTCTCACGGGCACGGCGGCGCGACCGCGAACGGCAGCGCGCGGCGCAGCAGCCGCGCGAGCCCGACGGCGCCGCCGGGCCCGAGATGGATCCCGTCGGGCGCGAACCAGCCGCGGTGGGCGTCGCTGTAGCGCACCCAGTCGAGCAGGCGGATGCGGTCGGGGAACTGCCTGGCGACGACGCGAATCGCGTGCGCCCCCGTGTCGTGGTCGGGCTCGCGCGGCGTGACGAGCCCGAGCACGCGTCCGGGGCCCACGATCTGCATCGCCCTGCGCACGTCGTAGGTGCCGAGCGAGCCGTTGGTTCCGAGCGCGAGGACCACGAGGTGCGCCAGGGTGCCGGCGCGCCGGCGCGCGGCGACGATCCCGAGACCCTCGTCGATCTGGCGGCAGGCGCGCGTGTCGACCTCGTAGCCCTCGGCGGCGACCTGGGCGACGGCGCCGAGCAGCACCGAGTCGCCGACGACCAGCGGAGCGCGCGTCGCACCGTCGACGTGGCGCTGCGCCGCCGCGTGACGCCGCGGCGCGCAGGCCGCGTGCGCCGTGCGCGCCGTGGGCACGAGGCCGAGCGTCACACCCGCCGCGAGCGCGGCGGCGCCAAGCGCGATCCTGCGCATCGGGGCGCATGCTGGCAGAGAGCGCCGCCGCGGGTCGCGGCGAGCACGCCCGGTGCCGTCCGCGACCCCGGCGCGAACAACGGTCCGCGAACGGCCCATCGCAGGTCACGTCCTCCGCTAGGGTCGCGCGCGCCGTGGTCTTCCCATCGATCCAGTTCGCGATCTTCTTTCCGATCGTGCTCGCGCTGTCGTGGGCGCTGATGAAGCGCCAATGGGCGTGGAAGCCGTTCATCCTGGCCGCGTCGTACGTGTTCTACAGCGCGGCGAACCCGTTGTTCTGCGTGCTGCTCGCCGCGGTGACGCTGGCGAACCAGGGCGCGGCGAAGATCATCCACCGCTCGTCCGACGAGCGCGTGCGGCGCGGGGTCGCGACGCTGGCCGTCGCGCTGGACCTCGGGACGCTCGGGGTGTTCAAGTACTACGGGTTCTTCGCGCAGGAGATCAACTCGCTGCTCGACGACGTCGGGCTCGGCCTGCCGGTTCCGCTCGCGGCGATCGCGCTACCGGTCGGGATCAGCTTCATCGTCTTCCAGGCGATCTCCTACACCGTCGACGTGTACCGGCGCCTGATCGAGCCGGCGTCGACGATCGACGTCGCGCTGTACCTGTCGTTCTTCCCGCACCTCGTCGCCGGGCCGATCGTGCGCGCACGCGAGTTCATCCCGCAGCTCGCGACGCCGCGCGACCCGTCGAACGTCGCGGTCGGGGCGGGGATCTCGCTGATCGTCATCGGCCTCGTCAAGAAGGTCGCGATCGCCGACTACCTCGCCCGCAGCGTCGTCGATCCCGTCTTCGGCGTCCCGCAGCAGTTCCACGCGCCCGACGTGCTGCTCGCGGCCTACGGCTACGCGGTGCAGATCTTCTGCGACTTCTCGGGCTACACCGACATCGCGATCGGCCTCGCGCTGCTGATGGGGTTCGTGTTCCCGCAGAACTTCGACCGCCCGTACCGCTCGCTGTCCTTCCGCGAGTTCTGGCGGCGCTGGCACATGACCCTCAGCCGCTTCCTGCGCGACTTCCTCTACATCCCCCTGGGCGGCAACCGCGGCGGCAAGCTGAAGACCGCGCGCAACCTCATGATCACGATGGTGCTCGGCGGCCTGTGGCACGGCGCCGCGTGGGGCTTCGTCCTGTGGGGCACGATCCACGGCGGCGCGCTGGTGATCGAGAACGTGTTCCGCGAGCGCGTGAAGTGGTCGCCGCCCGCCTGGCTGAAGTGGGTGCTCGTCTTTCACATCGTGGTGCTCGCGTGGATCCCGTTCCGCGCACCCGACCTGTCGCTCGCGTGGGCGTTCGTGTCGCGCCTGGGCGACTGGGGGCCGCCGACGCTCTGGAACTTCTCGGTCGTCGGGGTGATCGTGCTGGTCATCGGCCTGCAACTGCTCCCCACGAAGCCGATGGACGCCCTGCGCGTAGCGTTCGAGGGGCTGCATCCGCTGCTGCTCGGGGCGAGCCTCGCGGTCGTGATCGTGCTCGCGACCGCGACCGTGTCAAGCCAAGGCGTGCCACCGTTCATCTACTTCCAATTCTGAGGACCCCGATGCCCAAGAAAGATCAGTACATCCTCGACCGGCCCACCGGCCGGACCCTGCGCGCGCGCGACGGCATCATCGCGATCGCGATCGCGATCGTCGTGCTGCTGATCGTCGAGGGGCACTCGATCCGCAACTCCGGCGAGCAGATGAGCGACGGGGTGCAGCGCACGGTCGTGCTGGCCGTCGGCAAGCCCGCGGGCTGGATCGCCGATCGCTTCGGCGTCGACGACGACGTGCATCGCCTCACCGCGTCCCTCTCTCCGGACGCGTCGCTCGGAACCGCCGGCAGCTTCAACGCGACCGCGACGGCCGGCAGCGCGCAGGCGGCGGGGGCGGTCGCGCCCGTGACGCCGGACGCATTCGACCCGGCGTCGCTCGGCGCCAAGCCCGTCGTCATCCCGAAGCTGAGCACGCTGCTCGTGACCGGCGACTCGCTGTCTCAGCCGATGGACGTCGAGCTCGCCCGGCGCCTGGCGTCCAAGGGCGTCGACACGGTCCGCGACCCCCACCTCGGGACCGGGATCTCCAAGAGCGCGCTCGTGGACTGGGGACGCCTCTCCACCCAGCAGGTGCGCAAGGACAAGCCCAACGCGATCGTCTTCTTCCTCGGCGCGAACGAGGGCTTCCCGTTCAAGGTCGCCGGGGGAGGCTCCGCCGCCTGCTGCGGACCCGCTTGGGCGGCCCAATACGCCACCCGCGCCCGCGCGATGATGAACACCTACCGCCAGACGGGCGCGGCGCGCGTGTACTGGCTCACGCTCCCGCTCGCACGCGACCCCGCGCGCCAGAAGATCGACCGCGCGGTCAACGCGGCGATCTACGCGGCGGTCGCGCCCTACCGCGCGCAGGTGCGCATCGTCGACATGACCAACGTCTTCACCCCGGGCGGACGCTACCGCGCGGCGATGCCCGTCGGGGGACGCAACACGATCGTGCGCATGCCCGACGGGATCCACCTCAACGAGGCCGGGTCGGCGCTCGCGGCGCAGATCGTCATCGCACGGATGAAGGCGGACTTCGCCTCGCTGCAATGACCCGGACGGTCGCTTCGGCTAGAGGTTCTGCTGGTAGGTGTGCGTGACCTTCGCGCTGCCCTTCTTGCAGCTCACGACGCCGGTGAACTGGGTCGGGATCGCCAGGGACGACGGGCGCTTCTCCGTGCACTTGAAGCCGACGACCGCGGTCGTGCACCTGCCGGTCTTGCCGTGCTTGCGGCGGCACGCCTGAAACGCCTTGACCACCTTCAGGCCGGTCGCGCAGCTCGTGGCGCTCACCTTGTAGCCGGCCTTGCCGTCCGCGTAGAGGACGTATGACGTGCCAAGGCTCTCGGCCTTCTTCGTGCTGAGCTTGCAGATCGTCGTCGACGCGGCGCTCGAGGACGCCGGGATCGCCAGGACGGCGGCGACGATGGCGAGGACTGCCAACGGGGCGATGCGACGGATGGCTCGGAGCATGTACGGACCTCTCTGGCCGATGACGGGCGGGGACGACCGGAGCACGTCCCCGGCGCCGGAGCCCAGATCGTGGCACACGCGACGGCCGGCGGACACCGGGCATGGACGGACGTAGGATCCGGCGCATGAGGCCGCTCGCCCAGATCGTCGCGCTCGCCGTGACCGCGCTGGCCCTCGCCGGCGGTGCCTTCGCCGCCGCGTCCGCCGCCGCGGCGCGCGTGGCCGCCGTGCCCGCCGCCGCGGCGCGCGCCGCCGGCGCGCCCGCCGCCGCGGTTCGCATGGTCGACGTCCCCGGCGTCGCGGGCCGCTCGGTGCAGATCGCGGCGGCGGGGCGCCTCGCCGACGGCGGGGCGATCGTCGCGGGCACGATCACGCCGGCGCGCAGGGGCGCACGGCCGCGGCTCGTGGTCGTGCGGCTGCGCCACGACGGGATCGTCGACGAGGCGTTCGGCGACGAGGGCGTCGTGACGGCGCAACTCGCGCGCGGCGGCGGACGCGGCGGCTCGCGGGCGACCGCCGTGACCGTCGACCCGGCGAGCGGACGCTCGTGGGTCGGCGCGGCGGTCGGCCACACCGGCGTCGGCGCGGTGCTCGCGCTCGACGGCCACGGCCGGCGGGTGCGCGGCTTCGGCACGGACGCCGTCGTGCGCCTGCACGGCGACGCGACCGTCCCGACGGCGGTCGCCTACGGCGCCGGACGCCTCGCGGTCGCCGCGACGCAGCAGCCATGCGCCGGCTGTCAGCTGCTGCTGCTCGATGCGAAATCGGGCGCCCGCGGGGCGAGCGCGGCGCTCGCGCCGGTCGCAGGCGGCGCCCCCGGCGGTTGCCCGCTGGCGCAGCTGACGAGCCTCGCCTTCGTCGGCGGCGGGCGGCTCGTGCTCGGCGGGTCCGGCGGCAGCTGCCCGACGCGGGTCGTCGTACGCGACGGCGCGCTGGGCGCGGTCGGCGCCTGGGGCGTCGGCGCGGAGGCGCAGCGCGCGGTTCTCACGGCGGCCGGGGCGCCGCTCGATCTCTGCACCGCCGTCGAGCGCGCGGGAGCGGTGACGGTGGTGCGCGCGAACGCGGGAACGGCCGCGCCCGGGTTCGCCCTCCCCTCCCCCGGCTGGCCCGCGGTCCCCGGATCCATCGGCGGCGTCGTACCGCTCGGCGACGGCGCCTGCGGCGCTCTGGTGCTGCGCGGCGGCGGCGCGGCACAGGTCGTGCAGGCATCCGACGGCGACGCGCGCCCGGCCGTCGTCGCGCTGCCCGCCGCGTTGCGCGCGGGAGCGATCTACCGTTGCAAGCGCGACGTGCTGGTGGTCGGGACGCGACGCTCCGGCGGCCTCGACCGCGCCGCCGTCGCCGTAACGCCGATCGTGCGCCGCTGACGCCCTCGGCGAACGCCGGCACCGGCAGGAGGTTGCGCGGCGGCCGCGTCCGCGACGCCGACGACCCGGCACGGCGCTGCTCAGGCGTCGCCCGCGCAGGCGCGGATCGCGGACGCGTACAGCTGCCCGCGCGCGCGGTAGCCCGCGGGCGTGCTGTGCACGCCGTCCGGCGCGAGGTACGCCGGCGTCCGCGCGATGACCGCGCTCCAGTCGACGAGCTGCAGCCCGATCCCGACCTGCGGATCGCCCGCCAGCCGTTTCAGGAGCTCGTTGGCCGCGGCGTACGAGACGCCGTCGACCGGCGGGCGCACGATCGTCGCCCAGACGGCGCACCCGCCGGGGCGCGCGGCGCTCGCCCGCACCGCCTGCTCGAGCGCCGCCGTCGAGCCCGGCTCGTCGTTCGTGAAGAGGCTGAACGCGACGATCGCCGGCGCGTCGTGCTGCGCGGCGAGGATGCGCATGCCCTCGGCGAGTGGGCGTCCGGTGCGCGCGTCGAACGTGACCCGCCAGCCCGGCAGCGCGGCGCGCAGGGCGTCCTCCATGCCGACGGCCAGCGAGTCGCCGATCACGAGCACGTCGTGCGGCAGCGAGCGCGGCGGCGGTGGCGGCGGGGCCGCGGCGCGCGACCTCGCGGGGGACACGCCGCCCGCGGTGCGCGCCCGCGGCGCGGCGACGAGCTCGAGCGTCGTCACGGCCACCGGCGGCTGGCGAGCTCCGGCGCTCGCGTCGACGGTCACGAAGCGCGCGACGCGGCTCGTCGTCAGCGTCATCGCGACGCTCCAGCGACCGCCGGCAGCGGCCGTCGCCCGGGCCTCGCAGGGCGCGGGACGGCAGCTCGCGTGGAGGAACACGACGCTGCCCGGACGCGCCATGCCGCTGATCCGCGCGCGCCGCCGCAGCGTCCTGTCACGCGCCGAGCGCGCCCGCAGGCTGTCGCCGTCGGCCGGGCCCGAGATCGCGATCGCCGCAGCGCCGGCCGCAGCCCGCGTGGCGTCGTGGCCACCGGACCCGGTCGCCCCGCAGCCCGCGCCGTATCCGCACAGCAGGCCGAGCGCCGCGCACAGCGCGGCGCGAGGAACGCCGCTCCCGGCCCTGCGCTGTGCCGCGAGCCGCACGCCGGCGACGCCGGGGCGCCGAGCGCCAGCCCGCGGGGCCATCCGGCCGTCCGGCGATGCCCGCACCGCCGACTCCCTACCGCGGGCGCGGCAGCGCGTGATCGGCGCGCAGCCGGTCGATCAGCAGGGTCGCCGCGATCGAGGCGCCGGCGACGGACAGGTGCACGCCGTCGGCCTGGCGCGCGTTCACCGTCTTGCCGCGGAACGTGACGTCCTGGCGAAAGCGCCCGCCGGGCGTGAACACCGGCACGAGGTCGATCACGCGCGCCCCACCGCCGACCTGCGCCGCCGCGCGCTTGATCGCCACGTTCACGGCGCGGTAGATCGGCACGAAGTCGCCGCGGCGCGGCGCGGGCAGCGTCATCCAGTAGACGAGCGAGCGCCCTCCGCGCTCATACGAGCGCATCATCTCGGCGACGCGCCGGGTGTACTCGGCGACCCAGCCGTCGCCGCAGCACGCGACGCTCGCCCCGCGCGGCGTCTTCATCGGGAAGCCGTCGTTGGCGCCGAGCGAGATCGCGGTGACGTCGGGGTGCAGCGACCGCGCCTGCTCGCGCGCCTTCGCGACCCAGTCGAGCATGAACGGCTTCGAGATCCCGGTGCTGATGCGCGCGTCGCTCGTCACGCTCGTCGCCCGCCGGCGCTCGAGGCGCTGGCGCAGGAAGCTGTCGATGACCTGGATCATCGAGTCGCCGGTGGCCAGCAGCCGCAGGTGGCCGTTGGCGGCGAAGGTCGGCGCGGGTGGCGCCCGGGTGTGCAGCGTCGTGGTCCCCGACGCCGGCACGACCTGCGTGCACGGCTGCGGCTCGTGAACCTGCTCGCACGGCCCCGCGTCGTGCCAGGTGACGAGCGCCCGCCACGCCAGCGTCCCGCCGAGCTTGACGCGCAGCGTCGTCGCCGGTGCCCGCAGCGAGAGCACAGCTCCGTCGACGGCCACGCGCGCGCGCCCGAGCGCCAGGGCGCTGCCGCTGACGAACCCGTCGGCGTCGATCGGCGTCAGCGTGGCCCGCAACCGGCCGGTCGAGCCGCTCACGCAGATGCGCCGTGCGGTCGGTGCGAGCGGCGCGAGCACGAGACACACGAAGCGTCCCTTGCCTGGGTCGATCTGGTCGGTGGGGATCGGGCGCGAGAAGCGCAGGCTCAGCAGGAGATCGGTGCCGGCCTGGCGCAGCTGCGCGCTGGCGATCTGCAGCGACGGGCCGTCCGGCGGCGCACCGGCGGCGACCTGGGGAGCCGCCGTCGCGGGCGTCTGCGCCAGCGCCGCGCAGGCGACCGTCAACGCGGCCAGCCACGCCGACGTGGCGATGAGCGCCGACCGCTTCACGCGACGTGATCGCGACAATCGCTTCCCTCCCGGCGGGCACCTGCCGCCGTCGCTTCGAGGCCCCTGCCTCGGAGCCTAACGCCCGCCGAGGCGCTCCGGCGCTGTCAGCCGCCGGCCATCGCCGGCAGGATCACGATGACGTCCGCGCCGCCGACCGGGGTGGCGAGGCCATCGAGCACGCGCACGTCCTCGTCGTTGAGGTAGACGTTGACGTAGCGGTTGAGCTCTCCGCCGTCGGCGAACAGCTGCGTCTGCGTGTCGGGGTGCGCGTCGGCGAGGGAGTGCAGGACGTCGCCGACGTTCTCGCCGGCTGCCTGCACCTCCTTCTCACCGCCCGTGGACGGGCGCAGCACGGGGGGAATGCGAACGGTGGCCATGTCCGGTGCTTTCTAGCACGGCACGGGCGTGCGGCCCGCGCCGGTTGCGTGCTGGAGCCTCATCCTGGCGCCGATCAACCGGCCGCGGCGCAGAACGCCTCGTAGTCGGGGAAGACGCCCATCTCCTCCTCGGAGATCTCCTCGGGCGGCCGCGAGCAGATCGCGCACTCGGGATCGCGGCGCACCTTCAGCTCGGTGAACGTCGCGCCCAGCGCCTCGTACAGCAGCAGGCGGCCGATCAGCGGCTCGCCGGCGCCGATGATGAGCTTGACGACCTCGGTCGCCTGCAGGAGCCCCATCGTCCCGGGCAGCACGCCGAGCACGCCGTTGGCTCCGCACGACGGCGCCAGCTCGGCCGGCGGCGGCACCGGGTACAGGCAGCGGTAGCACGGGCCCTCGTACGGTGCGAACACCGACAGCTGGCCGTCGAAGCCGAGGATCGAGGCGCTGACGACCGGGATCTTCAGCCGCACCGACGCGTCGTTGAGCAGGTAGCGCGTCGGGAAGTTGTCGACGCCGTCGACGATGACGTCGTAGCCCTCGATGATCTCCATGATGTTCGAGGCGTCGATCCGCGTCTGGTACTTGACGACCTCGATGCCGGGGTTCAGCGCGTGCATCGTGATCTCGGCCGAGTCGACCTTCGGCGTGCCGATGCGGTCGGTCGTGTGGATGACCTGGCGCTGCAGGTTCGAGAGGTCGACGACGTCGTCGTCGACGATCCCGATCGTGCCGACGCCCGCGGCCGCGAGGTAGAGGGCGGTCGGCGCGCCGAGCCCGCCGGCGCCGAGCAGCAGCACCTTCGCGTCGAGCAGCTTCTGCTGGCCCTCGGGTCCGATCTCGGGGACGAGCATGTGGCGGCTGTAGCGCTCGCGCTGCTCGGAGGTCAGCTTGCGCGGGACCTCGACCTTGTAGCCGCGGTCCTTCCACAGCGTGATGCCGCCGGTCATCGACTCGACGTGCTCGTAGCCGAGGTCGGCGAGCGTCTTGGCGGCGAGGGCGGAGCGGTTGCCGGATGCGCAGTACAGGACGACGTGCTGCGAGCGATCGGGCACCGCGCCCTCGATGCGCGACTCGAGGTAGCCGCGCGGGACGAGCTTGGCGCCGGGCAGATGGCCCTGGGCGATCTCGTCGCTCTCGCGGACGTCGACGACCGTCACCCCGCCGTTGCCGTTGCCGCCACCGTTCAGCCAACCGTGGACGTCGGCAGGGTCGACCTCGGCGATCTGACTCTTGATCTGGCGGATGAACTCCGCGCCGGAGGGGCTCACGGGCTATCTCCTCAAAGGTGGTCGGGTTTAGGTGCTTCAGAAAGTATAGCGCCGGTCCCCACCGGCTCTCGCGCCTCTCTGCTGCCACGCGCGCGACGGGATCGGCCTGCGCATCGGGCCTCAACTCACCCTAGCGAGGTGGACCCGCCGATCGGATCAATCTGCTGCTGTTGCAAGCGCTTTAACGAGCAAGAGACGCCCCGCGCTGCTTCGGGACGTCTCTCGCGAATCTGGAGGGATTCGGTCTGCTGGAGGAAGACTTTGGTGGACGGCGCTGCACAAGGAGTATCGGACTTCGGGCCCTGTGCCGACATGGGGTCATGACCCCATGCGAAGAGCCGCCCTCCTGACGCAGGTCCTGACGGTCAACACGATCGTGATCGTCGCCGCCGTGATCGCCGCGCTGTCGGTCGGCGGCCGGCTCGGCGGCGCCCCCACCGAGCTGCGACCACTGCTCGTGCTCGCCGCCGCCGTGCTCGCGACGATCCTCGCCAACAACTTCGTGATGCGGCGGCGCTTCGCCCCGCTCGAGTCACTCACGCGCACGATGCAGCGCGTCGATCTCGCCGTGCCCGGCACCCGCGCGCAGCCCTACGACGACGAGCCGACCGACGTCGCCCGCCTGCGCGAGACCTTCAACGTCATGCTCCAGCGCCTGGAGACCGAGCGGGTCGCCGCCGCCTCCGCGGTGCTGCGCGCGCAGGAGTCCGAGCGCGCGCGCCTCGCCCGCGACCTGCACGACGAGGTCAACCAGGCGCTCGCCGCCGTCTCGATGCGACTCGCGGCGACCGCCGAGGGCGCGCCGCCGGAGATCGCGGCCGAGCTCGCCGAGACCCAGCGCCTCGCCAACCAGGCGATGCACGAGCTGCTCGGCCTCGCGCGCGAATTGCGTCCCGCCGCGCTGGACGACCACGGGCTCGTGCCGGCGCTGCGCACGCAGGTGCGGATGTTCGGCGAGCGCTGGTCGATCCCGGCGACGTTCTCCGCCGACGGCATGCGGCCGCTGCTCGGCGAGTTCGAGCAGATCGTCGCCTACCGCGTCGTGCAGGAGGCGCTGTCGAACATCGCGCGCCACGCGCACGCGAGCCACGTCAAGGTGACGGTGATGGGCTGCAACTCGACGGAGATCACGCTCACGGTCACCGACGACGGCGACGGCTTCAGCGCGGATCGCCTGAACAACGGCCGCTCGGGCCTCGCCGGGATGCGCGAGCGGGCGCTGCTCGCCCGCGCCCGCATCGACGTGCGCTCGACGCCGGGCGAGGGGACGACGGTGGCGCTGACGCTGCCGGCGCGCGGTACCCGCTCGTGATACGGCTGCTGATCGCCGACGATCACGGGATCGTTCGCGGCGGGGTGCGGCTGATGCTCGAGCGTCAGGCGGACATGCAGGTCGTCGCGGAGGCATCCGACGGCGCGGAGGCGGTCGAGCTCGCGCTGCGCGAGCGGCCGGACATCTGCGTCCTGGACGTGCAGATGCCGCGTCTCACCGGCCTGCAGGCGACGGTCGAGATCCGCGCGCACGCTCCCGACATCGCCGTGCTGATCCTCTCGATGCACGACGACGAGCGCTACCTCTACGAGGCGCTGCAGGCGGGCGCCGCCGGCTACGTGCTCAAGCGCGAGGCCGACACCGTGCTCGTCGACGCCGTGCGCGCCGTCGGGCGCGGCGAGGCGTTCATCACCAACGCGGCCGAGCGCTCGCTCGTGCGCGAGTGGATGGCCGACGACAGCACGGGCCCGGTCGAGCCGCTGACGCTGCGCGAGCGCGAGGTGCTGAAGCTCATCGCCGAGGCGCACACGAACCGCGAGATCGGCGAGATCCTGCACCTCGCGGAGAAGACGGTCGAGTCCCATCGGGCGAACCTGTTGCGCAAGCTCGGCATGCGCGACCGCGTGGAGCTCGTGCGCTACGCGATCCGCCGCGGGCTGATCGAGGCGTAGGTCGGGCGGGAGGAGGCGCCGGACGGGACCGCGACGCCGGCGGCCGCGGGCGGGCTACGCTGCCAGCCGATGCAGCCCCGCCTTCGCCTCACGCTCTTCCTCGCCGGCCTGTTCGCGCTGACCGCCGTCGCCGCGGTGCTGCTGTTCGCGGTCGGCGACCGCACGGCGCAGGGCGCAGGCTTCGACGGCGCCGTGAGCCCGCCGAACATCCCGCCCGAGCAGTTCGGCCTGCGCGACGAGAACGGCAAGCTCGTGGAGCTCAGCCAGATGCGCGGCAAGCCCGTCGTCGTGACGTTCCTCTACACGCACTGCAAGGACACGTGCCCGCTGACGGTCGACCAGATCCGCGCGGGCCTCGACGATCTCGGCCACGACGTGCCGGTGATCGCCGTCAGCGTCGATCCGGCCCACGACACGCCCGCCGCGGCGAAGCTGTTCACGCTGCAGCGCCACATGACGGGTCGCATGCGCTGGGTGCTCGGCACGTACGACCAGCTGCAGCGGCTGTGGCGGGCGTACGGCGTCGGCCCGCAGACGGCGACGCAGGAGCACTCCGCGACGACCGTCCTGCTCGACGGCAGCGGGCGCCAGCGCGTGGCGTACGAGACGAGCGTGCTGACGCCGGACGGGCTCGCGCACGACCTCGCGCTGCTCGAGCGCGAGGACAGCGGCGCGACGAGCTGAGCGCGTCGCCGGCGCCGGCCGCGTCGCGCCGGCAGCGCCGGGCTCAGTAGACCTCGTCGGCGTCCGCGTCGCGCGGCGTGCCGCCGGCAGCGAGCTCCGCGGCCTCGGCACGGCGGTCGCGGCGGGCGGTGTACGTGAGCATGCCGACGACGACGAGCAGCGGGACGAGGTAGAGCAGGCCGGCGATCCAGTGGCCCGCGTGAGCGATCGGCAGCGCGGTCATCACTGCGCCGCCGACAGCAACCACAGGCCGAGGGATGTGAACGCGATCATCACGGCGAGCATCCAGTATTGCGAACGGGTGGCGGCGCGACTGTCCTTGAAGGAGATCAGCGCGCGGTCGTGCGCCAGGATCAGCCCGGCCACGTGCCCGATCACGAGCGCGGCCACCTGGACGTACCAGATCCCCGTCGCCGAGATGAACGTGTAGTCGATCGTCGACTGCGACGTTCCGAAGTAGTTCGCGCCGCTGCCGAGCGGGTCGGAGACGAGGTAGAGCATCGCCTGGCCCTGATACCCGAGCAGGGAGAAGTAGTGCGCGACGACGTACGCGAGTGCGATCGGCACGAGCGTGTGCGCGAAGCGCGCGGCCAGCGCCTCGATCGAGCTGTCGGTGTTGCTCGCGTTGCGCATGCCGATGACGCCGAGGCGGTAGAAGCTCGCGACGATCGCGACGACGGCGATCAGCCCGATCGTGAACGCGATCGTCAGGCCCGTCGCCTGGCTGAAGCCGAGGTTCACCAACGAGTTGGTCATGCGCGGCGCGAGGTCACCCCACACCGGGCCGTTGGAGAAGCCGTCGAAGGACGTCGTCCCGATCATCGTGCAGGCGAGCGCGACGGTGCCGGGCACCGCGTCGAGCGTCGTCAGGCCGCTGAGCAGCTTGCGGCGAAAGACGACGCCGCCCTCCCAGCGCAGCGGCGAGATCCGGGCGAAGAGCCCGAAGTAGACGCCGAACGCGTCGCCGAAGCGGTTCCATGCGTCGGCGCCGTAGAGGCAGATCCCGACGAGCTGGACCGCCGTGTAGGCGAGCACGAGCGTCGAGAGGTTGCTCGGAAACCCGCGTCCCGAGTAGACGAGCTCGACCCACGCGAACACGAGGATCCCCGCGGCGGCCGGCCAGCGGCCGAGCGCCGCGGGATAGGCCATCGGCGCCGGCAGGCCCTTGCGGCTGACCCTCGATGCGATCGATGCGACCGCACGCGCCGCCGCGCGCCAGGGATTGAAGGGCTGGAAGACGTCGCCGAAGAACAGGCTCGCCACGGGAATGCCGACCCAGAAGATGACGAAGATGAACGTCGGCGAGACGTTGTTCGTCGTCGTCTGCGAGCCGGCGTATCCCGCGTACACCACGATGACGTAGACCGCGATGCCGATCGCCCCGCAGATCGGCTCGAGCAGCTTCCTCGGGACCGCGAACCAGCGCCGCTGCGTCGGATGCTCGAGCCGGGGCTTCGGCCATAGCACCGCGAGGCCGACGAACGACGCGACGAGGACGACCGTCGCGGCCCAGCCGAACAGCCACTTCGGGATCGGCAGGTCCTCGCGGCCGACGAGCCCGTGCGCGAGCGCCGCCTGCGGGACCGCGGCGAGCACGCCCCCCGCCACGAGCAGCGCGGCGAGCAGGCGGCGGCGGTTCATGGCGCGGAGTCTAGGAAGCGCACGTCCCGCCCGCGCCGACCGCCCGCGCGGCGAACGCGCTGCTACGTTGGCGCCCTTGCGGGCCCCGGTCGACATGCTCTTCGCGCCCATGATCCCGGCCGGCTTGGAGTGGGTGAACGTGGCCAGCCTGCGGATGGACCAGCAGCACGGCCGCCCGGTCCTGCTCGAGTTCTGGGACTTCTGTCGCTGCAACTCGCTGCGCACGCTGCCATACCTGCGAGGCTGGCACGAGCGCTACGAGGCGTCCGGGCTGCGGGTGATCTCCGTGCACGCCGGAGCCTACCCGCCGTCGCGCGACCCCGCCGAGGTGCGCGCCGCGGTCGCCCGCCTCGAGATCGAGCACCCGGTCGTGATCGACGCCGACTTCGAGCTGTGGCGCGAGTACGGAAACGAGGCATGGCCGGCGCGCTACCTCTTCAACGAACGGTTGCGGCTGCACTCGATGCACTACGGCGAGGGCGCCTACGACGAGACCGAGGCGGAGATCTGCGAGCTGCTCGGCGAGTCGCGCGAGCCGCTTGCGCCCGTGCGCCCCGAGGATGCGCCGGGCGCCCTGCTCGCGCCGCAGACGGCCGACGAGCCGGGCGCGTGGTCGGGCGGCTACGAGGCCGGCGGCGTCTGGGCGGTGCTCGAGCGCACCGCCCCGGCGGACGCGCCGGCGCCGCTCGTGCGCGCCAACGGGGTCGAGATCGCGGTCGCGCACTCCGGCTGCTTCGCGCTCGTCGAGCACGAGCGCCACACCGCGGGCGAGCTCGTGCTCGAGGTCGGCGACGGCGTCGTCTGCCACGCCGTGCAGTTCACGCCCGGCGTCGTCGGCTGACCATCGGCCTCAGGACTCAGCAGAGGAGCTCGACCTTCACGTCCAGCGCGCGGTAGGTGTTGAGCGCACGCCGATCGCGGGTGGCCAGCGACAGTCCGTGCTCGACCGCGGTTGCTCCGACCAGCGCGTCATAGACCGCTCCCCCGGCGATGCCGTTGCCCTCGAGCTCGGCGAACACCCGAACAGCGGCCTCCGCACTCAGGAACCTCGAGTGCGGAAAGGTCGCCGCCAGCAGCCGCGCGACTGTCGAGGCCGTTCGTCGGGCAGGTGGAGGGAGCCTCGTGAGCACGGAGAACGTCTCGAATGCCGCATGGCCGGCGAGGCCGCGCCGATGGCCGGAGAGCGCTTCGAACACCGCCTGGTGGTGCTCGTGATCGCCCACCGCCAGGGGCACTGCGACGCTCGTGTCGACGAGTAGGACCGGCTGACGGCTACCGCTGGTCGCCATCGCGAAGCGCCCGAACGAGATCGTCGTCGACGCGCACGCCGGACGCCGGGATCACGAGCAGGCCGTCGCGCTCCTCCAATTCCTCGGTGGCGATGGACTCGACGTAAATCCCCGTGCCGTCGGCGACGACCTCGACCGTGCCGGGGCCGAGCCCAGCCGACTCCCGCAGCGACTTCGGGATGACCAGTCGGCCTGCCTTGTCGATGGTTGCTCGCATGGTTCGAGGCTACCAGCGCAATGGAATGAGAGGTCAGCGGCCACGCAGGGCGTGCAGCGGGACGTCGCCGAGCAGGCGCTCCAGGCGCGGCGGGCCGTCGTCGTCGATCGCGATCGCGCCGCCCGGCCAGTACGGGTTTGCCGACCACGTCGAGCGGCCCATGAAGTGCGTCTCGTAGACCCACGACCCGCTGTTGTGCAGCTGCGTCGCACCCGCGCGCCACTCCCCTGGGTGGTCGCCCTCGAGCCGGCCCGTGCGATGCGTGTGGCCGAAGACGAGGTGGGCGGGCGCGAGATCGAGCCGGCGGGCGGTCTCGGCGATCCCGGCCAGGCCGGCGCGGCGCATCGCCGGGCCCCGGATGTGCGGGGTGACCGGGCCGAGGCCGGCGGCGTTGATGGCCGCCACCCCCGCGCGGAAGCCGGCACGCACGGCGAGCCGGCGCGGGGCGCGCGGGCGACCGCCCGTGCCCTCCAGCGCATGCCAGACCTTGATCGCGGCTCCGGCGCCGCCGGCGGCACGCCGGCCCGGCGTCGTTCGCTGCGCGCTGGCCTGGATCCACGCGTAGATCGGGGCGAGCAGCGCCTCGTAGTCGTCCGCCGTCGCGCGCGCGGGGACGGCGCCGACCATCCGCCGCATCGCACGTCCCGCGAGCACCTCGAGCGTCGGGATCTCGGAGTGCACGTCGAGGTAGTGGCCGTGCATCGCGTAGACGTCGTCGCGCAGCCAGACCCCCGGATAGGCCATCTCGACGGATGCCGGTCCGAGCCAGCCGGCCAGGCGCTTGGCGATCCAGGAGGCGCGCTGCGGCGCCTCGCGCTCGTCGAGCCCAAGGGGATCAGGCGTGTCGCGGCGTCCGCGCCAGTCCAGCCAGCCGGCGACGAGCGCGTGGTCGTGGTTGCCGGCGAGGATCGTGACCGTGCCCTGCGAGCCGAGCGCGTCGCCGAGCGCGCGCATGACGGGCTCGGCGGCGGCGAGCGCTTCGCGGGCCGGGCCGTGGCGCAGCTCGAGCACGTCGCCGAGCAGGACGAGGCGCTCGACGCCGTCCAGGCGCGAGCACAGCACGTCGAGCGCCTCGGGCCGCCCGAGCACGTCCGCCCCGCCGCGGATGCCGAGGTGCAGGTCGGAGATCACGAGCGTGGACATCCGCCGCGCAGGCTACGTCACGGCGCCGGTGTGCGATCCTCGGGCCGTGGACCCGACGCAAGGCTGGACGCACTCCAACCCGCAGCGCCCGATCCGCCGCAAGGTGACGCTGGGCGACCGGCGGCTCGTCGAGTGGGTCGCACAGGCCTCCGTCGGCGACCAGTTCCCGGAGCCGTTCTCGCACGCGCGCAGTCCGCTCGAGTCCGTGATCCTGACGCTGGCCGACCTCGGCGTCATGCCGCGGCCGGCGCGCGGGACGCAGTGGCCGGAGATCGTGGAGGAGGCGACGGCGGCGGCCAAGGTCTGGCTGCAGGCCAACCCGCCCCGCCAGGGTCCGGTCGTCGGACCGGCCCCGTGGCGCGCCGGCAAGCCCGGCTCCGAGCCCCGATAGCCCCGCCCGCGACGTCGCGCCCCGGACGCAGAAACGGCGCCCCGCGGATGCTCCGGGGCGCCGTTCTCGACGCGACTGCGCGACCGGCCGTCTGGCCGACCACGCGGGATGCAGCTGTCTCAGCCGTCGGCGTCTGTGCTCGCCGCAGCGGTCCCGGCCTCCACCGGGTCCGGGTCGCGCGCCGGCGGCTCCCACTCCGGTCCCGGGGTCTCCGGCGGGCCCGGGTCGTTGACGAGCTCCTCGACGCTCGGCACGCCTGGATCGTCGGGCCCGGCGGTCTCCACGGCAGCCGAGAGGTCGATCGCGTCGTCCCCGTCGCCGACGTCGATCGCGTCGTCGGATGCGTCGGCCGAGGCGTCGGGGGCCTCGGTCTCGTCGGGGTTCTCCTGTGCTTCGTCAGTCATTGCCACTCCTCTGGTTGACTGACCAGGCTCGTACCCACTACGCGCGGCTGGCATGCCCGCGTTCTACGCGCGAGCTGCCATGCCCTCGCGGATGCGCTTGGGGAGCATGAAGCGAACGTCCTCGCGCAGGACCTCGAACTCCGACACGTCCTCGACGCCGCGCGCGGCGAAGAACGCGACCAGCCGCTCGACGAGCACCTCCGGGGCGCTCGCGCCCGAGGAGATCCCGACGACGCGCTTGCCGTCGAGCCATGCCTGGTCGACCTGGTCGGCGTCATCGACGAGGTGCGCCTCGGTGCCGAGCTCGCGCGCGACGTCGACGAGCCGCAGCGAGTTCGACGAGTTCTGCGAGCCGATCACGAGCAGCAGGTCGCACGCGCCCGCCATCTGCTTGACGGCCGACTGGCGGTTGGTCGTCGCGTAGCAGATGTCGTCCGTGCGCGGACCGACGATCTGGGGGAACTTCTCGCGCAGGCGGGCGATGATCGTGCGCGTCTCGTCGACGGACAGCGTGGTCTGCGAGATGTACGCGACGCGGCTCGGGTCGTCGACCTCGAGCGCGTCGACGTCGGCCTCGGTCTGGACGAGGACGATGTGCTCGGGCGCCTCCCCCATCGTGCCCTCGACCTCCTCGTGGCCGGCGTGGCCGATCAGCACGATCGTGTAGCCGTCGGCTGCGAACTTCCGCGCCTCGACGTGGACCTTCGTCACGAGCGGGCAGGTCGCGTCGATCGTCGACAGGCCGCGCTCGGCGGCCTGCGCATGCACGGCGGGCGAGACGCCGTGCGCGGAGAACACGGTCGTCGCGCCGTCGGGGATCGTCTCGTCGATCTCGTCGACGAAGATCGCGCCGCGCTCGCGCAGCGTCTCGACGACGTGCTTGTTGTGGACGATCTCCTTGCGCACGTAGACCGGCGCGCCATACAGCTCGAGCGCCCGCTCGACCGTCTGCACCGCGCGGTCGACGCCGGCGCAGTAGCCGCGCGGCGCGGCGAGCAGCAGCTTCTCGACGGTGAATGCCATGGCCCAAGTCTAGGCACTCCTCGAACCGGCTCGGACGCGTGCTCAGCCGCCGTCGCGCAAGGTCGTCATGAGCTCATAGGTCGCCTCGCCGACGGCGTCGAGGCTGGCCTCGGACACCTTGTCGAGCGTATCGCGCAGGCCGTCGCGCGGCGGGTAGTCGAAGTCGATGACGTCGATCGACGCGACGCCGCGGCGGGCGAAGAACGTGTGGTCGTCGATGATCGAGAACGGCGCGTCGAGGTCGGGGAAGATGCTGCCGACGCCGACGGCCGCGGCGGCGGTGCGCAGCTTCTGCCACAGCGTCGGGTCCGAGGCCACCTCGCGCGGGAACTTCAAATGGACCTTCTGGGCGATGTAGTCCAGCAGCACCATCGCCTGGGTCTGCGCGGCGTGACGCTTGGCGTAGGCCTTCGAGCCACGCAGCGCGCAGTGGATGAAGTCGACGTCCTGCAGGCAGTTCGGCGGCTCCTCCTCGCCGTCGAAGAGGACGAAGTCGATCGGCGGCGCGCCGGCCTTCGGCGGCAGCTTGGCGAGCGCGCGGGCGAGCCAGACGACCGCCGCGGTGCCGGCCGCGCCGTCGTTGGCGCCGACGAAGCCCGGCGGGTGCGACTCGACGTCGTAATGCGCGCCGAGCACGATCGCCTTACCCGTCCCGGGGATCGAGCCGACGACGTTGCGCAGCTTCGGGTGACCGGGGATCGACTCGAAGTGCCCGTCGGGCAGCAGGCCGCGCAGGCGCACGGCGAGCTTGCGCAGCGACGCCGAGCCGGCGGGGCGCCAGCCGTAGGTGAGCACCTCGGCGCGCAGCAGCCGGAACGCGTCGTAGGCGTCGAAGTGGTCGGTCGTGGCGGCCGGGATCGCGTCGGAGTCAGCGGTCGCGATCGTCGTCGTGGCCGCCTGCGCCGCGCCGGCCGACCGCGCGGCCGCCGGCTTGTCCGGGGTGCCGGCGATCGCGTCGGGCAGCGGGAATCCGCGTACGCCCCAGACCGCCAGCGCGACGACGATCAGCGCCGGTGCCGCGATCGACGTGAGCCGGGAACTCATGCGCGGGAGAGTACGGGCCATTACGCTCTGCGCGTGCCACCCCGCCACCTCGACCGGTTGACAGCGATCGACGCGTCCTTCCTCGCCCAGGAGGGACCCGAGTCGCACATGCACGTCGGCGCGCTCGTGATCGCCGAGGGACCGGTGCCGCCGTACGAGGAGTTCCTCGACTCGATTCGTCGCCGGCTGCACCTCGTGCCGCGCTACCGCCAGCGCCTCGCGTTTCCGCCGGCCAACTCGGGGCGCCCGGTCTGGACCGATGACACCGACTTCAACCTCGAGTACCACGTCCGCTACAGCGCGCTGCCCTCGCCGGGCAGCCACGAGCAGCTCATGCATCTTTGCGCGCGCGTCTTCTCCCAGCAGCTCGACCGCTCCAAGCCGCTGTGGGAGATGTGGCTGATCGAGGGCCTCGAGGACGGCTCGTTCGGCCTGCTGACCAAGGCCCACCACGCGATGATCGACGGCATCGCCGGCGTCGACCTCGCGACCGTGCTGTTCGACCTCGGGCCCGAGCCGGCGCCGGTCGACGTCGACCTCGACCCGTGGGTGCCCGAGCCCGACCCCAACCCGGTCGACCTGCTGACGGCCGGGGTCGCGGGCATGGCGAAGGCGTCCGCCTCGGTCACGGCGAAGGCGCTCGCGGGGCTGCGCAAGCCCGAGCGAGCGCTGCACGAGGCGCGCGTCGCGGCCGAGGGCATCGGCGAGATCGTCTGGGCGGGGCTGAACCCCGCGCCCGAGACCCCGCTGAACGTCCCGATCGGACCGCATCGCCGCTATGCGGCGGTCGTCTCCAAGCTCGCCGACTTCAAGGCCGTCAAGAACGCGTTCGGCGGGACCGTCAACGACGTCGTGCTCGCGGTCGTCGCGGGCGCGCTGCGCCGCTGGCTGCACGGTCGCGGCGTGCGCACCGAGGGCATGGAACTGCGCGCACTCGTGCCGGTGTCGATTCGCACGCAGGACGAGCGCGGCGGGGCCGGCAACCGCATCGCGGCGATGCGCGGCCCGCTGCCGGTGTGGGTCGAGGACCCGATCGCCCGGCTCGCGGTCGTGCGCGACGCGATGGACGACCTCAAGGAGTCCAAGCAGGCGATCGGCGCCGAGGTGCTGTCGAACGTCCAGAACTTCGCGCCGCCGACGGTGCTCGCCCAGGCCTCTCGGATCAACTTCTCCACGCGCCTGTTCAACATGCTCGTGACAAACGTGCCAGGCCCGCAGTTCCCGCTCTACGTCCAGGGCCGCCAGATGCGAGCCGTCTTCCCGATCGCGTTCCTGCCGCGCAACCACGCGCTGTCGATCGCGATCATGTCCTACAACGGCAACATGGACTTCGGCCTGCTCGGCGACTACGACGCGATGTTCGACCTCGACGAGCTCGCCGCGTCGATCGAGAGCGAGCTGGCGCAGCTCGTGGCGCTCGCCGCCGCCGAGAGCGGCGCGCGCATCTGAGCGGCGGCGGCGCCCGGCGATGCCGGGCGGTGCGCGGACGCGACGCGCGGCGCGACCGGCGTCAGCCGCCCACGCGCACCGACAGGTCGGGCCGGTGCGGGACGGCCTCGCGATTGCCCGCCTTGTCGACAGCGATCGTGTAGAAGCGGTAGCGCGAACCGGCGCGCGTCTGGACCGTCATCGACGTGCCGCGCGTGCGCTTGATCCGCTTGTAGGGCTTGCGATTCGTCGAGCGGTAGACGCTGTAGGTCGCGATCCCGGACGCGTGCA
>DASXCR010000240.1:0-2804 GCA_036491075.1 Solirubrobacteraceae bacterium
CTGCGGCGTTCGAAGCTGCTGGTCGGGCTGCTGATCGTCTATCCGATCGCGATCGCGACGCTGATGGGCTTCGCGCTGTCCAGCGGGCCGGACAAGCCGCGCGTCGCGTTCCTCGACCAGGTCCCCTCCAATCGCGAGACGATCCGGCTGGGCAGCGAGAAGATCAACATCCGCACCTACACCGACCAGCTCTTCAAGGCGATCGAGCGCGTGCCGGTGCTCAACCGCGAGCAGGCGGTGGCGAAGGTCAAGTCGGGCGCCGTGCTGGCCGCGATCATCATCCCGCCGGACTTCACCGAGAAGCTCTCGACGGGCGGCTTCTCGCGCGCGAGCATCGAGGTCATCTACAACGGCGACGCGCTGAAGCAGTCCTTCGTGCGCTCGACGATCACGTCGAAGCTCGCGCTCGCCGACGCCGCGCTGTCGGGGCAGGTCAATCGCCTTGCGTCCGGCTACATCAACGTGCTGCTCAACGGCGGCACGCTGGACATCCTCGGGACGGACCTGCAGATCCTCGGGCTCAAGCACTCGACGAAGGCGATCGACCGCGTGCTAGCCGACCACGTCACGGCGGCGAACAAGCGCCGGCTGAAGCCCGTCGATACGTTCGCGCACCTCGCGGTCGCCAACGCGGGACGCGCGAAGGACGTGCTCGACACCGTCCAGCGCCCCGTCGAGGTGACCCAGACCGTGCTGAGCGGGCGTCGCACGCCGCTGGACACGTTCGCGGTCGCGGTCGCGGTGACGGTGTCGCTGATGTTCGTCTGCGTGCTGCTCGCGTCGGGGCTGCTCGCGCTCGAGCGCGAGGAGAACACGTTCGCGCGGCTCGCCCGCGGCCTCGTCCCGGGCGGGCGGCTGCTGATCGAGAAGATCGTGCTCGCGGCGGCCTGCTCGTTCGCGGTGACGATGGTGATGCTGCTCGGCGTGAGCCTGTTCGTGCCGCTGGACATGGCCAGGGTCGGCCTGTGGATGCTCGCCCTCGGCGGCGGTGCGCTCGCGTTCGCCGCGATGGGCGTCGCGATCGGCTGCCTCGCGCGGGAGGTGCGGGCCGCGTCGCTGCTGGCGTTCCTGCTGTCACTGCCGCTGGCGTTCCTCGCGCTCGTGCCGAGCGGCGGCGTCTCGCCGGCGCTCTACGAGGTCATCCGCGTGATCTCGGCGGTGTTCCCGTTCAAGCCCTCCCTGCAGGCGATCGATGCCGCGGTGAACGGCTCGTCGCCGGGCATCGGCCAGGCGCTGGCGCACCTCGCCGCGCTGATCGTGGTCTTCGGCGCGGCGGCCCGCGCCGGGCTGCGGCGCTTCGCCTGACGCCTGAGCGGGCGGCCCGCGCCGGGCTGCGGCTTCGCCTGAGCGGCGGCTCGCCGGCTACGGCTCGGGCCTACGGCCCCGCCGCCGCCTCGGCGGTGAACGCCTTGTGGACGACGGCGACCGCGGGCTTGGCCTTGTAGCGGATGTCGAACAGGCCCTTCTGGTTGAGGCCGCGGACGAGCTGGATGTTCGGCACGAGCTTCTTGATCGAGCCGCCGAAGAACGAGGGCGCGACCGCGAAGTCGCGCAGGTTCCAGACGAGCGCGCCGGCGAGGTCGGGGATGCTCGCGTACGTCTGCAGGTGCAGGTCGATGAGATGCGACTGGAAGGCGTAGCCGCCCGGGGAGGCGGTCGGGTTGCGGCCGTTGGCCTCGGCGCCGAACTCCGTCACCGCGATGACCTTGTTCGGGAACACGGAGCGCAGCGACGCGAGCCGCTGCTTGATCTCCTTGCGCAGCTCGTCCGCGCTCGCGTTGGTCGACTCGTACCAGCCGATGTAGTTCGTCCAGCCGATCATGTCGATGTTCTTGTAGATCGGCTCGGGCGTCTTGGGCGGGTGCGCGCCCCAGATGTCCAGCGCGACGGGCCGGCTCGGGTCGGTGCGATGCAGCTCCTTCGCCATGTCCTCGATGTACGGGATCTGGCCGCCCGGATGACCGGCGCCGGCGACCTCGTTGGCGAGGTTCCAGGTGATGATCGACGGGTGCAGCTGGCCCTGGCGCATGCTCGTGCGCGCCCGGGTCCGCGCGGCGGCCTGGCGCTGCGCGCCGACCGACGTCCAGTTGCCCGGCGCGTCGGTCGGTCCGATGCCCTGCCAGACCATGATCCCGGCCGCGTCGAGGCGCTCGAGCAGCCCCGGGTCGATCGCGTGCTGCGAGCGCGTCGCGTTGGCGCCGATCGCCTTCAGCTCGCTGACGATGCGGTCCTGGTCGGCCGGGCGCAGCGCATCCCCGTGGCCGAACGCGTCCTCGTGGAACGAGGCGCCGCGCAGGCGGATCTGCTTGCCGTTGAGCATCAGCTTCGTGCCCACCGCCTTGACCTCGCGCAGGCCGACGTGCGCGCGGTAGGACGACTCGCCCGGGACCTCGAGCTCGAGGTCCCAGAGGTTCGGCGCCGTCGGCGACCAGAGGTCGGGGTCGTCGACGTGGACCGTCGTCTTGAGGACCTCGGTGCCGTCGTGGGCGAACGGCTCGGGCGCGAAGGTGAAGGGGATCGTGCGGTCGCCGCGCGTCAACGTGCCCTGCGCGCCGAGCGCGCGCGGATCGGAGTTGTTGCGCAGGTGGATCTGCAGGTCGACGTCGGCCGAGCCGTCGTCCTGGAGGCGCGTGTTCATCTCGGGGTAGCTGATCTCGCTCGGACCGATCCGGCGGATGCTGACGCCGCGGTTGATGCCGCCGAAGTTGAACCACAGCCGGTGCCAGCCGTCGCGCTTCATCGCGGTCGGGCCGACCCAGTTCGCGCGCACGACGAGGTCGTGGCGGACCCCCGCCTTCAGCTGG
>DASXCR010000241.1:0-10549 GCA_036491075.1 Solirubrobacteraceae bacterium
GCCCGCCGGCCACTGGCGGCGGGTGACGTACGTGACCTCGTGACCGTCCTGCGCGAGGCGCTCGGCGAGGTTGCGATACCAGCGCTCCGCGCCGCCGACGGTCCACGGGAAGAGGCAGTCATAGGCGATGCACACGCGCACGGTCGCCACACGCTATCTCCGGCGCGACGGTGGCTACGCGTCGCGGCGAACCACTAGGCTCGTTCGTGGAGCGCAACCTTTGCTGCGCTCACGCGCTTAAGCTCCGTGAGGCCGTCCCGCGCCTCCCGCCGCTCTCCCACCCATGGCCTCGATCCACAGCACCCCAGCAGGGCTCGGCGAGTCCGCCGCGGCGGCCGCCGCCGTCGAGGTCTCGGTCGTGATCCCATGCCTCGACGAGGCCGAGAACATCGAGGAGTGCGTCCGCCTCTCGCTCGCCGCGATGACCGCGGCCGGCATGGCCGGCGAGGTGGTCGTCGCCGACAACGCCTCCGAGGACGGCAGCGCCGAGCTCGCGACGGCGGCCGGCGCGCGCGTCGTGCACGAGCCGCGCCGCGGCTACGGCTCGGCTTACCTCGCCGGCTTCGCCGCCGCCCGCGGCGAGTTCGTCGTGATGCTCGACGCCGACATGACGTACCCCTTCGAGGAGATCCCGCACTTCGTCGAGCAGCTGCGTGACGGCGCGCAGCTCGTGATGGGCGACCGCATGGACAACATCCAGCCGGGCGCGATGCACTGGGTCAACCGCTACATCGGCAACCCGATCCTCAGCGGAACGCTGAACCTCTTCTTCCACACCGGCATCCGCGACGCGCACTGCGGCATGCGCGGCTTCCGGCGCGACATCCTGCCGACGCTCGACCTGCGCACGACCGGCATGGAGTTCGCCTCCGAGATGGTGATCCGCGCGTCGAAGGAGAAGCTCGACATCCGCGAGGTGCCGATCTCCTACGCGCCGCGCGGCGGCACGACGAAGCTCTCGCGCTGGCGCGACGGCTGGCGCCACCTGCGCTTCCTGCTCGTCCACAGCCCGACGCATCTCTTCATCGTCCCCGGCTTCCTGCTGCTCGCGCTCGGCACGATCATCGGGGCGGTCTCGCTGGCGCAGATCGACGTCTTCGGCCGCCAGCTGCAGCTGCACTCCATGATCGCGGGCGCGCTGCTGGGTATCGTCGGCTCGCAGGTCGTGGCCCTCGGCCTGTGCGCGCACGCCTACGGGACGTACTTCATGGGTGAGCGCGACCCGTGGTTCGACCGCGCTCGCGCGCGCTACCGGCTCGAGCACGGGCTGCTGCTCGGCGGCGCGCTGACCGGCGCCGGCGCGATCGTCGCCGCCTGGATCGTCATCACGTGGATCGACCGCGGCTTCGGCCAGCTGTCGGAGGAGCGGCTGGCCGTCGGCGCGGCATCGCTGATCATCGTCGGCCTGCAGATCTTCTTCTCGTCGTTCCTGCTCTCGATCCTCGGTCTGCGCCGCCGCGATCCCGAGCGCACCGAGTAGCGACCGCCCGGGGTGAGCAGCTCCATCGCAGGCGGGCGCGGCGCCTCGGCGCCGGGCCTGGCGCGGATGGCGAGCGCCGCACGCCGCGCGGCCGACCGGCCGGTGCTCGTGGTCGGTGTGCTGTTCGCGCTCTCCGCGGCGCTCGCCGCGTACTTCGCGACCCAGATCACGAGCTTCGAGCCCGATGCGATCGGCTACACCCACATCGCGATCGCGCTCGGCGATCGCCCCACCCTCGTCACCGGCCAGTTCGGCGGCCACGACCGCCTCAACCAGCTCTACTCGCTGACGATCGCGCCGTTCTACCGCCTGTTCGGCAACGTGACGGCGTATCACCTGGCGCACTGGTGGAACGCGCTGGCGATGGGCAGCACCGTCGTCCCGGTGTACCTGCTCGCACGCGAGGTGCTCGCGCGGCGCTCCGCGGCGTACCTCGCCGCGGCGCTCGCCGCGATCGTGCCGTGGCTGACGCTGAGCTCGTCGGAGCTCACCGAGGTCATCGCCTACCCGGCCTGCGCGTGGTCGCTGTACGCGATGCAGCGCGCGCTCGTGCGACCGTCGTGGCGGGCCGACGCGCTCGTGATCGTGTCGGTCGCCGTCGCGACGTTCGGCCGGCTGCAGCTGGCGATCCTCGGGCCGGTGTTCGTCGTGACGGTCGTCGTGCACGAGCTCGGCTGGGCGCTGACGACCGGCGCGATCGACAGCGGCCGCCGGGAGGCGCTGCGCGTGGCGCGCCGGCGCCTGCAGCGCGACCACGTCCTGCTCGTCGTCGCGGCGGCGCTCGCGCTCGTCGCGGTCGCGGCGCTGGTCGCGACGGGCCGCCTGCAGCGGCTCCTCGGCTTCTATGGCAACACGCTCGACGGTCAGCTGATCCCGACCGGGATGTGGCGCAACGCGCAGGCCAACCTCACGTTCCTCACGTGGGGGATCGGCGTGCTGCCGATGGTGCTGACGGTCGGCCTCGTGCTGACGTGCGCGATCGCCGCGCCGGCACGGCGCGTGCACGCGTTCGCGTGCCTGGCGGGGCTGACGCTCGCGGTGATCCTGATCACGGTCGCTCGCATCGACGCGATCTTCATCGGTGCCGTCGTGCAGGAGCGCTACGTGATGTTCGTCGTGCCGCTGCTCGCGGTCGGCCTGCTCGCCGGGCTCGCCGAGACGCCCCGGCCCGCGCTGACGCTGCTGCTCGGCGGCGTGGTCGTGGTCGCGCTGGTCGCGACCACCGACTACCAGATGGTCCCGTCGAGCTTCTGGTTTCTCGTCTCGCCCGGGATGACGTGGTTCTTCGAGGTCATCGCCCCGCGGCTCGGCGAGGTCGCCGGCGCGCTCGGCGACGACGCGATGTCGCGCTTCGCCGCCGGCGGCTACGCGATCGCGCTCGGGTGCGCGCTGGTTGCGGCGGCGTTCGTCGTGGCCAGACGCCGGCGCGCGCTCGTGGTCGTGACCGCAGTCGGGGCGGCGATCATGCTGTGCGGCGCAGGGACGGTCTACAGCTTCAACCGCGTCGTCAACGGCTCGGCCGCCTACAGGGGACTCGGCACCGGCCGGGTCGCCGGCAACGACTGGATCGACCGCGCGGTCGGCCGCGACACGCCTGTGACGCTGCTCGCGTCGCAGCTCGGACAGGTCTCGGACTCGCGCGACACGTGGCTCGCCGCGGAGTTCTGGAACCGCTCGGTCCAGGCGGCGTTCACCCTCAGCAGCCCGTACACGACGTGGCATCCGGCGCGGGTCGTCCACGTCACGGGCGGCGGCCGCGTGCTCGGCGTCGGGACGCCCGCGTACGTCGTCGTCGCCGCGCGCGGCGTCCCGCTCGCGCTCGCCGGACGCGAGGTCGCGCGCTCGCCCGGCGGGGCGCTGCGGCTGCTGGACACCGGCGGTCGCCCGCTGCGGGCGACCTGGGTGCTGCACGGGCTCAGCGACGACGGCTGGCTGGCGCTGGACCGGCCGGCGACGCTCACGATCCCGGCCCACCGCGCGCGCTGCGCCGGCGTCCGCCTGGGTCTCGCCGTTCCCGCGGGCTCGCCGTCTGGGCGCAGCCTGCGCGTCCGCGGCGCCGGGCTCGACCGCGCCATCGCCGTGACGCCACGTGCCGCGCGCACGGTCGCGCTGCGCGCCTGCGGCAGCGGGCCGCTGCGGCTGACGCTCGCGGCGCGCGTCCCGCAGACGGCACCCGACCTCGGCGCCACGATCCGCGTGGTCTCGGTCAGCGTGGCCGGCATATGAGCGCGCGAGCCGTCGCGGCCGTGCTGCCGTGGGTCGCGGCCGCGCTGCTGCTCGGCGGCTGCGGCAGCGCGTCCGGCGGCGGCGCGCCGCCGGGCGGGCCCGCATCGTCCGGTGCCGCCGCGACCGGGTGCCCTCCCGCGACCGCGCCGCGGGTCGTCGCGCGGGTGCGCGCGGGCGCCGGCGTCGGCCCGCTGGCGATCGACGGCACGACCCTGTGGACCGCACGGCCCGCCGCCGGAACGCTCCTCGACATCCGCCTCGGCGACTCGCGGCCGCAAGCCGGACGCTCGCTGCACGTCGGCGGGGCGCCGGTGAGCCTCGCGGCGCAGTCCGGCAGCCTGTACGTCGCCGATCGCGATCGCGGCCGCGTCCTGCGGATCGACGTCGCGACGCGCAGGGTCGTGCGCCGCGCCGCGGTCGAGACGGCCGTCAAGGTCGTCGTGGCCGGTGCGCAGGTCGTCGCGATCAGCCTCGACAACGGCGAGGTGACGACGCTCCGCCGGCTGACGTTCGTCGCGCCGGCTCCCGTGTCGATCCCCGCGGTCGCGCCGATCGACGCCGCCTACGAGGCCGGTCAGCTATGGATCCTCGGTGCCGCGGACCACGGCCTGACGCCGTTCGACGTCGGCCACGACGGCTTCATCCGGCCCGGCGTGCGCCTGCCGACGCGCGTCGTGGGAGCCGTCGCCGCGGGCCAGGGCGCGGTCTGGGTCGCCCTGCCGACGGCGCACGGCGTGGCGCGGGTCGACGCCACGACCCGCGCCGTCGGCGTGCTGCGCGCCGCGCCGGGCTTTCGTCCGACGGCGGTCGCGGTCGACGGCTGCGCGGTGTGGGCGGGCGACGCCGGTGGCCGCGTCCAGCGGCTGGACCCCGCGAGCGGCCACCCGATCGGGCTGCCCGTGCGCATCGGCGCCTCGCTCGCGGCGCTCGTCGCCGACCGTGGCGGCGTGTGGGCGAGCGACCCCCGCGACGGCACCGTCGTGCGGGTCGCGTCGGCCGGCTGAGCGCCTGGCGCCCCGCGTTCGCTCAAGCGCATGCGGCTCCCGCCTGCGCCCCCGCGCCCGCCCCGTGCCCGTCCCTGCGCCCGCTGCGTCGCGTCCCAACGCCCGCTGCGCGGCGTCCCTGCGCCCGCTGCGCCGCGCCCTTGCGCCCACGCCCCTCACGCCGCGAGAAGCGCGCCTTCAGCCCGCCCGCGCGAGCGCCGTGCGCAACCCCCGCTCGAGGACGAGCGTCGCCGCCTCCCACGTCCGCTGCCCGGCGAGCCGCAGCCCCTCGCGCGCCCGCCGCTCGCGCTCGGCCGGGTCGTCGAGCAGGTGCTCGATCGCGGCTGACAGCGCGAGCGGGTCGAACGGCGCGAGCACCAGCGGCCCGTCGTGGCCGAAGCTCGCGCGCATCGGACCCGAGTCGAGCTCGACGACCGGCAGGCCGCACGCCAGCATCTCCGGGCCGATCAGCGACGGGTTCGTCAGCGACAGGACGACGCCGACCGTCGCCTCGGCGTAGGCGCGCGCCAGCTGGGCCGGCGCCAGCACCCCCAGATCCTCCGCCGGGAAGCCGGCCTCCAGCGGCCGGCTCTCGCCGAACAGGGCGATCGACACGCTCGGCCGGCGGCGGTGCAGCTCGGCGAGCGCGAGCAGCCCGAGCGGCACCGCCCGCCGCGCGGTCACCGCACGCGCGTAGAAGACCACGCGCTCCTCGCGGCGAGCGATATCCAGCGGCCGGTAGACGTCGTGGTCGATGCCGAAGTCGAAGGCGTCCGCGCTCGCGCCGTACGTCGTGCGCACGAGATCCGCGAGCCACGCCGACCCGGCGATCGCGTGCAGCTCCTGGCGATAGGTCCACGCGGCCCACTCGCGCTCGGCCGACGTCGCGTAGAACTCGACCTCGTGGTCGAGCACGAGGTACGCCCGCGCCCGCACCTGCGAGAGCAGCAGCACGCGCGGCACGGTCTGCCAGCCCGTCGCGACCGCCACGTCGGCGCCCGCCCAGCCGTCGAACCCGAGCCGCACCGGGCCGGCGATCGGGCCGAAGAAGCTCGCGAACGTCGCCGCCACCTGCGCCGGCGTCTGGCCGGCGTGGCGGCGCTCCTCGTCGCCGATCCACAGCGAGCAGCGATGGCCGCGCGTCTCGAGCCCGCGCACGAGGTCGGCGATCGCGCGGTGCCCGCCGCTGCCGCGGCGAAACGACGGCACCACCACGGCGACGCTCAGCGCGGGCGCCGTGGCGGCCTCCGCGGCGCCCGGTTTCAGCGCGACCGTGCCGCGACGGCCGTGCTCGAGCAGGCTCGCGGGGGCCGTCACCGGCAGCGGCGCGCCGGTGCGCCCGAGCAGCGCGCTCGCCGCCGCGCGCAGCCGGCTCATGGGCCGAGCAGCCGCCGCATGGTGCCCGGAAGCAGGCGCCGCAGCGGCCACGTGATCGCGCGCGCCCAGCGGCGGTTGCGCACCCGCTTGGCCCAGACGAGCGCGGGATGCTTGCGCAGGCGCGAGATCGCCGTCGCCTGTCGCGCGTACTCGTTGCGCTGCTGCATGTGCGTCGTGTAGAGGTGCACGCCGGCGGCCAGGCCGGCCGTCAGCGACCGCGCCGCGCCCTCGCCGCCCGGCGACGGCGCGTCGCGGATGCGCCGCAGGGCGAGCGCCATCAGCGAGCCCTGCTGCTCCCAGTCGGGCCAGCCGCGCGCGGTGTGCAGCGCGTTGAAGCGCAGGAAGTGCAGCAGCGCGCGGTCGCGGGCGAGCAGGTCGAGCGCGCGTGCCGTGCCGTTGGGATCGTCCCAGTCGCAGACGAGCGCGTTCCAGCCGTGCTCGACGTACTCGTCGTAGCCGGTCACCTGCGTCGTCACGCACGTGGCCCCGCGGTGAAACGCCTCGAGCGGCGGCCCGAACATCCCCTCGACGCTCGACAGCTTCACGAGCACGTCGCTCTCGCCGTACAGCGTCGCCATCTCCGCGGTGCTCAGCGGCCCGACGATCCGATCCGCGCGCACGTCGCCGAGCCCCTCGCGGTCGCCGCAGACGACGGTCAGGTGGTGCGCCTCGCGCATCGCGCCGGTGGCCTCGATCGCTTCGTGGACGTGCTTGAACCACGAGCGCGGGTTGCCCTCGACGAGCACGCGCAGCGGCGCCCCGATCCGCACGTCGATGGCTTCGGGCGCGTCGAACGCCTGCTTGTCGATGCCGTTTCGCACGAGCGCGCAGAGTGCGTCGGGCCGCAGCTCGCGCAGCGTGTCGGCGATCCACGACGCCTCGGTGATGAAGGCCACCGGCAGGTCGAGCGTCAGCCCCGCGCCGAGGCGCTCGGCCGCGTCTGCCGGCTCGTAGAAGCGGTCCTCGAGCGACTGCACGAAGTACGCGTAGCGGTCGGCCGGGACGTCGAACAGCGACAGCGTCGTCTCCCACCACGTCGCGATCGCGAGGTCGTAGTGCTCGTCGCAGGCCTGCGGCAGCGACAGGATGCGCAGGTGCTCGAGCGGGTCGTAGGCCCAGTGCGGGTCGTCCTGCTCGCGCACGAGCACGAGCGAGACCTCGAAACCGTGGCGGCGGACGAGCTGCAGCGCGTGCTGCACGACGACGCCGATGCCGCCGGACAGCTGGAGGTCGTTGACGAGGAAGGCGACGTTCACGAGCCGGCGCTGCGCTCGTTGGCCATCGCTTCCTCGCTGCCGGCGCGGGGCAGGCCGAGCCGGTCCTCGAGGTCGTGGATGTAGCGCCGCCAGTCGTCCATCTGTGCCGCCAGCGCCCGCAGCGACACGAGCTCGGCCTCGAGGTAGGCGAGGTCGCTCTCGCGCTGGCGCGTCCAGCGGCGCTCGCCGCGCTGGTCGGCTTCGAAGATCGTCGCGGCGCCCTGCAGCCGCGCCACGGCCGGCCCGAACGCGGCGATCAGGTGCGACGCGACCGCGCCCTCGTGCGGCAGCACGGCGCCGGCCCCCGGCCCCGCGCCGGCCCCCTCCGGCTCGGCCGCACCCGCGACGCGGATTCGCGAGCCGCGCAGCGGCAGCTGCTCGGCGAAGACGTGGCCGTCGGGCAGCAGCGCGCGCAGCTCGTCGAACGCCGCCGTGCTCCAGGTCGTCTCGTGAAACGGGTTCTCGATCGCCCAGAACGCGTCGTTGGGCACGCTCAGCACGACGGTCGTCTCGTGCTCGGTGGCGAGCTCGGCGAGCAGCTCGATCACGGCCGGCAGGTCGCGCACGTGCTCGAGCACCTCGAAGCACGTGATCGCGCGCGGCGCCGGTCCGTCGAGCACCGCGGCGCGCACCGCGGCGCGGCCGGCGGCGTCGTCGAGATCGACCGCGAGCGGCGTCGTCTCGGCGGCGCCGAGATGCGCGGCGGCCTGCACGACGCTCGCCTCGTCGACGTCGACGAGCACGAGCCGGCCGCCGAACGGCCCGTCGGTCGCCCAGCTCGCGGCGAGGCCGGTTCCGCAGCCGAGGTCGCACCATGTCGCCGCCGCGCGCACGATCGGACCGGCCACGGCATAGCGCAGGGTGTGTTCGGCGCGCACGGACGGATCGGTTCCCGCCGTGATGCGTTCCTGCCAGTCCGTCATGGTTGGTGGCCCACGTGCGCGCTATCGTAGCCGCGCTCTGAGCTCGCCTTCCGCTCCTCTCGCACGGGTGCGCCCGCGCCGCCCCGCCGGTGGTCCGCTGCGCGTCGCGTTCGTCGGGCAGACGACGTTCTTCGCCGCCTGCGCGCTGGAGCACGCAGCCGGCGGCCTGATACCGCGCTTCTTCGAGTTCCGCGCAGGCGGGGACGGGCCGGCGCTGGTTGCGGCGCTGCGCGCGTTCGTACCGCACGTCGTCGTCGTCTTCCGGCCGGAGGTCGTCCCGCCCGGCCTGCTGGCCGAGCTGCCGGCGGTCGTGCTCGGCTTCCTCTCCGAGCCGCTGCCGCGCGGTCGCGAGGCGCACGCCGACCTGCAGCGCCGGCTGGCCGACCTGCGCCAGACCGACGTCGCGAACTTCGACCGCGTCGTCTCGTTCGACCCGCTGATCGCCGACACCGCCGGCGAGGTGCTGGCGATCTGGCGCTCGCTGCCGCTGCCGGTCGCCGACCGCTTCTTCGCGCCCGTCGCGCCGATGGCGCATCCGCCGCGCGTGCTGTTCGTCGGACGGTCGACCCCGCATCGCGAGTGGCTGCTCGCCCCGGCGAAGCTCGACCACGACGTGCTGCACGTCGCGTTCGGGGTCTCCGGCGACGAGCTCGTCGAGCTGCTGCGCCGCCACGACGTCGCCATCAACCTCCACAACGAGGACTACCCCTCGTTCGAGAACCGCGTGTCGATGCACCTCGCCGCCGGGCATCTCGTGCTTTCCGAGGCGCTGGACCCGCAGCACGGACTCGAGCCCGGCATCGACTACGTGCAGGTCGACGGCGCGCGCGAGCTGCGGCGCGCGCTGTCCGTCGTCGTGCGCTTCCCCCGCGTGCATCACCGGGTGCGGGCGCGTGGACGCCTGAAAGCCGAGCAGTTCCGCGCGTCGCGCGTGTGGCCGCGGCTGATCGCCGACCTGCTCGCCGACCTCGACGCGTTCGGCTCCACGCGCGGCGGCTCGTGACTCCTCGGCCTACTCGAGGCAGCCGCGGCATGACCGCTCGACGCGTTCGGCTCCGCGCGCGGCGGCTTGTGAGCGCGGTGAGGTCGTGAGCACCGCGAGCGAGCCGCTGCGGGTCACGTTCGTCGGCCGCGCGAGCGAGGTCGGGCACGCCGTGCCTTCGGCGGCGGTCGGCGGCCTGCGGCCGTCGTTCGTCGAGCATCGCGCGAACCACGCCGCCGCACGGCTGCTCGCGCACGTCGCCGAGCACGATCCGCAGCTCGTCGTCGTCTTCGGCGCGGCCAGCGTCCCGGCCGCGGCGGTGCGCGCGATCGACGTGCCGGTCGTCGCGTGGACGACGGCGCCCGACCGCCCGCCCGGCCTCGCACATCATCCCGACCTGCCGAGCGCGTCGCCGAAGTTCGTCGCCGGGCAGGCATCGGCCGGCGACTACGACCACGCGATCGACCACCCGCTGCCCGTCGCCGACGAGCGCTTCGCGGCGCCGCGCTGGTCGCCCGGCGGCCCGCGCGCGCTCGTCATCGGCCATTCGAGCCCGCGCGCCGAACGGCTGCTCGTCGACAGCAAGCACCGCCACGAGCTGCTGCACGTCGCGAGCGGGCTGCGCGGCGACGCGCTCGCCGCGGTGCTCGCCGCAGCCGATGTCGCGATCGACGTGCGCGACGACGACGCGCCCGGCTTCGGCCCGCGCGCGGCGCTCTACCTAGCCGCCGGGCTGTTGCTCGTCAGCGAGCCGCTGCAGCCGTCGCACGGCCTGTGCGCGGGCGAGGACCACGTCGAGATCCGCGACTCCGCGGCGCTCGTCGACCTGCTCGCTCGCGTGCGGGCAGGCCCCGCCGAGTTCACCGCGATCCGCGAGGCCGGCCGCGAGGCCGCCGAGGCGTTTCGCGCCTCGCTGGTCTACCCGCGGCTGCTCGCGCCGCTCGCCGGCGTCGCCGCCGCCGCCGGCTGAGCTGCTACAGCTCCTCCGCCATCTGCGGAGCCATCCGCCGGAAGACGCGGTAGCCGAGCGTGCACAGCACCACGACGATCGCGACCGCTCCGCAGATCTGCGCGCCGGCATCCAGCGCGAACGGGCTCAGCCCGGTCGGGTCGATGACGGCGTGACGCGCCTGCTGCACGACGATCGCGAACGGATTGAGCATGAACCACGGGCGCAGGTTGGACGGCAGCGTGGCGAGCGGATAGAGGATCGGCGTCGCGTAGAACAGCACCTGCAGGAAGACGTCGGTGATCGGCTTGATGTCGCGGAAGCGCACGTAGAGCGCGGCGACGAGCAGCGAGATGCCGAGCGTGAACGCGAC
>DASXCR010000242.1:0-6122 GCA_036491075.1 Solirubrobacteraceae bacterium
TCGTGATGGACGCCGCCGTCCGGCCCCGCGCCCGCCGCGCCACCGGCGCTCGGCAGTGCTCGCGCATGTCCCGCTCGTGGCGTCAGAGCAGGCGTCGGCCGTGAAGCCCGTCCTGCTCGTCACCAACCACGTGCCGCCCGAGCGCGCCGGCGCGTTCGCCGCGCTGCACCGCCGCCTGCCGATCGAGCTCGCGATCTTCGGCGGGCGCTCGTGGCACGCGACGGCCGGGGTCGCCGATCCCGGCGTGCCGCACCGTTTCGTCGAGCAGCGCGAGATCCGCGCGCTGGCCGCGTCGGGGGCCTACCGCGCCGTCGTCTGCGGCACGGCGGGGCGCACGGCGCTGCCGGCCGCATGGATCGGGGCGCGCAGCGCGCGCGCGCCGTTCGTCCTCTGGACCGCACTGTGGGCCCATCCGCGCACGCCGGCGCATCTCGTCGCGGGCGCGCCGCTGCTGGCGACGCTCTACCACCGGGCCGCCGCGGTCGTGGCATACGGGCCGCACGTCGCCGCGTTCGTCCGCGCGCGCGGGGCACGCAACGTCCACGTCGCGCCGCAGGCCGTCGACAACGCGTTCTGGGGCGCGCGCGTCGAGGTCGAGCGTACGGCGGCGTTCACCGCGGTGTTTCTCGGCCGCCCAAGCCGGGAAAAAGGAGCAGCGGTGCTACTCGATGCCTGGCGTTCGTCAGGTTTCGTAGCGACCGCCGCGCTCGTCCTCGCCGGCGCGGGGTCGGGGTCTCCCCGACCCCTCGCCGGCGGCGCGGTTTGCTTCGTGGGAGCGCAGCCACCGGAGCAGGTGCGCAACTTCCTGGCCGCCGCGGACGTTTGCGTCGTACCGTCGCTGCGTACGCGTAGCTTCCGCGAGCCCTGGGGGCTCGTCGCCAACGAGGCCATGAACCAGTCCACTCCCATCATCGCCAGCGACCAGGTCGGTGCCGTCGCGGGCGGACTCGTGCGCCACGAACGCAACGGCCTCGTGTTCGCGGCCGGCGACTCGGCAGCCCTGGCCGCGGCCCTGCGGCGGCTGCACGACGACGCGCCGCTGCGCGCGCGTCTGGGCGCAAACGCCCGCCGCGACGTCTCCCCCTACACCTTCGACGCGTGGGCCGGCGGCTTCGCTGCGGCGATCGGCTCACTACGGTGACCCTCTCGATGCGCAAGACCATCCTCACGCTGACGACATCGATCGCGCTGCTCGCCTGCGCCTCGTCGGCCTACGCGTCCGGCCGCGCCGTGATCAACGACTGCTCCGACGACGAGGTGCTGTCGAAGACCTACACGCAGAAGGACTACCACGACGCTCTGGCCGAGCTCCCGACCGACGCCGACCAGTACGGCAACTGCCGCGACATCATCGCCCGCGCCCAGGAGGCGGCCGCGGCGAAGGGCGCCTCGAAGTCCAAGGCGAAGAGCAGCGGCTCCGGGGCAACCGCGACCGGCACCGGCTCGGGCCCCGGCGGCGGCACGAGCGGCGGCGCGACGACGGCCGCCACGACGCCGCCACCCAGCGCCGACCCGCTCGCGACCGCGACGCCGCAGGATCGCGCGGCGATCGCGGAGGCCGCGACCGACGGGCGCACCGCCGGCGACGACGTCGTCAGGGCCGCCGACGTCGGCCGCGCGCCCGGCACCGACCAGGTCGCCGACCTGCCGGCGCCGATCGTCGCGCTGCTCGCGCTGCTGGCCGCCGGAGCGATCGCGTTCGCCGTCGTCCGCATCCGAGGCCTTGCCCGCACCCGCCGCGCTTGACGAGCGTCCACGCGCCGGGACGCTGAGCGTCCCGGGCCTTCAGGCCCAGCCCCTGCTGACGACGGGACTCGCGGCGATCCTCTGCGCGGTCGCCTTCCGAGCGGACGGCGGGCTGCAGCTCGAACGCACGACGCCGGTCGAGATGGCGCTGATCGTCGGCGGCGGGCTCGCCGTGTCCGGGTCGCTGCTGCTGGCGCCGCGGCGCACCCGCGTCTACGGCGCGGCCCCGCTGCTGGTGTTCGTCGCGCTCGCCGGCCTGACGGCGCTTTCGATGAGCTGGTCGGCGAGCCCGTCGGACTCGTGGCTCGAGGCCAATCGCACGTTCGCCTACGTCGCGGTCTTCGCCGCCGCGGCCGCGCTCGCCCACGCGATCCCGCATCGCTGGGGTGCGCTGCTCGGCGCGATCACGCTGTCGTCGGTCGTGGTGAGCGCCTACGCCGTGGCGACGAAGGTCGCACCCGGCGCGCTGAACCCCGACGAGATCTACTCGCGCCTGCGCGAGCCGTTCGGCTACTGGAACAGCGTCGGCCTGCAGGCCGCGCTCGGCGTTCCGGGGCTGCTGTGGCTCGGCACGCGGCGCACCGGTCACCAGACCCTCAACGCGCTCGCCTATCCCGGGCTCGCGCTGCTGACACTGACGATGCTGCTGGCCTACTCGCGCGGGGCGCTGCTGGCCGCCGTGATCGGCACGGGCTGCTGGCTGCTGGCCGTCAAGCCGCTGCGGCTGCGCGCGGCCGCCGTGCTGCTCGCCGGCATCGCCGGCGCGGCGGTCGTCGCGGCGTGGGCGTTCTCGCAGGACGCGCTCAGCCAGGATCGCGTCGCGCTCGACCTGCGCGAGCACGCGGGCGTGCAGCTCGGCGTGCTCGTCGTCGCCGTGCTCGCCGTGCTGACGGTGACCGGCATGGCGGTCGGGTTCGTCGCCGTGGCGCGGTCGCCGAGCCCGCGCGCACGGCGGCGCATCGGCGTCGTGCTGGTCGTGGGACTCGCGCTCTTCCCCGTCGGCATCGCGGCGAAGATGGCGCTGTCGGAGAAGGGCTTCGGCGGCTCGGTCTCGAGCACGTGGGACTCGCTGACGAACACGCACGCGAAGCTTCCGTCCGGCGGTCCGAACCGGCTGACCGCGGCCGGCAGCGTCCGGGCGCAGTACTGGAACGAGGCCCTGAAGGTCTTCAAGGAGCACGTCGGGGTCGGGGTCGGAGCGGGCGGCTACGCGACGGCGCGCAAGCGCTTTCGCACGACCGACGGCGTGGTCCGCCAGGCGCACGGCTACGTCGTGCAGACGCTCGCCGACCTCGGGCTCGTCGGCCTCGCGCTCAACCTCCTGCTGCTCGCGGCATGGCTGGCGAGCGCGGCGACCGCGACCGGCCTGGCTCCGCGTCGAGGGTGCGGAGACCGCGACCGCGGCGACTACGCGCCCGAGCGGATCGGGATGCTGACGCTCGGCGCCGTCGTACTCGTGTTCGGCATCCACTCGACGATCGACTGGACGTGGTTCGTGCCAGCGAACGCCGCGACCGCGCTGCTCGCCGCCGGCTGGCTCGCCGGTCGCGGACCGCTGCGCGACGACGACCCGCGCCGCGCCCACGGCGATATCGCCGAGCGTCTACGCGCCGGGCTGCGCGAGCGCTCGCGACCGCTCGCGGCGCTCGCCGTGGTCGCGCTCGCCCTCGTCGCGGCGTGGACGGTGTGGCAGCCGCTGCGCTCCGACGAGGCCGATCAGCAGGCGCTCGCGACGCTTGAGTCGGGCAACGTCGCGGCCGCCCGCGCGCAGGCCGTCAAGGCCCACGATCGCGACCCGCTGGCGCTCGATCCGCTGTTCACGCTGTCTGCCGTGGAGCAGCGCGCGGGAAACCGCCAGATCCAGGCGCGGGCTGCGTTGCTACAGGCAGTGCGCCTGCAACCAGACGATCCGGAGCCCTGGATGGCGCTCGCCGGCTTCGAGCTCCAGACGGGTCATCCGCAGGCTGCCGTGACGGCAAGTCGCCGAGCCGTCTATCTTGACCCCCGATCTTCCCGGCCGCTCGGCGTGTTCCTTGATGCGCGCAAGCAGATCGCCGCGACACGCGCCAAGCACAAGTGAAACGACTCCTCCCCCTCATCGCGGCCGCCCTGCTGCTGGCGGCACTGCCCTCTGCGGCCTCGGCCTCCGCCACGCAGGAGTCGATGTTCCAGGACGACCCGCTGCTCGTCTACGGGGCCCCGGCCGAGGTCGACAGCACGCTCGACACGATCGCGTCGCTCGGCGTGGACCGCATCCGGATCTCGGTCTTCTGGGCGAATGTCGCGCCCGCCAACGACCAGGTGCAGAAGCCGAGCTTCGACGCGACCGACCCGGCCGCCTACCCGGCCGCGGGCTGGGCGCCGTACGACCACCTGATCACGGACGCGCTCGCGCGCGGCATCCTCGTCGACCTGGACATCACGTCGCCGGTGCCGCGCTGGGCCGCGAGCGCCGCGCCCTCCGACCGCGCGGACCTGCAGAAGAACTGGGGCCCCAACCCGGTCGAGTTCGGGGAGTTCGTCAAGGCCGTCGGAACGCGCTACAGCGGCACGTACATGGGCCTGCCGCGCGTCGACTACTGGTCGATCTGGAACGAGCCCAACCAGGCCGGCTGGCTGACGCCGCAGTGGTCGCCGGATCCGCGCAACGCCAAGCGCGAGGTCGAGTCCTCGCCGGCGGTCTACCGCTCGCTGGTCGACGCCGCGTGGCAGGGGCTCGCCGACTCGGGTCACGGCACCGACACGATCCTGATCGGCGAGACCGCGCCGCAGGGGCAGGGCAAGGGCAAGGGCATCACGCAGTCGATCGACGCGCTGCGCTTCATCCGCCAGATGTACTGCCTGGACTCGAACCTCAACCTCATCAAGGGATCCTCGGCGACGGTGCGCAGCTGCCCCGACAACGTGGCGACGTTCGTCGCGCAGAATCCCGGTCTGTTCCACGCGACCGGCTGGGCGCATCACCCCTACGACCTCGTGTCGCCGCCGGGCCTGAAGCCGAGCGATCCGGACTGGGTGACGATGGCCAACCTCCCCGACCTCAGCCGCGAGCTGCGCCGCATCTACGAGCGCTACGGGCAGAAGCTGCCGACGACGCGTGGCGTGCCGCTGTACCTGACCGAGTACGGCTACCAGACCAAGCCCGACCCGTTCGCGGCGGCGACGTTCTCCCAGCAGGCCGCATACCTCGACCAGGCCGAGTACATCGCGTCGCGCAACAGGGACGTGCGGGCGCTGAGCCAGTTCCTGCTCGTCGACGACGCGCCGGACCCACGCTACAAGACGACGGGGCCGCAGGCGAGCCTCGCCTGGCGCACGTTCCAGAGCGGTCTCGAACTGCTCAGCGGCAAGCACAAGCCCGCCTACCGCGCCTACGTCACGCCGCTGTTCATCAAGCGCGTCCGCGTCCGGCACGGGACCGCGGTGCCGCTCTTCGGCATGCTGCGCCCCGCCCCGCCGACGTCGCGTCCGAAGGTGTCGATCCAGTGGCGCTCCAAGCACGGCAAGGTCTGGCATACGCGCAAGCGCGTCAGCGTCGCCGGGCCACGGCACTACTTCAACACGAGCGTCGTGGCTCCGGCCACCGGCTACATTCGCCTGCGCTGGATCAACGCCGGTCAGGCGCTCGCCAGCCGCGCGGCGGCCGTCACCGTCACGCACTGAGCGGTCGGACCGGCGCGGCGCCGGCGGCGCGGGGGTCCGTTCGGTCGGCCGTCGGCGGCCGGGTGCGGGCGGCGCGGGCGCGGGCGCCGGCGTCAGGTCGTCCCGGCGAGCGGGTGCGCGGACTCGGAGTCCACGAGCTCGACCGGCAGTCCGCCGGGGCCGTCCATCTCGCGGACGTTGAGCAAGAGCTGCTCGTACTCGTCGGTGACGGCATCCCAGGAGTAGCGCCGTGCCCGCTCGCGGGCACGCGCGCGGTAGTGCTCGACGAGCTCGGGCTCGTCGAAGAGGCGCTCGAGCTGGGTCGTCAGCGACGCGACGCCCTCCTTGCCGGAGAACGTCACGCCCGCGTCGCCGACGGTCTCGACGTTCGGAGCGTGGTCGTTGACGAGCACGCAGTTGCCGGCAGCGAGCGCCTCGAGGATCACCGGGTGCGTCCCGCCGACCTCGGTCGGCGCGCAGAAGACGTACGCGTGGTGCTGCAGCTCCCAGTAGCCGCGCCCGAAGACGTAGCCGGGGAACACGACGCGCGGGTCGCCGGCGCGCTGGACCTGCTTGATGTAGTCGTGCGCGTACGGCGCGCCGCCTACGACGACGAGCTTCATGTCGCGCGCGCGCTCGCCGGAGATGCGGCTGAACGCCTCGACGAGCACGTGCGGGTTGTTCTCGGGCTCCAGGCGCCCGACGAAGAGGACGTACTTGCCGGGCTCGAGGCC
>DASXCR010000243.1:0-18284 GCA_036491075.1 Solirubrobacteraceae bacterium
GGCGCGGGCACCGCGTCGTGATCGTCGCGCCGTCGCGCTCGCACGACGCGGTGCGCGAGACGCGGCAGGCGATCCGTGCCGCCGCGGACGATCCCGAGCAGCTGCTGCCCGAGCCCGGCGGCCCGCCGCGCGTGCTTTCCGTCGGCGACGCGCTGCCCGACCTGCCGGGATCCGGCCGGCGCGCGCCGGCCCTGCCGGTCGACGTCTCGCGCACGATCGAGGACCTGCTCACGATCCTGCCGCTCGACATCTGCCACGTCCACGAGCCGTTCGCGCCCTCGACCTCGAGCGCCGCGCTGCGCCACTCGCGGGCGCTCAACGTCGGCACCTTCCACACGCCCACCGAGCGGCTGCTCTCCACCCAGGTCGCGCGCAAGGTGGTGCAGCTCGTGCTCGGCCGGCTCGACGCGCGGACCGCGAGCTTCGGCGCCACGCGCGATCTCATGCAGCGCTTCTTCCCGGCCGACTACCGCGTGCTGCTGCCGGGCGCCGACGATCCCCCGCCGCGCACGCTCGCAAACGGCAGCGCCACCGTGGACACGGTGACCCGAGCGGCGGCGAACGGTCCGGCGGCGAGCACCGCCGGCGACGCGGGCCCGCCGCGCCCCGCCCGGATCCTCTTCGTCGACGACGAGGAGCGCCCAGCCCTGCGCCTGTTCCTGCGCGCGCTGCGCCGCCTCGATGCCGACGGGCCGTGGCAGGCCACGATCGTCTCCGCCCGCGGACCGTCGAGCAGCACGCCGCTGCGCGCCGACCTGCAGGCTCGCGTCACCTACGCGACGCCCGGCGAGCTCGGCGAGGTCGACGCGCTCGCCGATGCCGACATCCTCGTCGCCGCGTCCGACGGCACCGCGCCCGCCCCGGGGCTCGTGCTCCGGGCCCTCGATGCCCACGTCGTCCCGATCGCGGCACGCCTGCCCGTCTACGAGGAGCTGCTCGGCGAGGGCGCCCACGGGCTCCTGTTCGAGCCGCGCGACCTCGATACGCTCGCGGCGCAGCTGCGCAGGCTGATCGACGACGCCGCGCTGCGCGAGCGCCTCGCCGCCGGGGCCGCGCCGCTGCGCGAGCAGCTGACGTGGCCGCGCGTCACGGACGACCTCGAGCACGTCTACGCCGGCCTCGTCGCTCGCCGTCACTCGCGCGCCGGTAACCCGGAGATCGCGTTTCGCCTGCGCACGCGACCCCGCATCGACGTCGACCTGCACATGCACACCGACCACTCGCACGACTGCGCGACGCCCGTCGAGGTGCTGCTCGCGACCGCCCGCGACCAGGGGCTCGGCGCGATCGCCGTGACCGACCACAACGTCATCACCGGCGCGTACGAGGCACGCGACAAGGCGGCCGAGTTCGGCGTGAAGATCATCCTCGCCGAGGAGGTCAAGACCGCCGACCAGGGCGAGGTGATCGGGCTCTTCATCGAGCAGAAGATCGACCGCGGGATGACGCTCGCCGAGACCGTCGCCGAGATCAAGCGCCAGGGCGGCCTCGTCTACGTCCCGCATCCGTTCGACCGCATGCACGCCGTGCCCGACTACGAGCACCTGCTCGGGATCGTCGACGACATCGACGCGATCGAGGTCTACAACCCGCGCGTGGCGATCGGCTCGTTCAACGAGGAGGCCGAGCGCTTCGCGGCCAAGTACCGGATCCTCGCCGGAGCGGGCTCCGATTCGCACGTCGCGCAGGGCCTCGGATCCGTCCGCGTGCGGATGGCCGACTTCGACGGCCCGCAGGAGTTCCTCGAGGCGCTGCGCGAGGCGGAGATCACGACGAAGCCCTCCTCGCTGCTCTACGTGCAGGCGCTGAAGTTCCTCGAGACGAAGGCGACGCCCCCGGGCGCCCGCGCGGCGCGCCGCGAGCGGAGGGTGCGACGGGCCACGCGCAAGTCGTGATGCACGCGCAGGGTCGCCCCTCCGAACCGTCGAAACCAGCGGCGAGCATGCCCGCGACCGACGACGAGATCCGCGAGAAGTACCTCGAGCGGGCGATCCGAGAGCTGAACACCCTGACGCGCGAGCTGCAGGCGTGCGAGCGCTGCCCGCGCGGCCATCTCATGCCCGTGCTGGGCTCTGGTCACCCGCAGGCCGACGTCTTCCTGCTCAAGCACGCGCCTATGCCGCCGGAGATCGAGGAGGGCGTCGCGTTCTTCGGCCGCTCGGGGACCGCGCTGATGAAGGCCTTCAAGCGCCTGGCGATCGATCCGCTGGCGGTCTACGGGACGCTGTGCGTGAAGTGCCCGGTGTCGGACACGTCGCTGGCCGACCCCGCGTGCGTCGGGCGGGTCGCCGACGAGATCGCGATCGTGCAGCCGAAGATCGTCGTCGTGATGGGCGAGGACGCGCTCGAGATCCTCAACGACCTCGACCTGCCGCTGTCGGACACGGTGCTCGCCTCACCCGGCGAGATCCAGCACCTGACGCCGTCGATCGAGGCGCTGTACGTGCCGAACATCGATGCGGCGCTCGACGAAGAGACGGCCAAGCGCGCGTTCTGGACGGCGTTCCGGGTGCTCGGCGCGTGGTACGCCGACCTGCCGCCCTACTGAGCGGCCAGTGGCCCCTCCGGCAAGTCCTCGCACACCTGGATCGGGTGCCCCCACGCACGAGGACCCACCGGAGGAACCACTACCGGTGATCCCCCGCCGGTCGGCGTGGCTGCCGGTCGCCGGGGTCGTCGTGGCGTTCGCGTACTTCCTCGCGGCGCCGGCGCTGCCGGCACTGCCCGCCGGCGACGTCACCGTGCTGGTCGCGGGCGGCCTCGGGCTGGTGCTGGTCGCGACGACGACGCTGTCGCTGCTGCCCCTGCGCGACGGGGTGGTGAGCGTCGTGCTCGTGCTGGTGGCGTCGGGACTCGTGATGGGAGGCCTGGACGTGGGCGGCGTCGGCGCGGGGGCGAACGTGTTCGAGGCGCTCGTCGCCGCGGCGGTCGGCCTGCTGTTCGCGCGAGCGCTGAACACGGCTGCGGTCGCCGTCGCGGTGCCCGTGTTCGTGGCGCTCGTGGACGTGTGGTCGGTCGCGACCGGGCCGTCGTCGCAGCTGCTCGCCGGCGGGACGCCGGCCAGCGACCCGCTGAGCTTCGACCTGCCCGCATGGGGGTCGATGGGCAGCGCGGGCCATGTCGGCCTGAGCGACGCGATCTTCCTCGCGATGTTCGCCGCGTGGGCGTGGGCGCACGGCCTGCGCCGGGCCGCCACGATCGCGGGCCTCGTCTGCGGCCTGATCGCCTCGCTGCTGCTCGGCGTTGCGCTGAAGCGTGCGATCCCCGCGCTGCCGCTGCTCGCCGCGGGCTACCTGCTGCCCAACGCCGACCTCATCGCGCCGCTGCTGCGCGGCGCGCGGGCGCGGCCGGACGCGCCGTCGTGATCCTCGGGGAGGCCGCGTGCCGCGACGGGTCTCTCGGCGCGGCCGGCTCGGAGATCGCCGAGCGCCCTCGGCGAGCGCCCGGAGCCATTGCGGACGTTCCCAGGCAGCGGTTCGCGCGCGATCAGAACGCCGGCCGCGAGGCGAGCTGCGCGGACTGCGGCGTGAGCAGGCCGTAGGCGACGATCGCCCGGCCGCTGACCGGGTCCAGCGCGGCCGACGGGGCGAGCGGCACGTCCGTGTCGGCGGGGCTGACCAACTCGGCCGCGCCGAACGCGACCGCGCCGGCGGGGCGCACGTTGGCGAGCACGGGCGTGTGCGACGCCTGGCCGCCCGGCAGCCCGCTCGGATCGGCTCCCGCGACGCCCGAGCGCCACGCGACGATCTGCGCGCCCTGCGCGTCGACCGCCGCGTCGCCGAGCACGGCATCGACACCGGCGGGCGACAGCTGCTGCACGCCGCCGAGATGGCCGCGGGCGATCTGCTGCGCCTCGACGCGGTAGTTCGCGCCGTCGTAGCCGGTGTAGGCGAGCAGCGCGTCGTTGCCGACGGCGAGCAGGCGCACCGCGGGCGCGGCGACGTATCGTCCGGCCCCGACCTGGCCGACGGTCGCGATCTTGTGTGCCGAGCCGAAGCCGTGGCCGGGCGCGGCCGTGGCGAACCACACGAGCGCCGGGGTCGCGGCCTCGCCCTCGTCGACGCGCTGACTCTTCCATGCGACCTCGAGCCGGCCGTCGTCGTCGACGATCGCCTGCAGGTCGGACTGCACGCCGGCGCCGAGCTCGTGGACCGCTCCGACCGAGCCGTGCGGGCCGATGTGGCGTGCGCGGATCTCGTGGGCGTCCTCGTAGACGACGAGCACGTCGCCGGTATCGCCGACGGCGACGGTCGCGCCGCGGGCCCGGCTTGAGACCGAGAAGCGCAGCTTTGCCGAGAAGGTGCTCGAGCCCGGCTTGCGGATGAACACCGTGCGGGTCTTGGTGCCCGCGCCCGTCATGAGCGCCATCAGCCCGGCGTGGTTGGAGGCCAGCCCGTAGATCTGCTGGCCCTTCGTGCCGGGGACGGTGTGCTGCGCGCCCAGCGCGGCGGGCGTGCCGAGGCGCGTCACGATCGAGCTCGAGTCGTCGATCGTCCCGATGTCGGGACCGGCGGTGGCGAGCGTCTGTCCGGCGACGGCGATCCGATCGCCGGCGTAGGTCGCGAGGTCGTCGCCGACGAAGGCCAGCGGGGTGGTCGACGTCACCGCGCCCGCGGGCGTGACCGCGGCCAGCTGCGCGGGAGCGGACCTGCCGCCCCCGTTGGGCGAGAGCACGACGCCGTGGCCGGCGGCGGTGAAGACGCTCTGAACCGGGGCGCCCGTCGCCGCGGGGATCGAGGCGGGAGCGCTCCACGGTGGACTCGCGGCGGCGGAGGAGGGGATGGCGGCGGCGCCCGCCAGCGCGGCGAGGGCCAAGGCGACGGTGTGCTTTCTCAGAGGCATGCTCCAGAAACGACGTGCGGGTGCGAAGGTTGCGCGGGGCGGTGAGGCAGCGCGCCGGCCGCCCTCGACGTCTCGCGACCAGCCACACGAAGCTCGCCGCCGAGTGCGCAGGTGACGGGTACGGCCGGCCCGACCCGCGACCGGGCGGCGGATGGGAGTCTTCTCCGCGTGTCCGTCCTGCCCGCCGCCGACCGCGCGCTCCGAGGCGATGCCCGCGCCTCGCTGGTCGCGCGCGTCGCCGGGGTGACGCTGTTCGCCGCCGGCCTCGTGAAGTTCGCTGCCTACGGCTGGGAGCTCGACAACTTCCGCCGCTTCGGGTTGCGGGCCGCGCCGGCATGGGTCGTCGCGGCGGGCCTCGTCGAGATCGTCGGGGGAGCGCTGCTCGTCGGCGGTCGGGCGGTCGTCCCCGCCGCGACCGTGCTGGCGATCACGATGGCGGTCGCGATCGGCGTCTCCGGGATCGCGCAGGGCGACGTGCTGCCGAGCCTGACGCTCGCTCCGGCGCTGCTGGTCGCGCTGTTGTTCGTGCTGCGTCGCGCAACCAATCAGTTGCGTTAAGACCACTACCGTGCACTGGATCCGTCGCGTCGCAGCCGTGCCGCCGCCAGCAGGTGAGCGCCGTCGAGCGGGCGGACGGGGACGGGGTTGGCGAGCAGTGCGACCAGGTTGATCACGAAGGCGCCCGACAGCACGCGCCCGGCGGCGACCCCAGCCGCGCCGTGGTCCGCGGGCACGCCGGTGAGCGGCCACCCGAGCGCGTTCAGGGCGAGCGCCGCGACGAGCGCGAGCAGTCCCGTCACGAGCGGTCCCGCCCCGGCGATCGCGGCGAGCCGCCCCGCCGTCAGACCCTCGCGTCGTCCATCTCGACGAAGCCACCCGCGGCGTGCAGCTCGAGCGCCGTGACCTCGACGCCCGTGCGGGGCGCCGCCGCCAGATGTCCAAGCTCGTGCAGCAGGATCGACAGCGCGTAGACGCCCGCCACGCCCACCCCGGCGGCCACCGCCCAGCCGAGCGACGGCTTGTGGACGGCTCAGCGCCCCGCCGGGATCGAAGGCGTGGATGGCCTCGTCGAGGGTGTCGGCCCTTGGCACCACGAGCAGCTTCGTGTCCGCGACATCGAGCCCCGCCAGGGCGCCGGCCACGACGGCGATGGCCACGAACGCCCGGGTCACCCGAACTGGCAGGCCGGCGATCGACGCCCCGGCGTCGACCCAGCCGCCGCGCCGGCCGCCGATGCTCGCCCGAGTGCGCCGGTGCTGCGCCGCGGCCACGACACCGTCCGCTCAGTGGCCGTAGAACCCGCGCGCAGCCGCGTCGGGCAGCTGGACGAGCGTGACGCCGGCGGCGGCGAAGGTGTCGCGGACGAGGCCGTCGCGGACCGATCCACTGGTGCAGAAGACGGCCGCGACGCCGGCGTCGATCAGCAGTTGCGGCCCGTCGGGGAACGGGAAGAAGCTGTCGCTGTAGGCGACGCAGCCAGCGGTCGCGTGGCCGGCCTCGGTGGCCCGGTGGATCGCGAGCGCGCAACCGCCGACGCGGTCCTGCTGGCCGACGCCGTTGCCGAGCAGCTGCCCGTCGCGCACGAGCGTGACCGTGTTCGAGTTGCTCGTGGCGCCGACCGCCCATGCCAGCAGCAGGTCGCGCGCCTGCGCGTCCGTCAGCGCACCCGTCATCTCCACGGCCGGGTCCGAGAGATCGAGGACGAACGTGTAGTTCGGCTGCTCGAGATGGCCGCCGCGGACGTACCGCGTGCGTGGACGATCGTCCAGGCAACGGCGGTCGAGGTCGCGCAGGGCGGGATTGGCGAGCAGCCGGCACTTGCCGTGCCTGCGCGCCAGGAGCTCGAGCGCGTCGTCGGTGAAGGCGGCGGCCGTGATGACGTCGAGCAGGCGCCGTGTCGGGCTCTCGTGATGCAGGAGCGTCTGCGCCGCCTCACCGTCGACGTCGACGTCGAGCATGACGCAGCCGCCGAAGATCGCGCGTGCGTCACCCGTGAGCATGCGCTGGATCGCGGCGAGCGGGTCGGCTGCGAGCCCCACCCCGCACGCGTTGCCGTGCTTGCTGCCGACGGCCACGGCCTGACCCGCGATGCCCGCGTGGTCGAGCGCGGCGGCGACGTGCGTCATCGTCTGCAGCTGGCGATCGACCTCGGCGAGGTTGTTGTAGCTCAGCGGCGCGCCCTCGAGCAGCTCGAAGCGGCCGAGGGCGAGCGGGTCGTCGGTGCTCGCGTGCACCAGCGCCGCGGGAGCCTGCCAGGCGTTCTCGCCGTACGAGCACTCCAACCGGTCGGCGTCGGGCGACACGCGCGAGACAGTAGCTGCCGCCGACGGCGCGCGACCCGCGAGCGCTACGGCGCCAGCAGGATCTTCCCGAGCTTGCCGCCGGACGCGAAGCGCTCGTAGGCGGCGGCGACGTCGTCCAGCGAGAACACCTCGGCCACCGGCACGCGCAGCGCCCCGCGCTCGAACTGCGCGAGGACCTCGCGCTCGAGCGCGCGCGCCGTCATCGCCTTCTCCTCCAGTGGCCGCGCGCGCAGCGTCGAGGCCATGATCCGCGCGCGCTTGCCCATCAGCGCGAGCAGGTTGAGCTCGGCCTTCGCGCCCGCGGCGACGCCGATCACCACGATCCGGCCGTTCGTCGCGAGCGCCTTCAGGTCTCCCGCGAGGTTCGGCGCGCCGACGAGCTCGAGCACGACGTCGAACGGACCGTGCTCCTCGAAGCCGTCGGGCTCGATCACCGTGTCGGCGCCGAGCGCGGCGACCGCCTCGTGGCAAGCGACGTTGCGCACGCTCGCGGTCACGTGCGCGCCGGCCGCATGCGCGAGCTGGATCGCCGCCGTCCCGACGCCGCCGGCCGCGCCGTTGATGAGCAGCCGCTCGCCCGGACGCAGGCCGGCCTGGACGAAGACCGCGTCATGGGCGGTCGTGAAGACCTCGGGCAGGCCGCCCGCGTCGGGGAAGCCGACCGCGCCGGGCACCGCCATGAGCTGGCGCTCGTGCACGACCGCGAGCTCGGCCTGGCCGCCGCCGCCGACGATCCCCATCACGCGATCGCCCTCGGCGAAGCGCTCCGCGCCCGGCCCCAGCGCCGCGACGACGCCCGCGAGCTCGAGCCCGGGGATGTCCCGCGGGCTGCCGGGCGGCGCCGGGTAGCGGCCCGCGAGCTGCATCATGTCCGCGCCGTTCAGGCCGGCGCCGCGGACGCGCACGAGCACCTGCCCGGCGCCCGCTGCGGGGTCGGGGTGCTCCTGCACGCGAACCTCGCCGTCACGGATCGTTGCGGCACGCATTCGAACACGGAGTCTAGGACCCGTCCCGCGCGGTTGCGCGAGGGCGTAGGCTGCTCGCGTGGCCCTTCCCGCCGAGGCGTATCGGCTGAGGAACATCTCGTCGAAGGCGTACGAGCACCCCGCCGACCGCGCCGCGACCGCCGCGCTCGCGTCGATCCCGATGCTCGATCTCGTCGTGCGCAAGCTCATCGAGATGGGCTACGAGCGAGCGCTGCGCCAGACCTACCTCGGTGCTTCGGTGCGCCTCGGGCCCGACCAGCTGCCACGCATCTGGAACGCCTACCAGCGCGCGCTGGCGGCGCTCGACATGCCCGAGGAGTACGACCTCTACCTGACCCAGCAGCCGATGGCCAACGCGGCCACGATCGGGGCGGGGCGCCCGATCATCGTGCTCAACAGCGCGACCGTCTCGCTGCTCGACGAGCGCGGCATCGAGGCCGTCATCGGCCACGAGCTCGGGCACATCCTCTCCGACCACGTCATGTACCGGACCGCGCTCGCGATCCTCATGCGCCTCGGCAGCTCCGTGCGGCTGCCGATCCCCGGCGGCAACCTGCCGCTGCTGGCGGTGCGCCACGCGCTGCTCGAATGGGCGCGCGCCGCCGAGCTGTCGTGCGATCGGGCCGCGGCGCTCACCACGCGCGACCCCCGCGTCGTGTGTCGCATGCTGATGGCGATGACCGGCGGCGCGGCCGCCGACGAGCTCAACCTCGACGCCTTCGAGCGCCAGGCGATGGAGTACACCGAGGGCGGTGCCGGCCTCGACCGCCTGCAGCGCATGTTCTCGGACCTGCAGCTCGATCACGGCATGCCGGTCAAGCGCGTCCACGAGCTGATGTCGTGGGTGCGAAGCGGCGACTACGACCGCATCGTCGGAGGCGACTACCGCCGCCGAGACGACGCGCCCAAGCCGCCCGCCGCCGAGGCCGCCGACGCCGCCGCGCACTACTCCGACATGTTCAAGACGATCTTCAAGGAAGCCGGCGACCACGTCTCGACCGCCGGCCATCAGCTCAGCGACTGGCTGCGCAACCTGCAGGAGTCGGCCGCCGCGTCGAAGACCGGCGAGCCGGACGACGGGGAGTCGTCGCAGCCAGGCGAGAAGTAGCCTCCCGGCCGTGGACCTGACGGCCTCGGAGCTGCGCGTGCTGGGCTGCCTGATCGAGAAGCAGCGCACGACGCCGGACACCTATCCGCTGACGCTCAACGCGCTGCGCACGGCGTGCAACCAGTCCACCGCCCGCGACCCCGTCGTGCGCTACGACGACGCGACGGTTCGCGACGCGATGACGCGCCTGAGCCGCCGGCGCTGGGCGCGCCTGGCGGGCGGTGGGCGCGCGCCGAAGTTCCGCCATCTGCTCGACGAGGCGCTGACCCGCGCGCCCGACGAGCTCGCGGTGCTGTGCGTGCTGATGCTGCGCGGCCCGCAGACCCCCGGCGAGCTCAAGCAGCGCACCGATCGCCTGCACCCGTTCGCCGACCTCGCGGCGATCCACGAGACGCTGCGGCGCCTGATCGCGCGCGATCTCGCGATGCAGCTGCACCGCCGGCCCGGCCAGAAGGAGGAGCGCTTCATGCACCGGCTCGGCGAGGACGCCGACGACGTGGCGGTGGCGCCGCCCGCGGCGTACGTCTCGCCGCCGCGCCCGCCCGCTTCGGGCGCGGGGGCGGCGTCCGGCGGCTGGCAGCCGCCGGCCCGGCCCGCCGCACAGACGCCGATCGCCGTGCCACCGGCGCCCGCCGCCGCGGATCCTGCGCTCGAGCAGCGGGTCGCGAAGCTCGAGGCCGAGGTGGCGGGGCTGCGCGCCGAACTGCGCGCGCTGAGCGACCTGCTGTAGCGGCGGGCGGCGCGCGCTCGCCGGCACGGCAGGGTCGGCCGGCCCGCCCCCGCGCAGCCGAGTCGGCGAGGTCGCGATGATGGTCGGGTGCTGCGAAGGATGGCGCTGCCGCGTCTCACCACGTCGGGTGCGCTGCTCGCGGTGCAGCTCGCGACCGTCGTGCTGCTCGCCGCGGCGTTCGGCGCCGTGCTCGAGGACGTCGTCGAGCGCGACGACCTCGTCTCGATCGACGCGCCCGTGGCGACGTTCCTCGCGGCGCACCGCGAGCACTGGCTGACGCGCGCGTTGGAGGTCGCGACCTGGGCCGGAAGCGCGACGGTGCTCGTACCGCTCGTGCTCCTGACGGGCATCGCGATGCGGCGCACGACGCGCAGCTGGCGGCCGCTGCCGTTTCTCGCCGCGAGCCTTGCGGGCGCGAGCGCGCTGAGCAACCTGATCAAGCTCGCCGTCGCACGTGCACGACCGGATCACCGCCTCGTGCACGCGGTCGGCTACAGCTTCCCGTCCGGACACGCGACGGCCGCCACGGCGGCCTGGCTGAGCATCGCGATCGCGCTCGGCACGCTGACCGCGCGCCGGCGTCGGCGGGTCGCGCTCGTCGTCGCGGCGTCGATCGTCGCCGCGATCGTCGGGCTGTCGCGCGTCTACCTGCGGGTGCATTGGGCGACCGACGTGCTCGGCGGCTGGGCGCTGGGAGGGCTGTGGGTGACGGCGGTCTTCGCGATCGTCACGGCACGCGACCGCCGCCGCGGCGCATCGCGTCCGAGCCGGACACCGGCTGCGGGCGGCCCCCGGATCTGGACCTCGAGAACCTCGGTCGCCTCGCCGGTGCCCTCATCGAGTTCGGTGCACGCCCGCGCGACCTGCCGGAAGGCGCGCCGACGACGGCATCGTGCTCGCCGTCGCCGCACTCGACCACCTGATCGCGATGAAGCGCGACGGGCAGGCCGGGAACCTGCGCGACGTCGCTGCACTCACCGCTCTCCTGCACCCCTGACCCCCACGAAAGGACTCCCACATGGCCATCGACCAGAAGGCGATCGGCGTCGTCGCCGCCGAGATGATGGAGGAGCTCGAGCAGACCTACGGTGACGAGGCGACGATCGAGCGCGTCGCGATCGTCGTCGCGGTGACACGGGCCGGCGAGGACACCGTGCACTGGAAGTTCACGCCCGGCACGAGCGTCTACATGGGCAAGGGCCTGCTCGCGCACGTCCACGACAACATCGGCAAGTAGCGGCTGCTCACACCGGGACTGTCACGGCGAGTCCCAGCGCCCGCGCCGCGGCCGCCATGCGCTTGTCGTACGTGACGAGACATTCGAGCAGCTCTCCGACCTCCCGGGCCGCGGCGACATGGATCGCGTCGAGACTGCGCAGCTCGCCGCGCAGTGCTCCCGCCGCATCGAGCAGGCGGTCGTCCAGCGCGATCAGATCGAGCGCCGCCACGATCTCCCGCGCGCGTTCGCAAGCCTCCGAGCCGAGCGTCGCAACGGCGCGAGGAACCTCTACGCGCGCGAGCCCGCAGGACAGTCGCGTCGCACGTGCAGCGAGGAAGTCGCGCAAGGCGGCGGACTCGGCCTCGTCGACGACGAGCTTGACGATGGCCGACGAGTCGAGGTAGACGACCTTCAACGCTCGTCTGCGCGCAGCCGTTCGAGCGCCTCCGAGGGCAGTGGCATGCCGGGCGCCGGCCGTAGCGGGGGACCCAACGAGAGCAGATCGCCCGTGCCACGGACCAGTCGTCCGCTCGCGACGAGCCGCTGGATGGCGTCTGCCTGGGGAACCGGCACCAACAGCGCCACCGGACGGCCGCGGTCGGTGACCTCGATCGTCTCGCCGGCCTCGACATCGCGAAGGTGCTTGCTGGCCTGCTGGCGAAGCTCGCGAATCCCGATCGACCTCATGTGTTACTTGTAGCACATGCCTGCGCGAGCCCCTCGACCCGGGTTCGACCGGGGCTACGCCCTGTCGAGCACTGCCACGCACTCGATGTGCGGCGTCTGCGGGAACATGTCCACGGGCGCGACGCGGCGCAGGGCGTAGCCCGCCTCGACGAGCTGCGCGGCGTTCGGCGCGAGCGTCGTGGGGTTGCAGGAGACGTAGACGATCCGGCGCGGCGCGGCCTCGATGATGCGCCGCACGACCTTCTGCGACAGGCCCGCGCGCGGCGGGTCGACCATGCAGACGTCCGGCCGGCTCGCCTCGTCCACGAGCTCTCGCAGCGCGAGCCGCACGTCGCCCGCGAAGAAGCGAGCGTTGTCGATCTCGTTGCGCTTCGCGTTGGCGATCGCGTCGGCGACGGCCGACTCGACAATCTCGAGGCCCCAGACCTCGCCCGCGCGCGCCGCGACCGAGAGGCCGACCGTCCCGATCCCGCAGTAGAGGTCGAAGACGCGCTCCCAGCCCTTGAGGTCGGCCAGCTCGGCGGCGATCGCGTACAGCCGCTCGGCCATCTCGGTGTTCGTCTGAAAGAACGCCAGCGGCGAGATCGCGAGGCGCAGGCCGCCGATCTCCTCCTCGAGCGCCGGGGCACCGGCGATCAGCGAGGTGTCGCCGCCGACCGTGCTCTCGGCCATCTCCTCGGTGCGCGTCCACATCAGCCCCTCGCACTCGACGGCGGCCGCCAGCGACGAGGTGTCCAGGTCGCCGGGACCGGTCACGATCCGCACCTGCAGCGCGCCCGTGCGCCGCCCCTCGCGCACGACGAGGTTGCGCAGAAGGCCGGTGTGCGTGCGCCGGTCCATCGCCTGCAGGCCCTGCGCGCGACACCACCCGAGCACCTGCTCGCGCGCGACGTTCGACCGCTCCGAGGCCAGCAGGCAGTCGGCGACCGGGACGATCTCGTGCCACGAGCCGGCGGCGTGGAAGCCGCAGACGAGCGAGCCGTCGTCGGCCGTGCCGAACGAGTACTCGAGCTTGTTGCGATAGCGCCACGGCTCGACCGCGGGAACGATGTCGTCGAGCTGGAAGCCCTCGAGGCGACCGATCCGCGTGAGGGCGTCGGCGACCTGCTCCTGCTTGACCGCGAGCTGGCGCTCGTACGGCAGCACCTGCCAGGGCGCGCCCGGATGGTCGGCGAGCGGGGCGATCCGCGCGGGGCTCGGCTCGAGCACCTCGAGCGTGCGGGCCTCCGCGTAGCCGCGCTTTCGCTTCGTGACCACGGCGCGGACGCGGTCGCCCGGGATGGCGCCGCTGACGAAGACGACGTAGCCGCCGCGCCCGTCGGCCGAGCCCTCCAGCCGGGCGATGCCGTTGCCCCCGTAGGCGAGCGACTCGACGCGCAGGTCGAGCTCGGCGCCGCGCTCGGGGCGCGTGAACGTGGTGGTCTCCATCGCGCCCAGCATATGGCGCGTCGTCGTGTCGGACCTTCGCCGCGGTCAGCGCGGGGGACGCCGGCCGCCGTCCGCGGCCGGCCCGCGCGCGAGCCTCCTGCGCAACGCGCCGAGCGCGTCTCGCGCCTGAAACGTCGCCACCTGCAGGAAGACCGCGGCGAGCTGCTCGCTGTCCTCGCGCGTCATCCGCGCGAGCTTCGCGGCGCGGTCGCGCGCGCGCCGCAGCGCCCCGCCCGTCCTCATGCCAGCAGCAGCTCGAGCATCGCCTTCTGCGCGTGGCGGCGGTTCTCGGCCTGATCCCAGATGCGCTCGCGCGGACCGTAGAGGACCTCGGCCGTGATCTCCTCGCCGGGGTGCGCGGGCAGGCAGTGCAGGGCGATCGCGCCCGGGGCTGCGAGGTCGAGCAGGGCGTCGTCGAGCCGGTAGGGATCGAGCGCCGCGCGGCGCTCGCCGGCCGTGTCCTCGTCGCCCATGCTGACCCAGACGTCGGCGTAGATCGCGTGCGCGCCGGCGACGGCCTCGGCCGGATCGCTCGTCAGCCGGGCGTCGGGCGCGCCGGTCAGCGCGTAGCCCTCGGGCGACGCCACCGCGACCTGCACCCCGGCGATCGCGCCGAGCAGCGCAAGCGAGCGCGCGACGTTGTTGCCGTCGCCGACGTACGCGAGCTTCAGTCCCTCGAGGCGGCCGAACGTCTCGCGCAGCGTCATGAGGTCGGCGAGCGCCTGGCACGGATGGTGGCCCGCGGTGAGCATGTTGAAGATCGGCACGGTGGCCGTCTCGGCGAGCTCCTGAAGCAGCGCGTCGGGGCCGGTGCGCACGCCGATCGCCGCGACGTGGCGCGACAGAACGCGCGCCGTATCGCCGGGCGACTCGCCGCGCGCGAGGTGCAGCTCGTCGCGGCGCAGCACGATCGGCTGCCCGCCGAGCTCGAAGATCCCCGCCTCGAAGGACAGGCGCGTGCGCGTCGAGTGCTTCTCGAAGATCAGCGCGACGCTGCGTCCCTCGAGCGCGCGCGAGGACAGCGGCGCCGCCTTCAGCGCGTCCGCGCGGTCCAGCAGCGCGACGATCTCGTCACGCGTGAGCTCCGTGCCGGTGAGCAGATGACGCGGCAAGTCGGGCAGTGTACGACGCGATGCTCGTGCTCAGCTGGAACCTCTTCCACGGCCGCGCGGTCCCGAGCGCGGGCCGCGATCTGTGCGACGACTTCGCGGCGGCGCTCGCGAGCTGGGAGTGGGACGTCGCGCTGCTGCAGGAGGTGCCGCCGTGGTGGCCGCCCGCGCTCGCGCGCGCCTGCGACGCCGACCAGCGCACCGCGCTGACGTCGCGCAACGCGCTGCCGGCGCTGCGGCGCGCGATCGCGGTTCGCGCCCCGGACGTCATCAAGTCCAACGGCGGCGGTGCGAACGCGATCCTCGTTCGCTCGCGCGCCGGTCCGATCGTCGCCGAGCGCCGGTTGGTGCTGCGCTGCTGGCCCGAGCGGCGCGTGTGCCACGCGGTGGCGCTGGCCGGCGGGACGTGGTGCGCGAACCTGCATGCGCAGGTCCACTCGCCGCGGCGCGCCGGCGCGGACATCGCGCGTGCGGCGGCGGCGACGCTCGCCTGGGCGCAGGGCGCGCCGGTCGTGCTGGGCGGCGACCTCAACGTCCGCGAGCCGGCCGCCGCGGGGTTCGCCCGGCTCGGCGGTCATGGCGTCGACCACGTCCTCGGATCCGTCGGCGTGGCGGCGATCGGCACCACCGAGCGCCCGGATCGCGGCGCGCTGTCGGACCACGCGGCGATCGTCGTGGGCGTGCTGTCGCACGCTGCGGGCGCGGCTGGGTAGGGTCGACCGCACGACGCGCCATTCGCGACCTCAGGAGACGACGCATGCCTCGCCCGCCCATCACCGCCCTCGCCTGTCTCGCGCTCGCCGGCGCCGCCGCCGTCGGCGGTTGCGGCTCGAGCAAGAAGGCCGACAGCACGAGCACGCCCGCGGCGGCGACGCCTCCCGCGACGCAGCCCGCGACCGCCAAGGGCGGCGTCGTGAACATCGCCATGAAGAACATCCAGTTCGTCCCGGCCGCCGTCAAGGTCAAGGTCGGCCAGAAGATCGTGTGGACCAACGACGACGGGCAGATCGCGCACAACGTCACCGACAAGGGCGGCAGCTTCGCGTCGAACAACTTCACCGGCGGGCAGACGTTCTCCTACACGCCGAAGAAGGCCGGCACGATCGACTACGAGTGCACGATCCACCCCAACCAGACCGGGACGATCACCGTCACGAAGTAGCGGCTCCCCCGCCGGGTCGCAGCCCGAAGCCGCGCAGCATCAGCAGGGCGCGTGCGCCCATCGTGCCGGGCTTGGGCAGCACGCCGAGCTGGATCGCGGCGTCGTAGAGATCGAAGAACGCACGGACGCGCCACAGCCGCGTGCGAGCGTTGTCGAGCTCGCAGTAGAGCACCGTCTGCACGACGACCGCGCGACCCGTCGGCGGGAACTCGCCGAGCTCGCCGGTGTGCGTTGCGAGCAGCCGCGCGGGAGCGGCGACGAAGCGTCCGTCGCCGAGGCGCTCGCCGGTCGACTCCAGGCGCGCGTCGGGCGCGCCGGTGCGCAGCCGCGCGACGTGCTCGGCGAGCGCGGCCGGACCGACGAGCGGCTTGCGCGTCACGGGGTCCTCGTAGTGCAGGTCGGGGGCGCAGATCGCGGCGAGCTGCGCTGCGAAGTCGGCCGCCGACCACGCCTCCTCGAAGCGCGCGACGAGCTCTGCGGCGTCGCTCACTCCGCGAGCTCCGGCATGCCCTCGAGCGGGCTGCTGGCGCGCGCGTGCGTGCGCCGCGCGATGCGCCCCGCCCCGCGCGCGAGCACGCCGGCCTCGATCGCGTGACGGATCGCGTGCGCCATCGCGACGGGATCCGCCGCGCGCGAGATCGCGCTCGCGCAGAGGACCCCGTCGCAGCCGAGCTCCATCGCGAGCGCGGCGTCCGAGGCCGTGCCGACGCCCGCGTCGAGGATCACCGGCACGTGCGCCTGCTCGACGATCAGCGTGATGTTCGCCGGGTTCGCGATGCCCATCCCGCTGCCGATCGGCGAGCCCAGCGGCATCACGGCGGCGCAGCCGACGTCCTCGAGACGGCGCGCGAGCACCGGGTCGTCGTTCGTGTACGGCAGCACGACGAAGCCGTCGTCGACGAGCTGCTCGGCGGCCGCGAGCAGCTCGAGCGCGTCGGGCAGCAGCGTGCGCTCGTCGCCGATCACCTCGAGCTTGACCCAGTCGGTCTCGAGCGCCTCGCGGGCGAGGCGCGCGGTCAGGACCGCGTCGCGGGCGGTGAAGCAGCCGGCGGTGTTGGGCAGGACGTCGACGCCGCGCGACCGGATGACGTCGAGCAGCGAGCCCTGCGCGGCGGGGTCGATGCGACGCATCGCGACGGTCACGAGCTCCGTCTGGGAGGCGTCGATCGCTTCGCCGAGCGATTGCAGCCGGGCGAAGCCGCCGGTGCCGAGCAGCAGGCGCGAGCGCAGCTCGCGGCCGGCGATGACGAGGGGTGGCGTCATCCGCCCTGCGTCGCCGTGACGATCTCGACGCGGGCGCCGTCGGGGACCGTGTGCGTCGGCCAGACGCCGCGCCGCGCGACCTCGGCGTCGATCGCGACCGCGATGCCGGCCGTTTCGGGGTCGATCCTCAGTCCGACCAGGACGTCGTGGATCGTGGCGCCGGCGGGAGCGTCGGTCGGCGTGCCGTTGACGTAGATCACGCGGCCATCCCGTGCTCGTGGCGGCGGGCCGTCGCCGCAGCCGCGAAGCGCTCCGCGCGGAACGCCGGCGGCGCGCCGGCGCCGTCGAGCGCGTCGACGACGATGTCGGCCGTGACGGGTGCGAGCAGGATGCCGTTGCGGTGATGGCCCGTCGCCCACACGAGCCCGTCGATCTCCTCGCAGCGACCGAGCAGCGGCGCGTTGTCGGGCGTCGCCGGACGCAGGCCCGCCGACGTCTCCTCGACGACGAGCTCGTGGATGCCGGGGACGAGCTCGCCGGCGTCGCGCAGGAGCTCGTAGAGGCCGCCCGCGGTGACCGTCGTGTCGAAGCCGCGCTCCTCGCTCGTCGCACCGAGGACGTAGCGGCCGTCGCCGCGCGGCACGAGGTAGCCGCCCTCGAAGCGGACGATGCGCTCGAGCATGCCGGGACCGCGGGGGTCGCGCAGGCGCATGATCTGGCCCTTCACGGGCCGCAGCGCGACGGGTGGCAGCCCCGCGATCGCGCCGCTCCAGGCGCCGGCGGCGACGACGACGCAGGTCGTCGCCACGACCGAGCCGTCGTCGAGCTGCACGCCCGCGATCTTGGCGCGCTCGGACGTGACCCGCTCCACGGTGCGTCCCGTACACAAGACAACCCCAACGCGGCGGCCTGCCTCAGCGAGGGCGGTCACCGTCGCGCGGGGGTTGGTTGCGTGATCGCCGGGGACGGCCAGTGCAAGGCGCATCGTGGGCGCCAGAGCAGGCTCGAGCCGGCGAGCCGCGCTTGGCAGCAGCCGCTGCACGGCCAGGCCGAGCCGCTCGCGCAGGGCGAGCTCGCGATCCAGCGCCTCGGCTTCGTCGCGGTCGCGCGCGACGACGAGCGCGCCGCAGCGACGCAGTCCGGGATCGAGCTCGGACGCCACCGCCAGCTCGTCCGCGAACGCCGGCCAGGCCCGTGCGCTGCGCAGGCCGAGCTCGAGCAGCGCGAGCTCGCCGGGGTCCGCCTCGGTCACGGGCGCGAGCATCCCCGCTGCCACGTGCGACGCGCCGCCGCCGAGCTCGGCGCGCTCGATCACGCATACCGAGCGCCCGCGTTGCGCGGCACGCCACGCGACGGCGAGCCCGATCACGCCGCCGCCGATGACGACGACGTCAGACGTTGCGTTGGGATGCTGCGGCATTGCACCTCGCTTCGCCGGCATGACCCGGATCAGCTGCTGACGGTCGGCGTGACGCCCTCTCAGCCCGCGCTCGCGGGCTCCCGTGAG
>DASXCR010000244.1:0-7659 GCA_036491075.1 Solirubrobacteraceae bacterium
AGCACCGGCGACGAGCTCACCGATCCCGGCGCGCCGCTGAAGCCGGGGCAGATTCGCGACGCGAACTCGTTCGCGCTCAGCGCCGCCGCGCGGCTCGCTGGCGCCGAGGTGATCTCGCGCCGCAAGGTCGGCGACGACCGCCGGGCGACGATCGAGGCGCTGCGCGAGGCGATGCCCGCGGCGGACATCCTCGCAACGGTCGGCGGCGTGTCGGTCGGCCCGCACGACCATGTCCGCCCCGCGCTCGCCGCGCTCGGCGCGCGCGAGATCTTCGGCCGCGTGAGCCTGCGCCCCGGCGGTCAGATGTGCTTCTTCGTCGCCGAGGACGGCACGCTGTGCTTCGCGCTGCCCGGCAACCCCGTCTCGGCCTCGGTGTCGTTCCGGCTGTTCGTCGTCGCGGCGATCGACGCGCTGCTCGGCCACGAGCGCCTGGTGCGCCGCACGACGGCCACGATCTCCGAGCAGCTGCCCGGTCGCATCGGCCGCACGACCGCCGTGCGCTGCCGTGCCGAGCTGCGCGCCGACGGCTGGTACGTCGCGCCGAAGCAGACCCACCAGGACTCCCACGTCCTGACCTCGCTGCTGGACTTCGACGCCTTCGCCTTCGTGCCGGAGGACCGCCTCTCGATGGACCCCGGCGAGACGGTCGACATCGAGTTCGTGCGCTGAGCGCCGCGCTCAGCGCCAGCGAAACCGCTCGGCGATGCGCTGCGATGGCGAGACGACCGGCGGGTAGAGCTCGTCGAGCACCGACGTCTCGCGGCAGATGACGACCGCCAGCGCGCGGCTCCACATGAGGTCGCCCCAGCCCTGCAGGCCGCGGCGCACCGTCCCGATCATCGTCGCGCGCGTGAGGCCGAGCGCGCCCGTGAGCGTCAGCGCGACGCCGAGCAGGCTCTTCGCGTCGTCCTGGTGGTGGGCGTACAGCGAACCCACCACGATCCCGAGGACGACCACGATCGGCGCGATCCACGGCAGCGGTCGCCGGTAGCGGCGCCAGATCTGCTTGGTCAGCTCGTCGCGGACCTCCATCCGCTTGACGTGGCTGATGTAGGCCTCGGGCTCCTTGTCGCCCGTCAGCATCTGGCGCCAGATGATCGTCTGGCGCTCGACCGGGGCGAAGCGGGTCGTGGTCCCCTCCGGTGTCGGGTTCGCCGCGGCGCCGGCGCCGGCCGGGACGGGCGCCGCCGAGGCCACGCGATCGCGCCACTGGTCGAGGTGGTTGGTGATCGCGTGCGCGGCGATCGGGTCGACGCGCGCCTGCAGGTCGTCGAGCAGCAGCTTCATCCGCTGCACGCGCACGGCTCCGAAGACCTCGTGCAGCTCGCTCTGCGGATCGGGCGTCGTGCGCGGCCAGAGCACGCGGTTCCACGTGTCCGAGATGAAGTTGCCGAGCTCGTAGGCCTTGCCGCTTGCCTCCTCGCGCGTCCACAGCTGCTTGTCGAACGACAGGTGCACGCCGGCGATCGCGTCGCGGAACGCCTGCTCGCCCTCCGGCGAGGCGACGGCATCGTCGACCAGCGCCAGCAGCGCCACGAGCTGCGCGTCCTGCAGGCCGATGCCGATGCGCTGCGCGGCCCCGGCGATCGCGCGCATCTCGAGCTCGAGTCGATCCGCGGGGGACAGGCTGCGGCGGTTGAGCAGCATGTCGTCGTTGACCGGCGACGGCGGCGTCAGCGTGCTCGGCCGCAGGGCGTACAGGGATGCCACCCGCCAGCCGAGGTCGATCGCCCCCGCGATCGGCTTCGCCGTCGATCGGCGCGCGGCCGGCGGCTGGCGATGTGTCCCGCGATCCGCGGGCGTCTGGTCGGCCATCAACGCTCCCTCGTAGACGATCTGCTCACGGCGCCTGTCGCCGCCCAACCTCGCACAAACCTTGACCGGCGTGTCAACGATCGCGTGCTAGCGTCGAGACCGCGGGGCGGCGCGAGTGGGAGAGGTCGAGATGAGCTTCAGGACTGCATCGGTCGGTCAGCCACGCGGCACGGCGCTGCTCGCGTGCGTCGCCGCGGTCGGGGCCCTCGCCGGCGGCTGGGTCGCGAGCGCACGGGCGCAGGCGCCCGACACGACGCCTCCCGACACGACGATCACGGCCGGTCCGGCCGACGGCGCGGTGATCGACACGGACGCGCCGGGGTTCTCGTGGATCTCCTCGGAACCCAACTCGACGTTCGCGTGCACCGTCGACGGCGAGGCCGTGCCCTCGTGCGAGCAGGCCTTCGCGTCGGGCGCGAGCCCGGGCCCGCATACGTTCTCCATCGCCGCGATCGACCCCGCCGGCAACAGGGATCCGACGCCCGCGACACGCTCGTTCACGGTCAAGCTGTCGGGTGGATCGCCGGACCTCGGCGCCTGCCCGCTGGACGGCAACGTGATCGTCGCGACCGCCGGCGCCGACACGCGCGCGGGCACCGCCGGCACGGACGTCATGTTCGGGCTCGGCGGCGACGACGTGCTCTATGGCCTGGCAGGCCGCGACTGCCTCGCCGGCGCGGGGGGCGACGATCGCCTGCTGGGCGGCAGCGGCGGCGACTTCGCCTTCGGCGGCGCGGGCGACGACCGGATCGCCGGCCAGAGCGGCGACGACGCCCTGTACGGCGAGGCCGGCAACGACCGCATCGCCGGCGGGCCGGGCAACGACATCCTCGACGGCGGCCACGGCAGCGACCGGCTGACCGACTCCAGCGGCCGCGACACGTTCTCCGGCGGCCCCGGCAACGACCGCATCGACGCGCGCGACGCGACGCGCGCCGGCCGGCTGATCCCCGACCGGGTGAGCTGCGGCTCGGGTCGCTACGACGTCGCGCTCGTCGATCGCGCCGATCGCGTCGCGACGGATTGCGAGCGCGTGCTGCGCCGCTGAGGGCGCCCGCCCCGCCTCGCCCCCCCGCGGCCGGGCCGCGCGTCACCGTTTCGCGGGGGCGGACGCGGCCCGAGTTAACGCGCCGTTCATGAGACCGGCAAGGTCGCGAAACACCCCGAACCTAGGCTCGCCGCACCGCAAGCCGCCCGGACAGGGAGGGGATACCCCGCATGCCAGAAGCAGTGCACGACGCGATGTACCAGCAGGTCGGCGGAGACGCCGGCATGGAGTTGCTGGTGGACAACTTCTACCAGCGCCTGTGGGCCGATCCGAGCCTCGACAAGTACTTCGAGGGCATCGACGGCGACCAGCTGAAGAAGCACCAGCGCATGTTCCTGACGTACGTCCTCGGCGCGGGCGGACCCCTCTACGAGGGCGAGCCCCTGTCGACGGCGCACGCCAAGCTGAACATCACGCCGGAGGCGTTCGCAACGGTCAAGCACCACCTGCACCTGACGCTCGAGGAGCTCGACATCGAGCGCTCGCTGATCAAGATCATCCTGGGCTTCGTCGACGGCGCCGAGGTCCAGGTCGTCTCGTGGAAGGGCTACTGACCCTATGCTCGCAGCGACCTATTCCGCGTGGTATGTCGGTCTCGCGCTGTCGTTCTCGGTGATCGTCGTGGTGGTCGTCATCGTGGCCGTCATCCTGACGCTCGCCGCGCGCATCGCAGACCAGGCCCACGCGGCCGACGGAGGCGTCGACATGGTCCGGGCTCAGACGACGAGCCTGGCCGACGGCGTCGACAAAGTCAACGACTCAGCGGTGCGGATCCTGCACATGGCCCGCGCCCTGCGAAAGGTGGCGGTTGGCAAATGACCATCCTCGCCGACTTCGACACACACGCCCTGTGGCAGATGGTGCTCGGCATGGGCGGCGTCGTGCTGATCGTCGTGATCATCCTGATGATGCTCCTGCTGAGCCTCGTCGTGGACATCGAGACGAGCGTCGCGAACCTGCTCAGCACGGCCGGCGTCGTGGCGTCGCACACCGTGAACATCCCGAAGCTGTCGCTCACGCCCCCGGTGCTGAACCTCATCATCGAGGAGGCCATCATCCAGGACGGCTACATGAACGCCCTCACGGACGGCTACACAGGAGCAGGTGAATCGCTATGAGCAGAGATCTCATGATCCTCGTCAGCTTCGTCGAGCCCGCGCTCCTCGTGCTGATCCTGGGGATCGCGCTGAACCAGGTGCGCAAGCGCCTGACCGTGATCTCCAACGGCCTCGGCACGCTCGGCGGCGCACTGGCGACGGTCGAGCAGCAGCACCTGCGCGGCCTGTCGAAGTGGGTCGAGGACATCAACGGCCCCCTGCAGGTCATCACCGGCGTCCTGCCGGGGATCGCGGCCAAGGCCGCGCTCGTCGTGCGCAAGGCCCGGGGAGTCTAGGGAGATGGGCTCCGTCGTCGCCGCCGCGAGCATCGTCACCGCCGTGACGGTCGCGATCCTCGGGTCGCTGCTGCTCGTGCGACTGATCAAGACGATGCTCGAGCTGCGCAGGGTCACCACCGGCCTGAACTCGGTGCTCGGCTGGGCGCTCGGCCACGTGCTGGCCGAGCCCAACAGCCCGAGCGCCGGCGTCGAGACGAGGAAGCTCGGTCCCGGCTGAGCTGCTCCCGCCACGGGGAGCGCACGAACGCCGGCGTCGGTCTCACCACGACGCCGGCGTTCGTGGTTTGACACGCGCACGCTCGGCTGCAGCGCTTCGGGGTAGCACGGTGCGCACGCTACGTTGGAGGTTCCCGCGCCGACGCCCGCCGTCCGCGCGCCACCGCATGCCTCGCCCCCGCACGACGCCCCGTTCGCTCGCGCTGCTTGCTGCGCTCGTCGCGGCGTGGGCATGCACGGCCGGACCCGCGGGCGGCGCGGACCGCGCGGACAGCCTGCGCAACGCCATCGCGGGCAAGCGCAGCAACGAGCGCCAGCTGTCGAGCGCCGCGACGCGCCTGGGCCGCCTCGCGCAGACGACGTCGCGCGAGGTCGGGCTGCTCGAGGGTCGCGTCGCCACGGTGCAGCGCGAGCTCGCCAGCGCGCAGACCGCGCTACAGCGGACGGCCGCACGCCGCGACACGGCGCAGGAGCGCGCCCTGCGTTTGCGCAAGCGCCTGTCGCAGTCGCGCGCGCAGCTCGCCCGCCTGCTGCGCCAGCGCTACACGGCCGGGACCCCCGACATCGTGACCGTCGTGCTCGAGTCGCGCGGCTTCGAGAACCTGCTCGAGACCGTCGACTTCCTGCGCCGCATCCAGCACTCCGACCAGGAGATCCTCGGCGCGGTGCGCGACGGTCGCCAGGCGGCGCTCGCGCAGCGGCGCGTGCTGACGAAGCTCACCGCGCAGCGCCTGAGCCAGGCGCAGGACGTGCAGCGCCGCCACGACGCGCTGGCCGCGATCGCATCCGGTCTGCGCGCCCGTGAGGGGGCGCTCACGCAAGCACGCGCCGCCCGCCTGCAGGCGCTGCAGGGCAGCCGCCGTTCACGCCAGCGCGCCGAGCGCGAGCTGACGCACCTGCTCGCCCAGCGCAACCAGGCGATCGGCCAGACCGGGCCCGGCGGTCCGTGGTCGATCCCGTGGGTGATCGTGCAGTGCGAGTCGGGCGGCCAGAACCTGCCGCCGAACTCGGCGAGCGCGTCGGGCTACTACCAGTTCCTCGACTCGACCTGGAAGGGGCTCGGCGGCTCCACGCAGCACGCCTACCAGGCCCCGAAGGCCGAGCAGGATCGCCTCGCCGCGCAGCTGTGGGACGGCGGGCGCGGCGCGCACAACTGGGTCTGCGCCTCGCTCGTCGGGATCTCCTGAGCGCGCTCGCGCCGGCGCTCGGCCATCCGTCCACGGCGGCCGTCGGCGCCCACCGTCGCGGCTACCATGCGCACGTGACCCGTCTCCTGCCGCGGCTGTGCGCCGCCCTCGCGACGGTCCTCGTCGTGCTCGGCACGGCGGTCGCCGGCGCCCAGGCGCCGACCGATCCCGCCGCGACCACCGACCCCGCGCCGGTGCCGAGCCCCGCCCCCGCGACGCAGCGCAACTTCTTCGCCGCCGACACGACGGTCGCCGGGGTCATCAGCCTCGACTTCTTCGGCGCCGAGGGCCAGCCGGTCGTGTTCTACGAGCGGGTCGGCGACAAGCGCGAGCGGCTCGGCGTCAAGCAGGCCGCCAACGGCACGCCGACGGAGTTCAAGGGCGCCGTGACCTGGCGCTGCGATCGCCTCGTGCGTGCTTTCGAAGCCACCTCGACGCTGCCCGACGGCACGCTTGCGACGGGCGCCTACAGCGTCCGCACCCCATCCTGCGCCACGCGCTTCGACCTCGACGTCCCGCACCGCCTCGCCGTCGGTCACAGCGGCACGGTCCGCGTCGTCGACCGTTGGAACAACGGCGGCGTCACGCCGGTCGTCTGCATCATCCCGCCGCACGCCAAGCGCGACTGCGCCAAGCTGCGCCTGGCCCGCGCCATCGCCGTCGCGACGCGCAGCTTGACGCCGGCGGTCGCGGGGCGCTGGCATGCCGAGGTGCGCATCCGCGGCCACGTCGTGCGCCGCGCGATCGCAGTCGGCGCGCACGGGTCGTCCGCCAAGCCGCCCCCTACGCTGCTGGCGACCGGCGACTCCACGATGCAGGGCACCGACAGCTTCCTCTCCGACGAGCTCGGCGACGAGGACACGGTCAAGAGCGACGTGCGCCCGGGGACGGGCATCAGCAAGCCCGGCACCAACTGGGTGCAGATCGCCCGCGCCGAGACCAAGCGCCTGCACCCGGCGACGACCGTCGTCTCGATCGGCGCCAGCGAGGGCTTCCCGATGGCGGCCGCCGACGGCTCCAGCCAGACCTGCTGCGGACCGGGCTGGATCGCCGTCTACGAGCGCAAGGTGCGCTCGATGATGAAGAGCTACCGCCGCGACGGGCACGGCCGCGTCATCTGGTTGACGCTGCCGCTGCCGGACGGCGCGACGTACGTCACGCAGGCCGTCAACCAGGCGATCCTGAGCGCCGCCCAGGGCCTGGACCACGTGAGCGTCCTGCGCATGGACCTGCTGTTCACGCCCAACGGCTTTCAGAGCGTGATCCGCTACCGGGGGCGCAACGTGCGCGTGCGCGAGCCCGACGGCATCCACCTGAACATCGCCGGTTCGGCGATCGCGGCGAAGGTCGTCGCCGCGGCGCTGCGCGATCCGTCGTCCGGGCGCGACCCCAACGTCGCCCCACCGGCAAACTGAGCCGATGACCGTCGTCCACCGCCGCCGGCTGGCGGCGCCGCTGCTTGCGCTCGTCGCCGCGCTCGTCCTGCCCGCGAGCGCCGGTGCCGCCAGCCCCAGCGGTCCCTACGCGGCGCTCGGCGACTCCTACAGCGCGGCTCCGCTCGTGCTCGACCAGGTCGGCAAGCCGACCGGCTGCCTGCGCTCGGACCACAACTACCCGTCGATCGTGGCCGCGGCGATCCATGCGTCGCCCGTGCGCGACGTCACGTGCTCCGGCGCCACGACCGTGCACATGACCGCGCCGCAGGCGGTCGCGCTCGGCACCAACGCGCCGCAGCTCGACGCCCTCACGAGCGACACGGCGCTCGTGACGATCGGCATCGGCGGCAACGACGTCGGGCTCGTCGGGGCGGCGACCACGTGCATCGAGCTCGGGCTGCTCGCACCGACGGGCACGGCCTGTCGCTCGAACTTCGCCGTCGCGGGCGGCGGCGACCGGCTCGCCCAGCAGATCGCGGCGACGGCGCCGAAGATCGCCGCGACGCTGCACGCGATCCACGTGCGCTCGCCGCGGGCGCGCGTGCTGCTGGTCGGCTACCC